>DATMQV010000128.1:0-25349 GCA_035566615.1 Xanthobacteraceae bacterium
GCCGCGCCGGCCGAATCGCCTGCGGCGGCTCCGCACCCGCAAGACGACATCAACGTCGTCGCCGAGATACCTGAACATAAAGATGAAGCGGCGAGCGCGGTTGCGGTCGAATCTGTGAGTGCGGCCCCAGTCATCGAAACCGCGAGCGCGGCTCTTGCCATCGAAGCGGGCACGTTTGCGGTTCCTGCAACGCGCGGCGGGCGGGAGCCGCCACAAGTCGCGTCATCGCCCTCCTGCGGCGAAAGTGTGACCGCCGCCGCAGCGAAGCCGCGTCGGCCAGCGAACGATCCGCTCGCCGCGCTCTATGGGCTCAGCGAAGAAGAGCTGATCGCGTTGTTCAGCTAAGGCGCTTTGGCAATCTGGAACAAAAGTTCCATGACCGCGTGGTCGTCATCAGCCGTCGCGCATTGCGTCATATTTTGTTAGTCAAAGATAGCTGCTCAGCGCGTGATTCGGTAAACGGCACGGAAGTTGCTTTCCACTAGCTCGGTGCGGATCAACAAAAGGCGCAGGCAAGTAAGCTTTCTCTCCAGGTCTGCAGGACCCTTTGTTGTTGGTCCGCGTAAAACGATCATCTGGAGGCCACGATGCACAGACTCACCGGTCCTATGTTGGCGGGCGTAGCGTTGTGCATGAGTGCTTTACTTTCGAACGATGTCGCGGCGCGTGATGACGGCCGCTACGCCAATGAGCCACTGCATGCGTGGTTCGATCAGTTGGCGAGCGGAAAAGGCTTGTGTTGTTCCTTCGCGGACGGCTTCAAAGTCGAGAACGTGGATTGGGATACCCGGGATGGCCGCTATCGCGTGCGATTGCATGGCGAGTGGATCACGGTTCCTGAAAACGCGTTGGTGACCGAACCAAACAAATACGGGCCTGCGGTCGTCTGGCCCTACATGGATGCAAACGGCGCGACGCAGATCCGCTGCTTTCTGCCCGGCGCCGGTGCTTAGAGCAGATGCTTTCGTCATTCCGGATTGCCGCGCATGCGGCAAGTCCGGAATCCATAACCACTGGTCGAGCAAAGCATGCACCGGTAGGGGTTATGGATTTCGGGCTCGCGATTTGTCGCGCCCCGGAATGACGAGGCTCAACGCGGCGGATCGAGCGTTTTTGTTCGCGCGCTTTCGTGCGCGCTTAAGCCACCAGCCGCGAAAACAGTTCGGGATCGACATTGCCGCCGGAAAGAACGGCGACTGCGGTCTTACCGGTTACATCAACCTTGCGCGTCATCAGTGCGGCAAGCGCCACCGCGCCGCCCGGCTCAACCACGAGCTTCAATTCGGAGAAGGCGAAAGCGACCGCGTCTGCGACCTCTTCGTCGCTCGCGACGACGCCGGCGCCGACCAGCGATTGATTGATGGCGAAGGTGAGCCGCCCGGGCGTGCGCGCCATCAGCGCGTCGCAGATCGTGCCGCTGACGGCGGCATTTTGCTCGCGCCGGCCGCTGCGGAACGAGCGGGCATGGTCGTCGAAGCCTTGCGGTTCGGCGGTGTAGAGCGCGGCCTTCGGCGCCCGCGCCCGCACCGCAAGCGCGATGCCGGCGGTGAGCCCGCCGCCGGACGCGGTGACCACGACCACGTCGGGCGTAAGCCCGCGTGCGGCGAGGTCTTCGACGATTTCGAGCCCGGCGGTGCCTTGGCCGGCGATGATCAGCGCATCGTCATAAGGCGGCACCAGGATGGCGCCGCGCCACGCCGCGATCTCGCTCGCGATCGCTTCGCGATCGTCGCGCACGCGGTCATAAAGCACGATCTCGGCGCCGAGTGCGGCGGTGCGTTCGCGTTTGGCGCGCGGCGCGTCGTGCGGCATCACGATGACGCACGGCATGCCGAGGAGCCGCGCCGCGGCCGCGACACCTTGCGCATGATTGCCGGAAGAGTAGGCGACGACCCCGCCGCCGCGCTGCTCAGGTGGAATCGATGCGAGCTTGTTGTAGGCGCCGCGGAACTTGAACGAGCCGGTGCGCTGCAGCGTCTCGGCTTTGAGAAAAATCCGGCCGCCGGTCATGGCGTCGAGCGCGGCAGAGGTCAAAAGCGGAGTGCGAAGCGCGATGCCGGAAAGCCGGCGCGCCGCCGCTTCAACGTCGGCAACGGTAGGTAAGGAAACCGGAGCTTCCATGCCGCGAACCGTAACGCCGCTTGCGCTCCGCACGCAAGCCGGTCTGAAGCCGCAGTCCCGAAGCAGCCACAGGCCGGCGCGGCCGCGCTGCGCTTGGCCTCATTGCGGTTCCGCCGCCGGCAGGAGAGGGCGGTTCTACTCGAACCGCCCCGCCGCATGCGCCAGCATGGTGTAGACCTTGCCAGTGTCCGAGGTCAGGTAGTTTCGCGCTACCGCCGTGCCGCGATCGCCGCGCGACACGTCGTCGAGCAGGCGCTCGAACTCGTGGATATATTGCTCGACGGTCTGCCGGAACTCGGGATCGGCGCGATATTTGCGGCGGATTTCGTCGAACGCCTTCTGCCCCTGGGCGGTGTAGAGGCGGCGCGTGAAGATGCCGCGTTCGCCGCGCTTGTAGCGTTCCCACAGATCGGCCGCGGCCTCGTGGTCGATCATGCGCGCGACGTCGACCGCGAGCGATTCAAGCGAGTCCGTATTCTCGCGCGGGCGCTCATCGCCGCGGCCGGCCGGCGGCGCGATCGGAGGGCTGTCGTCGCGCGAGGCGCGGGTCAGAAGATCGCTCAGCCAGCCCGAGCCGTTGCGGCCGTTCTGGCCCTGCTGCAGCGGCGGCGCTTCCGGCCGGCGCGGCGCGCCGGTGATGTCGCCGCGAGGAGGCTGCGGTCCACCCGTAATGTCGCGGACCGGCATGGGCCGTGATTGCTGCGGGCGCGTGCCGCCGGTGTAAGCCGGCTCGGCCTCGCGCCGCGACGGTTCCGGCCGCATCGGCTCGGTGGTGTCGAGCGTGCGTCCATGCCGGGCGACAATGCGGTTGAGCTCCGCCAACGCCTCGATCTGATCGACGATGACCCGCCGCATCTGCGCGGCGCTTTCCGCCGTCTCCTGCGGCAATTCGAAGATGCCGCGGCGCAGTTCGGCGCGCGTCGTCTCGAGCTCTTGCTGCATTTCCGTCGACATCTGCTTGAGGCCCTGCATGATCTCGGCAAAACGCTCGGCGGATTGATGCAGCAGGGTGTGAGCCTGGCCGGTCGCTTCCTCGTAGAGGGTGTTCAGCGTCTCGCTGGTGCGCCGGCGCTCCTCTTCCGAGGTTGCGCGCACAAGCTCGTATTGCTGCTCGATCGTCTGCACGCTGGTGTTGCTGGTCTCCGCGATCACGCTGGCAATCTCGCGGGCGCGCGACGTTGCCGCGTCGAGCGACTCGTCGAGCAGACCGGAGAAGCGCACGAGCCGCTGCGCGAAATCGTCGGTGCGGGTGTCGAGCGTGGAGACGAGCGCCTCGATGGTTTGCCGCTTGGTCGACACCGACTCTTCCGTACGGCGATTGCTCTTTTCCAGAAGCTCGACCGCCTCCGCCAGCGAACGGCCGTGCGTGCTGAACTGCGAGGCAAGCTCGCCCAGCTCCTGCAACGCCTTCGCCGTAATGGCGTTGAACGAGCCGACATGCTGCTGCACCACGTTGGCGCTGGTGTCACTCTTGAGCGTCAGATCGTTCATCGCGCCGACGAATTCCGAGACGCGCGTGACCATCGTGCGCTCGAGCGAGCTCATATTCTCGTGCGCGCCGCTCAACACTTCCTGCAGCAGGATATTGGCCTCGCGCAGGCGCTCGAACAGGGCGGTCGTGTCGGAGCGCAGCATGCCGTGGGTTTCCAGCATGTCGGCGATGGTCGCCGATGCGGTCCGTTTCGACTCCTCGATCGCCGAGTGGTGCGCGGACTGCACGTCTTCGAGTGTGCGGGTGATTGTCGTCTTGGCCGCGTCGCTGACGCCCTGGGCGCCTTCCTGCAATTGCCCGAGCGAGCGCGTCATGGCCGCGGTCGCGGTGAGGCTCGCGTCGTTGATCAGCCGCGCGATCTCTTCGCTGTTCTCCATCATCGTCTGGGTGAAGACGAAGCTCTTGGCCTCGATCGCCTTCACGGCCTGATCGGTGATGCGGCCGACTTCGCCGGCGAGTTCGTGGCCCTTGCCGGAAATTGCGGTGAGCAAGCCATTCGACCTTTCGTCGAGCAGTTGCGTCATCTCGCCGACGCGCTGGGTCACCGCCGTGCTGATCTCGTCGGCCCGGCCGGAGATATTGCGCACGACCTCCGCGCTCATGCCGGCCAGCGTCGCTTCGGCCTCGTTGGCGCTGCGGCCGATCGCTTGGCTGGCGGCGGCGGCGCTCTTGGCGAGCTGGTCGGCGGCCGCGGCCGAGGTCTTGCCGATCGTTTCGCCGGCAAGGCCTGCGCTGTTTGCGATCGTCGCGTTCAGCGCATTGGCGCTGCGGGTCAAGGTCGCGCTTGCTTCGGCGGCGCTGCGGGTCATCAACTCGGAGACATTGTGCGTCGTCTTGCCGATAGAGTCGTTGGCGGCGGCGGCGCTGGTCGCGATTGTGTTGCTCAGCGCGTTGGCGCTGCGGCTGAGCGCGGCGGCCGCTTCGGCGGCGCCGCGCGTCAGCACTTCGGCGGCGATCTGGCTCGTCTTGTTGGCCGTCTCGTTGGCGGTGGCGGCGCTCCGCGTCATCAGCGCAGCGGCGCTTTCGCCCGTCTTCGTCATGAGCGCGGCGGCGGTTTCGGTGGTCTTGCCCATCGCGTCTTTCGCCGCCGCCGCATTGTTCGCAATCAAGATGGCGGCGCTTTCGCCGGTCTTGCCGAGGGCGTCGTTGGCGGCCGCCGCATTGTTCGCAATCAGGACGGCGGCGCTTTGGCCGGTCTTGCCGAGGGCGTCGTTGGCGGCCGCTGCATTGCGGGCAATGAGGGCGGCGGCACTTTCGCCGGTCTTGCCGATTCCTTCATGGGCGGCGGCTGCATTTCGCGCGATGAGGGCTGCCGCACCGTCGCCGGTCTTGCCGAGCGCCTCGTTGGCCGCTGCCGAATTGCGGGCAATGAGGGCGGCGGCGCCGTCGCCAGTCTTGCCGATCGCCTCGGTGGCGGTGGCCGAGCTGCGTGCGATCGTGGCGGCCGCGCCTTCGCTGATTTTGCCGATGGCATCGTTGGCGGCGGCGGCGCTCTTGCTCACGAGATCGGTGGCGCTGTGCGTCGCCTTGCCGAGCAATTCGCTGGCGGCGGCGGCGGTTGTCGCGATGTTGTTGCTCAGCGCGGCGGCGCTGCGATTGAGCGACACGGTGGCCTCGGCCGTGCCGCGGTTGAGCGCATCGGTCGCGGCGGTGGCGCTGCGATTGAGCGCTTCGTTTGCGGCGGTGGAGGCCGCCGCGCTCTTGCCGAGCGCCTCCACGGTGCGGGCAGTGAGCTGGCCGAGCGATTGTTCGGCATTGCCGGCGTTGGTGGTGATGGCCTCCGACAGCTCTTCCATCCGCGCATTCAGGAGGTCGGCGGCGGCCCGGCTCCGCGTCTCGATCTGCTGGCTGACCGCTTCGGCGCGGCCAACCAGGAGGTGCTCGAGATGGCCGATGCGGCTATCGAGCGTGTTGGCGACCTTCAGCGCCTGGGCGCCGAGCACCTTGTCGATTTCGGCGCCGCGCTGCCCGATCGACTCGGTAAGCTTCGCCGCGCGCGTGTCGATCACCGAGGTGACGTCGGCGATACGCTTGTCGACAGCGCTCACGACATCGCGTCCACCCTCGCTCAAGGTCTTGGCGATATCCATGATGCGGGCCGCCAGGGCTTCGGTGATGGTGGCCGTGCGGCTGTCGAGCGTTTGTTCGAAGCCGGTCAGTCGCTGGTCGAGGTTGGTGCCGATTTCCGCCGCTTTGGCGGTCACGCGCGTGTCGAAATTGTCCACATAGCTGCGCATGGACTCCGAAACGTCCTGCGTGCGTGCGCCAAGCCGCTCGACGAGCTCGGAACCGTAGGTCTTTACCGTGCGGTCGAACTCGGCGAGGTGGCGGGTGATCAGCGTGCCGAGCGTCGAGGTTTCGCGAGCGATCTTCTCGCCGAGCTCGGAGCCTGATTGGCCGAACATCTGTTCGAAGGCGGCAAGCCGCGCGGCCAGAAGTTGCTGGACCTCGTCGCCATGGGCGGACACGACGCCGGCAACCTGATCGGCGCTGGCCTTGAGCGTGTTGGTCACTTCGCCGGTTCGGGCGGCGAGCGTCTCCGCTACCTGTTCGGCGGTCTCGCGCACCGTGTCTGTCATCTTGGCGGTGCGCGCGATCAGGGACTC
This sequence comes from Xanthobacteraceae bacterium, assembly GCA_035566615.1. Lineage (GTDB taxonomy): Bacteria > Pseudomonadota > Alphaproteobacteria > Rhizobiales > Xanthobacteraceae > BOG-931. The sequence continues at coordinate 6,220 of DATMQV010000128.1, forward strand.
GGCGACACGCGCGCCGGCCGCTTCGAGCTTCTTGGCGACGTCGCCGCCGCGCAGATTGAGGTCGAGAACGATCGATTCGCCCGACGCCCTGAGCGTCGAGTTTGCCTCCTCGGCGCGCGCCGCGAAGGTTTCGGCAAGCTGGCTCGAGGTGTTGACGATCGAGTCGGTGAGTTCCTGCGAGCGGCCGACCATCATGTCGACCACGGAGAGCGATTTCTCCGAGAAATTGTCAGTCACGCTGTCGAGCCGCGCCGACATCATGTCTTCCAGGCCGCGGGCGATCTCGGAGAATTCCTCGCTGATATGGTCGGTCTTGAAATTGAGGCTGGTGGTAAGCTGCTCACTGGCAGTCGCCAGCGCACGCGCGGTCTCTTCGCTGGCGCCTTCCAGGCGCACGATCAGGTCTTCGCCGCGCACGCTGAGCTGCTGGATCATATTGTCGCCGATCTGCCCCAGCGCCACCGTGATGTGCTCGCCCTTTTCGGCGAGCGAATGGGTGACGCGTTCGGCCGCCTCGTTGACTTGCTGGCCGACGAGATCGCTGATGGTCGATAAATCCTGCGTCAGATCGATGTGCACGTTGTTGATGGCGGACCGCACCTGTTCGGCTTGCCCGACCAGCGTGTTGCGCTGGTTGGCGAGATCCTGCAACAGGCCGCGAATGCGCACCTCGTTGTCGCTGTAGGTGCGTTCGAGCGCCGCCACTTCGTTGCGCACCATCGCTTCAAGTTCGCTCGCCCGCGCCAGCGCCCGCTCGACGCCGTCGCCCATGGCGGCGACTTCGCGGCGGATCGCCTGTCCGACCGTGACGATCGATTCACGCGCGACGCTTTCCGGCTCGGCAAGGCGCATGGCGACCTGCGCCATCGACTGCGCGATCAGCCGCAGCTCCTGTGAACGCCAGGCCATATGCGCCACGCCGAAGAAGAAGATGATCGGCAGCAACGCTGCCGTGCCAAGACCGATCATGAGCGCCATCGGCGAGTGATTGGGGCCGAGCGCTGCGCTCACGTCGCCGAGATAGGCCCACGACAGCGCCAGGCAGCCGACGATCCAGGCGCCGGAAAAGATCGCGGCGAAGAAATAAGACGTGCGGGGAGGGCGGTTCTGCAGCGCGCGCAGGATCTGGCCGATCGATTGCTGGTCGTCGTTGGCCGGGTAGGCGCGTTGCCCGCTGATCGGAGGGGCGATTTCCTCCGGCTCGAAGACGTGCTGGCTGGAAAGCGCGGGGCTGTCGTTCCAGTCATCATGTGCGGGCGCTGAATTCCCCACGGCCCGTTCATCATCCGGCAAGTCCTCGTCGTCTCGGACTTTCAAAGCTTCTTGAATCGCCGAGAGCGCCGCCTCGGTCGGATCCACGATCTTCTTCGGGTTGTTGGCCATGTCGGTCGTCGCCTCGCGAATTACGCCGAACCAGGGCGGCCGAGGCGAGCTCGGCCGCGCCCACGAGCGCGTTGATCGTTCAAGTACCCATCCGCATGAGGACTTCCCCCGCCCTCACGTCCTACTGCCAAACCCCATCCTATTGGTCTGGCGGATCGAAAGAAACCGGATTGGTAACCATCCTTTAATCATCGTTAACGCTTTAACGATCTGGTTACCATGACCGGAAATTTCCGGCTCCTCGAACGGGATGCGCCATTCTGCGGCCAACAATGCGGCCGGTCTTGGGCCGGTTGAGGGCAATTCGGCATAAGTTCCGGAGCGGCCGCCGCCTTTTTGTGGGCGGCCGGTGGAAAAGTCGGCATTGCGCGTGTCCGGTAACGCCGTGCTTACCCAGGATGCCGAAATGGCCGGCCAAATTCTCTCAAGGGCACTGAGATTTACCGCTTTTTCGCGCTGTACGTGCATGTTTGCGGCAACGGCAAGGGAAGAAAATGTCGGGGAGGCACGCCGTGACCCAATCAAACGCAGCAAGCTTGCCAGCGCGTGAGCACATGTCGACCAGCATCGATCAGGTTCATCTCGAGCGCATGACGCTTGGCGACCGCAGTCTCGAGCGGGAAGTTCTGGAGATTTTCGCGCGGCAGACAGCGATGACGCTGGAGCGGATCGCCGGCGCCGGCCCGGCGCGTACGGCCGCGGCCGCGCACACGCTCAAAGGTTCCGCATGCGGCATCGGTGCGTGGCGCGTAGCGCAGGCGGCCGAGCGACTGGAGCAAGCCGCGACCGGCGCGGCCGACGAAACGGCCATGCTCGCGGCGATCGCGGAACTCGAAGCGGCAAGCTTCGAGGCGCGCCTGGCGATCGGGCTTCGCTTGGGCGAAACCGAGGAAGCGCCCGCGCCAAGCCGTGGCCGCTCGCGCGACCACTGACTTTCTTCAATTTCGGGCATCGACAGTTTCGCCTGTCAAGGACTGGCGCTGCGCGGCGTGAGCCGATAGAAGACAGCCGCCGGCCGGCGTCTTCCGTCGCCACTCCTCGTCGGCAACGGGTTTTCTCTTCCAGCGATCGCCTTCCAACATGGTCAAAATCACTTTTATCGACGTCGAGGGCACAGCTCGCACGGTCGAAGGCGAAGTCGGCTCGACCGTCATGGAGACGGCGATCAAGCACGGCGTGCCCGGGATCGAAGCCGAGTGCGGCGGCGCCTGCGCCTGCTCCACCTGTCATGTCTATGTCGACGAGAGCTGGCGCGAGAAGGTCGGCGAGCCGGCGCCCATGGAAGAGGACATGCTCGACTTTGCCTACGGCGTGCAGCCGAACTCCCGGCTGTCATGTCAGATCAAGGTCACCGAGGTCCTCGATGGCCTCGTGGTGCGGACGCCCGAGCGGCAGGCTTGACGCCGCTCGTTCTTTCTCCACGCCCGTTGTGGTTGGCATTCCGCATGGCGCTTCGCGGCTGACGCGACGCCGAGGAAAACGGATTGTCGGCCTCGAGGCTTATTCGAGACCGTTTTTTTCCGATCGCCGCATTGGCTGGCACATTTCCATTGCGGCTGGAACAAATCGGCACGGGGCGGGCGCAGCGCGAAAGCCTCCTCTTCCATCGGATCGGGATGTGCTCTAGACACTCGCAACCCTCATTAACGCAACAGATACATCCCTAAAGACGAGTACGGATACGTTATGGTCGAACCAATCAAAACAGACGTTGTCATTATCGGTGCCGGCCCGATCGGCTTGTTTGCTGTGTTCGAGCTCGGCCTGCTCGATATGAAAGCGCATCTCATCGACATTCTCGACAAGATCGGCGGGCAGTGCGCTGAGCTTTATCCGGAAAAGCCGATTTACGACATTCCGGGCATCCCCATGACCAGCGCGCAAGGCCTGGTCGATGCGCTGCTGGAGCAGATCAAGCCGTTCAATCCGCAATTCCATCTCAACGAGATGGTCGAGAAGGTGGAAAAGATCGGCGATCCTTTGTTCCGCGTCACCACCGACCTGGGCAAGGTGTTCGAGTGCAAGGTCGCGGTCATCGCCGCCGGCGGCGGCTCGTTTCAGCCGAAGAAGCCGCCCATTCCGGGCGTCGAGCCCTACGAGGGCAAGTCGCTGCACTATGCCGTGCGCAAGATGGATCAGTTTCGCGACAAGCGCATTCTGATCGTCGGCGGCGGCGACAGCGCGCTCGACTGGACGCTCAATCTCGCGCCGATCGCCAGTCATTTGACTCTGGTGCATCGGCGCAGCGAATTCCGCGCCGCTCCCGACAGCGTCAACAAGATGATGGCGCTCGTCGGCGAAGGCAAAATCGATTTTCTGCTCGGTCAGGTCACGCAGCTGCACGGCGCCGACGGCCAGCTCAGCAAGGCTGTCGTCAAGGGCAACGACGGCTCGATGCACGACCTCGCCTGCGACGCGCTGTTGCCGTTCTTCGGCCTGACCATGAAGCTCGGCCCGGTTGCCAACTGGGGCTTCGAGCTCAAGAACAACGAACTGATCCCGGTCGAGACCTCGGCCTTCGAAACCAGCGTGCCGGGGATTTTCGCGATCGGCGACATAAATTGGTATCCGGGCAAGCTTAAGCTGATCCTGTCGGGCTTCCATGAAGGCGCGCTGATGGCGCAGAAGGCGCACCACTACGTTTATCCGGACAAGCGGCTGGTGTTCCAATACACCACGTCGTCGACCAGCCTGCAGAAGAAGCTCGGCGTCGCGCCGCAAACGCCGCAGCCGGCGGCCTGACAGCGGCCGGCACTCCTGCCGGCCGATCCGGGGAATGTCGGAAGATGCCGAACACGACGATCGCCACCAAGTGCTGCATCGCCGGCGGCGGTCCGGCCGGCATGATGCTCGGCTTTCTGCTCGCGCGTGCCGGCGTGAATGTCGCGGTGCTGGAGAAGCACGCCGACTTCTTTCGCGATTTCCGCGGCGACACGATCCACCCGTCCACCTTGGAGCTGATGGCCGAACTCGGCTTGCTCGACGAATTCCTGAAGCTGCCGCATCAGAAGGTCGACCGGCTGACCGCGCTCATCGGCGCAGAGCGCGTGCGCATGATCGATCTCACACACCTGCCGACGCGCTGCAAATACATCGCACTGATGCCGCAATGGGACTTCCTCAATTTCCTCGCCGCGCGGGGCAAGCGCTATCCGACCTTCGATCTGCACATGAAGGCGGAGGCGACCGACCTGATCGAGGAGGGCGGTCGAGTCGTCGGGCTTCGCGCCACGACGCCTGATGGCGAACTGTCGATCCGCGCCGATCTCGTGGTCGGGGCCGACGGCCGCCACTCGACCGTGCGCGAGAAAGCCGGCTTCAAAAGCGACGACTACGGCGCGCCGATGGACGTGCTGTGGTTTCGCCTCACGCGCAAGGAGAGCGACGACACCGAGACCTTCGGCCATTTCGAGGCCGGCGCGATGATGATCATGCTCAACCGCGGCGACTATTGGCAGTGCGCCTATGTCATTCCGAAAGGCGGCATCGATGGCATCAAGGCCGAAGGCCTCGATGCGTTCCGCAAGCGGGTTTTGTTCATGTCGCCGTTTCTCACTGATCGCGTCGAGGAACTGAAGACGTTCGACGACATCAAGCTTCTGAGCGTTGCGGTCGACCGGCTGCGGCAATGGTGGCGGCCGGGCCTGATCTGCATCGGCGACGCGGCGCACGCCATGTCGCCGATCGGCGGCGTCGGCGTCAATCTTGCCGTCCAGGACGCGGTCGCCGCCGCCAACCGGCTCGCCGCGCCGCTCAAGGCCGGCACCGCGGGCGACGACGACCTGCGCGCTATTCAAGCGCGGCGCACCTTCCCGGTGCGCTTCACCCAGGCGCTGCAACTCATCATGCAGAAGCGGATCATCAGCCCCGCGCTTGCGAGCACGCAGCGGCCGAAACCGCCGCTCCTCTTCAGGCTTGTCGGCGCGCTGCCGCTGCTTCAGCGCATACCGGGCCGGCTCCTTGCCGTCGGGGTGCGGCCCGAGCACGTGCACACCCCCGACATGCTGGCCGGCTCTTAATCTCTTTCCGGGGCTTGACTGGGCCGCCGGCGGTCGCCATTTCGGCGGAAGAATTCGAGCACGAATTCGCTCCAACAAATCGCCGTCAAGAAAATCGCCGGGGATGCTGCCATGACCGTCGCCGAGGAGATCCGATCGGAAAGCCGCCCATTCGAAGCGGATGTCGCCAAGCTTTTGCAGCTCATGGTGCACTCGGTCTATTCCGAGAAATCGGTGTTTCTGCGCGAACTGATCTCGAACGCCGCCGACGCCTGCGAGCGGCTGCGCTACGAGGCGATCGCTGAGCCCGCGCTGCTTGGCGACAATCCGACGCCACGCATCACGATCACCGTCGATGCCGAACAGCGGCAGCTCATGATCGAGGACAACGGCATCGGCATGAGCCGCGAGGAGCTGATCGAGTCGCTTGGCACCATCGCGCGCTCCGGCACCAAGGCGTTCATCGACCGGCTGGAAGCGGCCAAGGACGACGAGGAGACGGCGCTGATCGGCCGCTTCGGCGTCGGCTTCTATTCGGCCTTCATGGTGGCGGAGCGCGTCGAGGTCTTTTCGCGCCGCGCCGGCAGCGACACGGCGCATGTTTGGTCCTCGGACGGCAAGGGCTCGTTTGCCGTCGCGGTGGCCGAGGCGGCCTATGCGCCGCGCCGCGGCACCCGCGTGGTGCTGCATCTGATGCAGGACGCCAAGTCCTATACCGAGCGTGCCACGATCGAGCGGCTTGTGCGCGCGCAATCGGGCCATGTGCCGGTGCCGATCGCGATCGTCGAGAAGCCGGGCGCGGAAGTTGCCGAGATCACCGACGGTGCGGCGCTTTGGGCCAAGCCCAAATCCTCGATCACGCCCGCCGACTATACCGATTTCTACCGCAGCATTGCCGGCCAGTTCGACGAGCCGACGCTCACTGTTCATTTCCACGCCGAGGGCCGGCACGATTACACGTCGTTGTTCTTCGTGCCCGGCGCGCGGCCGTTCGATCTGTTCGATCCCGATCGCAAGGGCCGCATCAAGCTTTACGTCAAGCGGGTCTTCATCACCGACGATGCCGAGATCCTGCCGCGCTATCTGCGCTTCGTGCGCGGCCTCGTCGACAGCGCCGATCTGCCGCTCAACGTCTCGCGTGAGAAGATCCAGGAAAGCCCGCTTCTCGGCGCCATCCGCAAAGGCGCCACCAGCCGTGTGCTCTCCGAATTGGAGCGGCTCGCCGACAAGGAGCCGGACAACTACAAGAAGATCTGGGAACTGTTCGGCGTCGTCCTCAAAGAGGGCGTGTACGAGGATTTCGAGCGCCGCGATGCGCTGCTCGCGCTGGCGCGCTTCAAGACCACCGCCGGCGGCGAAACGTGGCGAAGCCTGAAAGAGTATGTCGGCGGGCTCAAGCCCAATCAGACCGCGATCTATTATCTCGCCGGCGACGACATCGAGCGGCTGAAATCCTCGCCGCATCTCGAAGGCTTCCGCGCGCGTGGCATCGAGGTGCTGCTCTTGTCCGATCCGGTCGATTCCTTCTGGGTGATGTCGGCTGGCTCGTTCGACGGCAAGCCGTTCAAGTCGGTGACGCAGGGCGCCGCCGACCTTGCGGCGATCCCGCTGGTCGACGCCAAGGACACGCCAGCGCCGGAGCTGCAGGATGCGGTGAAGCAGTTTTTGGTGTTCATGAAGACCACGCTCGGCGACACGGTGGCCGAGGTTCGCGCGTCGGAGCGACTCACCGACAGCGCGGTGTGCCTGGTGGCGTCGGATGTCGGACCCGACCGGGCGCTGGAACGGATGCTCGCAGGTGCTGGGCGGTTGAGCTCCGCCTCGAAGCCGATCCTGGAGGTCAACCCGCGGCATCAGCTTGTGGTGGCGCTGGCGAGCCTCGGCGGCGAGCAAATAAGCCTCAAGGAAGATGCGGTGCATCTCCTGCTCGACGAAGCGCGCGTGCTCGAGGGCGACCGGCCGGCCGATCCGCGTTCCTTTTCCGAGCGGCTCGCCCGCGTGCTGGAAAAGAGCGTGGGGAAGAGCGAGTGATCCTCCCCCGCGTAGCGTAGCGGAGCGGGGGAGGGGGACCGCCCGGAAAGGGCGGTGGAGGGGGCTGGCTTGCTCTGAGCGAGCGGGTGCTTGCCCCTTCCGGCGAGCGTTGCTCGCCACCTCCCCCGCAAGCGGGGGAGGAAGGGGCTTACTCAATGAAAATCGCGGCTCTTGAGCAGCAACTGCGTGTCCACCGGATGCTGGCTGCCGGAAAATTTCGGCGCGAACAGGTCGCCGTCTTCGCGCAGCCCATCATCACGTAGCAATGGCAGTTCGCCGGACAGATCGACGAAGCTTTCCGCCACCACATGGATCACTAGCCCTGCGCGTTGCAGACGGCCGCGCACCGCGAGGAAGCGTCCGCTCATCACGACGCGGCGGTTGTGCTCGAAGGCTTTCGGCCAGACGATGATGTTGGCGATGTCGGTCTCATCCTCGAGCGTCATGAAGATGACGCCTTTCGCCGTGCCCGGCCGCTGCCTTACCAGCACAAGCCCGGCGACGGTCACGCGCATATCCTGGCGCAAATCCTCGCTGCGCAGCGCCGCGTTGCGCATGGCGCCGAGCGCGCTGAGCCGCTCGCGGAAGAAACGCACCGGATGGTCCTTCAGCGACAGGCCGGTGGTGACGTAATCCTCCACCACATGCTCGGTGAGCGGCATGGCGGGCAGCGCGACCGCGGGCTCCGGAAACAATTCGTCGCTCATATGCGGGGCAAGCAGCGGCAGTCTTTCATCGTCAACTTTATTGCCCTTCGGGACTGCGTCTTTCGCAGCGGCCATCGGCCGCGTCGTGCGAATGCCGATCACGTCGAGCCGCCGCGCGGTCCACAGCGCGGCGCGGCGATCCAGTCCCATCGAGCGGAACGCATCGGCTTCCGCCAGCCGCTCGATGCTGAAACGCGATAGGCCGGTGACCGCCGCCAGCCGTTCGATCGAGGCAAAGCCGTTGCCGCGCGCCGCAATGAGCTTCTGCAATTCGTCTTCGCTCAAGCCGTGAACGAGGCGGAAGCCTAGACGAACCGCATGATTGCCTAGCACGTTCTCTCCCCCGGTTGCGGAGGTGGGAGTCGCGGTCAGGGTGGGGGCAACCGGCTCCAGCGTGCAATCCCAATCGCTGAAATTGACGTCGACGGCGCGGATCTCGACGCCGTGCGCCCGCGCATCGCGCACGAGCTGCGCCGGCTGATAAAAGCCCATCGGCTGGCTGTTGAGGATGGCGGCGCAGAACACGTCCGGGTAGCGGCATTTGATCCAGGCCGAGGCATAGACCAGGAGCGCAAAGCTCGCCGCATGGCTTTCGGGAAAGCCGTATTCGCCGAAGCCCTCGATCTGGCCGAAGCAGTTTTCGGCGAAGCTGCGGTCGTAGCCGCGGGCGGTCATGCCGTTGATGAACTTCTCGCGGAACAGATGCACATTGCCGGTATGGCGGAAGGTCGCCATGGCGCGGCGCAGCCCGTCGGCTTCGTCGGGCGTAAACTTCGCCGCCGTGATCGCGATCTGCATCGCCTGTTCCTGAAACAGCGGCACGCCGAGCGTGCGCTTGAGCACGTCCTCCAGTTCGTTCGCCGGTCCATGCGCCGGATCGGGCGAGGGGTAATGCTCCTGGTCGATGCCGTCGCGCCGGCGCAGATAGGGATGCACCATGTCGCCCTGGATCGGCCCCGGGCGTACGATCGCCACTTCGATGACCAGATCGTAGAAGCAGCGCGGCTTTAATCGCGGCAGCATCGACATCTGCGCGCGGCTTTCGACCTGAAACACGCCGACGGAATCGGCGCGCGAGAGCATCTCGTAGACCGCGGGATCGTCCTGCGGCAGCGTCGCGAGCGAATAGCTCTTGCCGTAATGCTGCTGCAGGAGATCGAGCCCGCGGCGGAGACAGCTCAGCATGCCAAGCGCGAGCACATCGACCTTCATCAGGCCGAGCGTGTCGATATCGTCCTTGTCCCATTCGATGAAGGTGCGATCGTCCATGGCGGCATTGCCGATCGGCACGGTTTCGTCGAGCGGCGCGCGCGTGAGCACAAAGCCGCCGACATGCTTCGAGAGGTGGCGCGGAAAGCCGATCAATTCGTCGGCGAGATGCACGGCCTGGCGGATCGCCGGATTAGTGGGATCGAGCCCGGCCTGGCGCACATGCTCGTCCGGCAGGCCGTCGCTATAGCCCCAGACGGTTTTCGCCAGCGCCGCGGTCACGTCCTCGGTCAGTCCCATCACCTTGCCGACTTCGCGGATGGCGCGGCGCGAGCGGTAATGCACGACGGTCGAGCAGATCGCGGCGCGATCGCGCCCGTAGCGCTCGTAGATGTATTGGATCACTTCCTCGCGGCGCTCGTGCTCGAAGTCGACGTCGATATCGGGCGGCTCGCCGCGGTTCTTGGAAATGAAGCGGGCGAACAGAAGCTTTGTCTTTTCGGGATTGACCGAGGTGATGCCGAGGCAATAGCACACGGCGCTGTTGGCCGCCGAGCCGCGGCCCTGGCAGAGAATTTCTTTGTCCTGCCGGCGCGCGTAGTGCACGACATCATGCACGGTGAGGAAATAACGCGCGTAGTCGAGCTTGGCGATCAGGGCGAGCTCATCGTTGAGCCGCTCTTGCACGTCGTCAGGGATGCCGTCGGGATATTTGTCCTGCGGATAGCGCTCCTGCGCGCCCGCCCGGGTGAGATCTTCCAGATGTCGTTGGGCGGTTTTGCCGGGAGGCACCGGCTCGTCGGGATATTCGTATTGGAGCTGGCCGAGCGAGAAGCTGCAGGCCTTGGCGATCTCGATCGTGCGGGCGATCGCGCCGGGAAAGCGGGCGAACAGCCGCGCCATTTCCGCCGGGCTTTTCAGGTGCCGTTCGGCGTTGACGGAAAGCCGCAAGCCCGCTTCGGCCATGGTGCACTTCTCGCGCACGCAGGTGAGCACGTCGGCAAGCGGACGGCGCTCCGGCACGTGATAATGCACATCGTTGACCGCAACGAGCGGCGCGCCGATCTCTTCGCCGAGCTCGGCCAGCAAGCCGAGCCGGCGCGGCTCGTCGCCGCGATGATAATGAATGCCGGCGAGAAACGTGCGGCTTGGTACGGCGTCGACGAGGGCAGCAAGGCGGTGGGGGAATGTATCCATTCTCCGCTCGTTCCCGCGAAGGCGGGGACCCAGTCGTGGATTCTCGCTTTCGCGGGAATGAGCGCAGACTTTCAAATCAACCGGCGGGATGGCGATCAGCATCTGGCCTTCGCTCGCGCCGAGAATTTGCTCGAAGGTCAGATGGCAGTCGCCTTTCTTGGCGGCGAGATTGCCGGCGGTGAGCAGGCGGCAAAGCCGGCCGTAAGCGGCGCGGTCGGTCGGATAGGCGAGCACCTCGAAACCGTCGATCGTGACGAGGCGGGTGCCGACCACAAGCTTGATGTTGCGGTTCTTGGCTTCGTCATAGGCGCGCACCACGCTGGCGACCGAATTGCGGTCGGCAATGCCGATGGCGAAACAGCCAAGCTCGTCGGCGGCCTCGACCATTTCCCGCGGATGCGACGCGCCGCGCAGAAAAGAGAAGTTGGTGGTCACTGCCAGTTCGGCGTACGCGCTCATCTACTTTCTCACGCGAAAAAACGCACGCAAACGACTCGCTTACGCAAACAATCCATGCACGAACCAGCGCGCCGCAACGGTCTCGCGCTCGTACAATCCTTCGCGGTAGAGCCAGAAGCGGTGACCGTCGGCGTCTTCGACCAGGTAATAGTCGCGGGTCAGCGCCTGCAGCCGCGCGCTCGCGTTGGCAGGAGCGGGCGGGGCGCTCAAGTGCCACCATTCGGCGCCGATCCGCTCGGGCCCTTGCGCGCCTGCGACCTCATAGGTGACGCCGCGCCAGCGGAAACGCCGCGGCGGCCCGTCGGGAATGAGCGCCATGACTTCGGTCGGCTCGGCGTGAGGCAAGAGAAGCAGCGGCCGCGTTGTCCGGTCCGGCTCCGGCCATGCAGCAGCGCCGTTGGTCCCTTCTCTTAGCTCCCCCGTAGCGAGGGAGGATGAAATCGTAATCGGCGCAAGTTTTTCAGCCCGCTCGGGCAAATGACTGGCGACCGGCGCGAAGCCGCGCACGCTGTGCGGCCCGAGCCGCTGCCGCAGCGTATCGACCAGGAGCGCGCAACCTTCCGCGCCATCGCCGCCGTTATCGCCGGCGATCAGCTCGTTTTGCCGCGCCGCCATCCTTTCGGCGCGGGTGACCGCAAGCCCGACCGCCTCGAAGCCGAAACCGGCGTCTTCCGCCGCCGCCAGCGCCTCGAGCTTCAGATCGATCAGCCGCACGATGTGCGCCACATCGCGGCTCGGCAAGGTGAGCGCGATGTCGATCGTCTCCACGCCGCCGTCGACGCGGTAGAGCGAGAGCCGCAAGCCGCGCGCGCCGACGTCGTCGCGCACGAGCACCTGTGCCAGCGTCTGCATGTGGCGGCGCGCGAGCGCGACGATCGCTTCCTGGGTGAAGATCGGCTCGAGCAGATAACGCAACGTGTGATAGACCGGCGGCGCCACGATCGGCTTCAGCGGCTCTTCGAGGCGGCCGAGCGCCTGGTCGATCCGCTGCAGCAACTCAGCCGGAAAACGCGCGGCAAACGGCGCGCGCGGCTTGTCGAGGAGCGCGCCCACGGTTTTGAAGCCGAGCCGGCGCAACGTCCGGCAGGTGTCGGGCGAAAGCCGTAGGGCTTCGATGGCAAGCGGCGCCAGCGCCTGCGCTTCCTGGCCTGACGGCAGGATCACATATTTATCCTCCCCCGCGTAGCGTAGCGGAGCGGGGGAGGGGGACCGCACGAAGTGCGATGGAGGGGGTGCGGCTTGCTCAGCACATTCGTACTTGCCCCCACCACCATGCTGCGCATGGTCATCCTCCCCCGCAGGGCGGGAGAGGATGGAAGAGGGGGCGCGCGCAAAGCGCGCCAGCGCCCAGGCCATGCCGGGCGTGTCGGCAACCGCAAGCCGCGCCGGCAGGCCGAAATTCTTCGTAAGCCGGAAGGACAGATCGGCGAGCAATTTTTCTTCGCCGCCGAACAGATGCGCCGCGCCTTCGATATCGAGGAACAAGCCGTCGGCGCCGTTCTCCTCGCCCCAAGGCGAGGCGGTCGGCGTGTAGCGCGTCGCCCAGAGCGCGAGGCGGCGGAGCGCTGTGTCATCGGCTGTGGTATCGACCGCGCGCGTTTGCACGCGGCCGGTTTTGGCGCGCGCGTCCGCCAGCGTCTCGCCGAGCGCAAGCCCCGCGGCCTCGGCCGCTTCGTTCAGCGCGGCGATGCGCGGTCCGCCCGATCCGGTAACGGCAAGCACGAACGGCTCGTGCGGATCAACTGGCGCGGCGGAGGGATGGTTCGCGCTCGCCTGTTTCGCTTGTGCTGCGAGAAATCGCAGGATCGGCCAGCGCGGCAGCCAGACTGAAACGATGCGCGACATGATCGTACTCCACCATCCATTCCCCAGTGCGTCCGTTGCGGCAGCGTTCGAGCGAGAGCCGCCAGCGCGCCCGCGTGATCAGGCCGAAGCGGTCGCGCGCGGCGGGCGCCGCTCCGACGCGCCAGCGCGTCGCCGCCGCGCTCGCTTCCAGAAACTCGGCCGGCCGCAGCAGAAAGAGCGGCAATCCGCAATCGGTGGCGGCGAGTTGCAGCCGTTGATTGGTTTTCAGATCGATCTGGTCGATAAAGCCAGCGACCGCTGCGACCGCGCGCGAATGCAGCGCTTCCTCCATCGCCCACAGCGTGTCCTTGCGGTGCGCCGTCTCCACCAGGATCAGCCGATGCGGGGAAAGCCCCAGCGCGTTGAGTCCATGACCAAGCGGCCGGCCATAATCGCGCAGGCCGTAAGCCGGGAGAACGAGGAGGATCTTTTCCCTCCCCCCTTGTGGGGGAGGGTAGGGTGGGGGGGCGGAAGGTTGGGCACGCCCGTAGACGGGTGCGCCAGTCTTCGCAAAGTAAAACCTCCCGACCCCCACCCCTGACCCCTCCCCAATCGAAGTCGGATGTTTCCGACTTCGATCGCTTGAATATTGGCCGAACTTGGGAACACCCGAGTTCGGCTGGGGAGGGGAATAGGCAGGGGGAGGAGAAGAAATACGCCCCAGCAGCGCCGCCAAGAATCCAAAAGCCGCCGGCATGGCGCCTGCCCCCGGCACGACCTCATGCAGCGCGCCGCAGGAGAGCCCACCTCGGGGCAGATGGCGGTCGATGGCGGCAAGGCCGAAGGGAATGGATCGAGCGGTGCGAAAACCCTCCATTTTCGGCAATAAATGGCGCAATTCCTCCGCCACGGCGGCCCGGTTGCGCAGCACGGATTGGGCGGTCGGTTGGGTCATTGGCGGCCTATTCCCGAGGGCAAGGATCATAGAACAAAACAAGAACGATGCCAAGATGGTTTCGCGACGGAGGGGCTTATTTCACAGCCCACTCTTGCCAATTCATAACCATATGGTTATGAGTCTGCCGCATGCACGCCGCCGTGCCCGACGCGCTCTTCAAAAGCCTCGCCGATCCTACTCGGCGCGCACTCTTCGAACGACTGTGCCGCGAAGGAGAGCAGACGGTCGCGGCTCTGACGGCGCGGGCCGGGGTCTCGCAGCCGGCCGTCTCAAAGCATCTTGCGGTCCTGAAGCAGGCCGGGCTGGTGCGCAACCGCCACGAAGGTCGCCAGACGCACTACAGCGCGCAACTCGCCGCCTTGGCCCCGCTGATCGATTGGACAAGCCTCATGCATGGGTTCTGGCAGAGCCGGTTCGACGACCTCGAAGACCTGCTGAACAGGATGGACCAATGAACGAAATGTCGGCCGAAACGCTCTCCGTCGTTGTCGAGCGCGAGATACCTCATCCGCCGGAAAAGATCTGGCGCGCGCTCACCCAACCTCACCTGATCGAGGAGTGGCTGATGAAGACCGATTTCAAGCCTGTCGTGGACCACCGTTTCAATCTTCGCGCGGACTGGGGCGCTGTCGACTGTCAGGTCCTGGCAGTCGAGCCGAACAAAGCGCTGTCCTACACGTGGAATGTTACGCGCGACGACATGGCCGGTCTGAAGAGCGTGGTGACCTGGACTCTCACGCCAACGAGCACGGGGACCCACCTGCGCATGGAGCAGTCAGGCTTCCGGTCGGATCAGCCGAGGTACTACCAGGGCGCCAAGTACGGATGGCAGAAGTTCCTTGCCAATCTGGAGCAGGTCTTGGCGCGGCTCGATTGAGCGCCAAGCGGTCGCCCCGATCAGCTTCCGCTCGTCTCAGAGGAGGTCCCGTTGAACTGGAATACGTGGATTCGTCAAACCCATCGCTGGCTGTCGATTGCCTTTACGCTGACCGTCATCGCCAATTTCGTCGCCATGAGCGCGGGCCAACCGCCTCCGTGGGTGATTTACGCACCACTCCTTCCACTTGCCTTGCTGCTGTTCACGGGCCTGTACATGTTCGCGCTCCCCTATGTCGCCACCGGACGCAGCGGCCGAACGCAGGAGAAACGGGCCTAGCTTGCGGCTTGCCGCGCTAGGGCCGATGACGCATACGTTCCCCGCGGTCGCGCCGCGCGATCGAAAAGGTGCCGCGAGGAGCGTCATGCCGGAAGTCGACAGGGAAGGGGAACGCTACTCGGCCGATCGGCCGCAACAGGCGCCCGGGTTTTTCCTCAAAGGCTCCCATCAGCTCGATTGGGGCATGAAGAACCGGCTGGCGCGGGTGTTTTCGCCGGCAAGCGGCCGCACCGTGATGCTCGCCATCGACCACGGCTATTTTCAGGGCCCGACCACCGGGCTCGAGCGCATCGATCTCTCGATCCTGCCGCTCCTTCCCTCCTGCGACGCGCTGTTCTGCACGCGCGGCATTCTGCGCGCGATCGTGCCGGCGGAGTCGCGAAAGCCCATGGTGCTGCGCGCCAGCGGCGGTCCGAGCATCCTGCGCGAGGAATTGTCCGACGAGCAGATCGCCATGGACATGGACGACGCGGTGCGGCTCAACGCCGCCGGCGTCGGCATCCAAGTCTTCATCGGCGGCGAGCACGAGACACGCTCGGTGCACAATATGACGAGGCTCGTCGATGCCGGCCTGCGCACCGGCATTCCGGTCATGGGCGTCACCGCGGTCGGCAAGAACATGGTGCGCGACGCCAAGTATTTCCGGCTCGCCTGCCGCATCATCGCCGAGCTCGGCGCCCAATACGTCAAGACCTATTATGTCGAGGAAGGCTTCGAGACCGTCACCGCCTCGTGCCCGGTGCCGATCGTCATGGCCGGCGGCAAGAAGCTCCCTGAGCTCGATGCGCTCACCATGGCCTACAACGCCGTGCAGCAAGGCGCCGCCGGCGTCGACATGGGCCGCAACATTTTTCAATCGGATGCCCCGAAAGCGATGATCGCCGCCATCAACGCGGTCGTGCACAAGAACCTAAAGCCGAAAGAGGCGTACGAGCTGTTCTCATCGCTGAAGGCGAGCGGCTAGAGCGGTGCGCTAAGGCAACGCCACCAGGATCGCTCCGCCCGCGACCAGCAAAATACCGAGCCAGTTCACGGCCGAGAGCTTTTCGCCAAGGAACACGACACCGAGGATCGCGACCATGACGACGCTCAGCTTGTCGATCGGCGCTACTTGCGCCGCATTGCCCAACTTGAGCGCGCGGAAGTAGCACAGCCACGACGCGCCGGTGCCGAGCCCCGAGAGCAGCAGGAATAAATACGTGCGGCCGGATATCTTGGCCGGGTCTTGAAACTGTCCGGTCGCGTAGACGATCATTCCGAGCACGCAGAACACGACCAGCGTGCGGATCAGCGTTGCCAGATCGGAGTTCACGTTCTCCACACCGATCTTGGCGAAGATCGCGGTCAGCGCCGCGAACAGCGCCGACAGCGCCGCCCACACCTGCCAAGGCGCCTGACCACCGAGGTTCATCGCTCGCGTTCCTGAATGTCGAAGGACCGTTTGCCTGCACCTCGTCTATGCGAGCGCGGTCGCGACGGCAAATGGTCTCGCTGCCGTGGCGCTGCCGGCGTTAGCGCGATGGCTGCGATTTTGAGGTCGCTCGGTCAGCTCTCTTCGCTGTTAGCCACGTCCCATTCGCTCAGTTTGATCCGCGGCGATGCCGAGCCGATCAGAAACCAGGCGGCCGAACCGGCCGCGACTGCGCCGCCCAGCGCCGCCATGATCTGCATCATCCAGGATGCGCTGCCGATCGAGCTCTTGGTCCGCGCAACCTCAGCCTTCGCGGGATCCATCTCCGCGGCCAGTGCCGCCGTAGCAGCCGGCGGCGCACTCCCCGCCGGTGCCGCATTACCGGCCGGCGCCGCTTCGCTGGCGGCGGCGGGACTTGGCGCTGCCAAATTGTACAAAGGCGCGCTGCTGCCCGAGGCAGGTGCGGGCGTGTCGCTTGCAGGTGCGGCTGCCGCCGCGCTTGGCGCGTTGGCGGCGAGGTCGAGTTCGTTGGCCTCGTCGGGCGAAAGCACCTGCACGGCCTGACCGCCGATCACGAGCGCGCCGGTCGTCGGTGGTGCCGGCGAGGGCGTGGCGGCCGTCGCGGCAGGCGCCGGACCAGCCAAGGCAGTCGACAAAGGCGCCGCCGGCGTCAGAAGTGGAGCGGCGGGCTTTGCGGCCACTTGCGCGGCCGGCGCTTCGTTGCCCGCTGCCACGGCCGGACGCTGCGGCCTTCTTTGTTCAGCCACCTCGGTGCGCGGCCGGTGCTTGCGCCGGAAAGAGACGTGCTGCCTGGTCTCGGCCTTTGTCTCGGCCTTGGCCTCGCTTCTGGAGGCCGGCCTCGTCTCGGACCCGGTGTCTGACTTGGCGGCCTTTTTGGCCGTTACTCTGCTGCGCGGCGTCGCTGCCGATTTGCTGGAATAGGAAGGCGGCACAAGCTGGAGGGGTTTGCCGACCGGCTCGTACTGGGCCAGAGCGTCGCCGGCGAAGAGGCCGGAAGCGAAAACGCCGCCCGCTACGATGATGGCGCCGGTGATGACGCGATAACTAAACACGTTGCGTCCCTCCGTTACTCCTACGCCGTGCAGCTCATCGGGACCAGACCGGAATGACCTGAAAGTGACGCAAATGCGGATTTTTTGGCGCTAAGCGCGGACCAAAATCCGCCGCTCTTAACCACTTCAGGGTTCCCGCCGCCGCAGTGCCGACAGCCTTTTTAGCACGTCCCGCACGCCATGTGGTGCGGCGAGTGCTCGCATGGTTTCTTGCGGCTTTAACGACCGCGCCACGAGTCGCCTGCCGCACAATCGCGGCAATCTCCGCTTGCGATTTACCTGCGCTTTCGCCACACTTTCAACAAAGCAGGTACTGCCGGGATCATGTGCTTAACGGTGTGACCGCTTGCAAACGCGCCCGATCGATGTGACCCGTCCGCTTTTCGCGGATGCGTTGTTTCCCGACCAAGCCTTGGTCTTTGCGTCCCGTGATTTCGACGCCGTGCGGGCGGGCGTCGCGCGCATTTTCAAGCCGCATTTGCTGCGCCTGCACGGGGGAAGCGCCGATTTGCAGGCGCGCATGTATCACCTGCGGCAGGGCGATACCTCCGTCAACCGGCTGGAATACGGCGCCGAGGTCGAAATCGATCCCAACCGGCTCGACGACTTTTTCCTCGTGCAGATCCCGGTCGCCGGCCATGCCTCGATCGCCTGCGGCAACCGGCGCTTTGATTCAACGCCGCTTGCCGCATCGCTGGTGTCGCCGACCTTGCCGTTGCACATGCGCTGGCATGCCGGCAATGCGCAGGTCTGCGTGCGCTTCGAGCGCGGCATGGTCGAGCAGCATTGCGCCGCGCATCTCGGTCACGCGCTCGACGAGCCGCTCGAGTTCGAGCCGGAATTGCGGCTCGACACGCCGGCCGGCCGCTATTTTCTGCGGCTCGTGCAACTGTTCGCCGAAGAACTGACTGCGGCGCGCTGTCTCGACGGCCGCTGGCCTGGCGGACGCGATGCGCGGCATCCGCTGGCGAACGAGCGCGTCGCCGAGCATTTTTCCGCGGCCTTGCTCAATGTGCTGATCTACGGGCAGGCGAGCAATATCAGCGCCGCGCTCGGCCGTACGGAGATGCCGCCGGCGCCGCATTTCGTCCGCCGCGTGGAGGACTATATCCGCCATCACTATGCCGAGACGCTCACGATCGAGAAGCTCGCCCGCATCGCCGGCGTGTCGACACGCACGCTGTTTTCAGGCTTCCGCGATTTCCGCCAGCTCACGCCGATGGCCTATCTGAAAGCGATCCGGCTCGAGAAGGCGCATGAGGCCCTGCAAAGCAGCGACGTCGAGGGCAGCGCCGGCGTCACCAAGGTCGCGCTCGACACCGGCTTCTCTCATCTCGGCCGCTTCGCCGAACAATATCGCTCGCGCTTCGGCGAATTGCCGTCGGCGACAGCGAGGATGAAGGGGCGGGGCACTAAAACGTAGCCGCAATCGTCATTCCGGATTGCCGCCAACGGGACCGGCCCGAGTGGCCGGCCCGATGGCAAGCTCCGCGGCAAGTCCGGAATCCATAGTCACAGGTCAAGCAGAATTTGCAGCGTCACAACTCAAGCAGGACCTGCACCGTCAGGGGTTATCGATTCCGGGCTCGCGACTTCGTCGCGCCCCGGAATGACGTAGCCTACGCCGCGGCGATGAATTTCTCGGCTTCGCCCGGATCGGCGAGCCACGGGAAGAACGTGCGCGGATCGTCGAAGCCGTTGACGAACGCCTTTCCCACCTTCGGCTTGCTCTGCGCCGCGACCAGAATGTTGATCACATGCGG
>DATMQV010000129.1:0-3829 GCA_035566615.1 Xanthobacteraceae bacterium
TGCATGGTCATTCTCGCCCTTGGCGTAGCTGCGGGCGACTTCTCGTAATGCGTACCGTCAAAGAACAAGCTGCACAGGCCCGAGCCGCCGGCCAAAAACGTTTTATTGCCGACCGTCCGTGCCGGCATGGTCATATGGAGCGGCGCGCTGACGACAAGGGAACGTGCTTAGCTTGCAATTATCTACGGTTTAGGCCCCGTGTCCGATCCCTCTTGACCGCGACTAGTACTGCGGTCGAGTGAGCAGCTCCGGCAGCTTGGCGACATTCGCCGCGATGCGCCGTCTCATCGCGCGTGAGCAGATTAGCGGCCGTGCGCCTTCCGGCTTCGCTCTGGAAATAAACGTAAGCCAGCGCCTGACCGTTGTTGTCGCGGACGATGAAGCAGCTTCGGTTGTGCTCTTCGATATCCCAAGGCGGCGGGAAGCGGCGAGAGGGCATTGTCTACAGATAGGTGCTCGCGCCCTCACCGACTGGGCATTGCTAAGATTGCGGACATATCGCGGACACCGACTAGCCACAGCTAACGCCAAGTCCGCACTGCCCGGCTAAGTCATTGAAAACGCTGGTGGGGGAGGTAGGACTCGAACCTACGAAGCGATAACGCAGCGGATTTACAGTCCGCCCCCTTTGCCGCTCGGGACACTCCCCCGCACGTCGCGCGCATGCCGCCGGGCGAACACGCTGTCGGGTGACGTGAGGAACGGTCATTGCCCGTGAAGACGGGAATTCCGTGGCGGGTGTTTATCATGGCGGATACACGTAGTGTCAACCGCCACGGAATTGCGGGTTTCGCCGACTCACCCGCCCCTGGACCGGCCCTCCGGTGCTCTTGGATCGCTTTTGCAGCACGCCTGAACCACCCTTGGCGCTCAAGGCGCTGCGCGCTATGGGTGCGGCGATGTCCTTATCGTTTGTTGCCGAGCACGGCCGGTGAAGAACGGGCGGAAACAGGCTTTCCGGCGGAATGCGCACCAGCGTGGGCGGCAGGACCCCTCGAATTTTCGCCGCCAGCGTGCCGGTGCCGAGCAAGGCGGCGTCATTCTTTATGGCTGGCATACCGTGACGGCGGCGCTTGCCAACCCGGCCCGTCATATCCGTAAGCTGCTTGCGACGGAGAATGCGCTGCGGCGGCTTGCCGACGAAGGCATCCGGCCGCCGGTCGAGCCGGAACTGGTGCGGCCGGATGCCATCGCCGCACGGCTTTCGCCCGATGCCGTGCATCAGGGCTTATTCGCCGAGGCCGATCCCCTGCCCTCGCCGGCGCTGACGGATCTGTCCGCCGGCGGCATCGTGCTGGTGCTGGATCAAATCACCGACCCGCACAATGTCGGCGCGATCTTGCGCACCGCCGCGGCCTTTGCGGTCGCGGCCATTGTCACGACCGCGCGTCACAGCCCGGAGGCGACCGGCGTGCTCGCTAAATCAGCGTCCGGCGCGCTCGAATGGGTGCCCATCGTGATCGTGCAGAATCTCTCGCGCGCGCTGGCCGAAATGAAGGAGCAAGGTTTTCTGGTGGTGGGATTGGACAGCGACGGCGGCGACGATCTTGCGGCGACAGCGCTATCGTCACCGCTCGCGCTGGTGCTCGGCGCCGAAGGCAAAGGATTGCGGCAGGGCACGCGCGCGATCTGCGATCGGCTCGCGCGGCTCGATCTCCCGGGAGCGATCAAAAGCCTGAACGTCTCGAATGCGGCTGCGCTTGCGCTTTACGTCGCAAGCCGCGCGGTCAAAGTATAGAGCCTACAAAGAAAGAAGGCCTGCGCGGAACGCGCAAGCCTTCGCCGATCACGCGAAAACAGGACCGTGTCAGCCGCGCCAGCGGCCGTAGCCGTAGTGCGCGCCGTAACCATAGCGCACCCCGTAGCCAAAGCGCGGGCCATAACCGTAGCGCGGCCCATAGCCAAAGCGCGGGCCGTAGCCGTAGCGTGAACCGTAACCGTAGCGCGGACCGCCGATGTAAGGGTACGCGCCTGGAGCGGCGAGGCCGGCGGCCGGCGAATATGTGCCGTAGGGCACCATCATTCCCGGACCGGCATAAGCAGGACCTTGGTTGACGACATAGAGTGGCGACGGCACCGCTTGATAGCCGAAGGTCGAACCGCAGCCACCACATCCGCCGCAACCACCACACCCACCACATCCGCCGCCGCAACCGCCACAACCACCGCAGCCGCCACAGCCGCCGCAACCCCAGCCGTTGGTGTCCCAATTATCGACCGCGATCGGGGCCGCCACGACCGGCATCGCCGGGATCACCGGCTGAACAGCCATGACCGGCTGGATGACTTCTTGGACCACGGCAACCGGCGCAACAACCGGCGCAACGGCTATCCCGCCGCAACATTGAGCGAAAGCCGCGGAGGCGAACACGGTGGCGAACACCGCGGTGCACACCCCCAGAATTGTGCGATGGAACGACATGATACTCCTTACTCCTCTACAATTGCCCCCATCAGGAGACGCGACGTTTACTGGAACGAGACCTGCTGCACTGACTTCCCGAGGCGATCATCTGTGAGGCCCAATCGGGCCGGGTGGACCGGGCGGGCCCGCACCAGGGAAGACATAGGGCGTGATCACCGGCGCGATGGTGTTCGGATTGTTCGACGGAAGGTCGGCGGGCGTGGGCGCTGACTCCATCCGCCACGAGCGGCTGTAGCTTTGGGCTGGCCGCGGCAATGGGCGGTTCGGCGGCGGCACGATCTCGAGACGGCCGTAGCCGGGCGTCATCCCATCCCGCGGGAAATAAGCGGGCCCCAGCGCCGCGCGACCGGGATAAGGCACGACCACCGGCGGCATGCGATAGATCACCACCGGGTTCACAATGTTGGGCCGATCGAGCCCGTACTCACCTTCGACCACGGACCAGGAGACGTCGACGCCGTTCTCGAAAATCGGCACGTCCGGGCGGCCCGGAATAACAATATACGGGCCGCGCTGAGCGAGCGCGGGGGAGGCGCTGACGGCAAGCAACACCGCCGCATGAACAAGACGCATGGGGAAAACCCGTGTCCGACAGCGGCACGGTAGCGAGCGCGGCCGAATAAATTGGTTTAAAACAGCAGCAATTGCGCGGTGAATTATCTGGTAAGATTAATCAATTGCTTACAAACGCGCGGGCAGCGGCCGCACCGTACGCGCACGGCCCGCGCCTATGCCGGACACGAGCGAAGCAAAGCTGACCGCCACAAAGAACAAAGACACGACCGTCCACGAGCCGGTCCAGTCGAAGATGACGCCCACGGCAAAAGGTCCAGCCACACCGCCGAAGACATAGCCGACCGTCTGCGCCATCGCCGAAAGCTGGGAGGCCGAATGCGGATCGCGGCTGCGCAAAGCAAACAGTAGGAGCGCCACCCCGAACGCACCGCCCTGCCCGATGCCGAGGACGAAGGCGACGAGCTTGAGCGAGGAAACCGGCGCGTAGACGAAGCCGAGAAGACCGAGGGCCGTCAGCACCACCATCGCGGCAACGATCAGCCGTTGATCGCGCCATTTGCCGGCGACGATCGGCGCCAGCAGCCCGGCGAAAGTCTGGCTGATGTAGCATACCGACAGGATCAGTCCGCTTTCCGTCGCGTCGAGCCCGCGCGCCTGCAGCATGCTCGGACCCCAGTTGAACACCGCATAAGCGAGCGCGCTGATGAGTCCGAAATAGGCCGTGACCTGCCAGGCGAGCGGATCGCGGACGAGTCCAAGGAGATCAAGAACGTGTGGCGTGGCGACACGGATGTCGGCGTCGTGCGCAAACAGCCGAGGCAAGACGGCGAGCGCGCCGACGAGTGCCGGCAGCCCCCAGATCACCAGCACCAGCTCCCAGTTTCCGCC
>DATMQV010000130.1:0-5047 GCA_035566615.1 Xanthobacteraceae bacterium
TCCGGGTGAACGCCATCATGCCCGGCTACTTCGATACCGAAGGCGCCCGCGCATTCGGCATAAAGGGCACTGAGGCCGAAACCCAACTCCTCGCCGCCACGCCTTTGGAAAAGCGACCCGGCCATCCTTCCGATCTAAGTCTCGTCGCGATCTTCCTGGCCTCCGGCGCGTCGGCGTGGATGACCGGGGAAATCCTGACGGTTTCAGGGGGCTACGTTGAGGACTCAGGACTCACAACAACCGACTGGATTTCCGGCAGGATAGCTTGGCCGATAGCCCCATTCAGATGATGCTCATGAGACGTTAGTAACTGCGTGGAGGCATCGCTGCGAAGGTATCGAAAGAGCATATTGCGCTTTTTGATAGGAGCCACGCCAGTAGAATCCACGTGCGTAGCGGACTCTGCAAGCATTCCGCCCGGCACACTATGAGTTCACGGGCTAGACGATCGGTTTGAGCGTCAAGGGCAGGCTTTTTTCGGGATCATGGTCTAGTTGTGGATGAGCGTGCCGGCGCCGAGCTCGGTGAAGAGCTCGAGCAGCACCGCATGCGGCACCTTGCCGTCGAGAATGACGACGCCCTCGACCCCGCGTTCGAGCGCGTCGATGCAAGTCTCGACCTTCGGGATCATACCGCCGGAAATGGTGCCGTCGGCGATCAGGCGGCGCGCGTCGTCGGCTGACAATTGCTTGATCAGCGATTTCGACTTGTCAAGCACGCCCGGCACATCGGTCAGAAGCAGCAACCGTTTGGCCTTAAGGGCGCCCGCGATCGCGCCGGCAAAAGTGTCGGCGTTGACGTTGTAAGTGCCGCCGTTCACCGCCGCGCAGACCGGCGCCAGCACCGGAATGAGTTCGCGACCGAGAATCTGATTGAGCACCGTGACATCGACCTTGTCGGGCTCGCCGACGAAGCCGAGATCGACCATGCGCTCGATATGCGAGCCCGGATCGATTACGGTTCGCCTCAGCTTGCGCGCGACCACCATGTTGCCGTCCTTGCCGCAGAGCCCGATCGCCTTGCCGCCGGCTTCGTTCATGTAGCCGACCATCTGTTTGTTGATCAGGCCGGACAGCACCATTTCGACGATTTCCAGCGTCTTTTCGTCGGTGATGCGCAAGCCCGCCTCGTAGTGCGACTGCACCCCGACCCGCTTGAGCATGGCCTCGATCTGCGGACCGCCGCCATGCACCACGATCGGGTTGATGGCGGTCTGCTCGAGCAGCACGACGTCGCGGGCGAATTCGCGCGCCAGGTGCTCGTCGCCCATGGCGTGGCCGCCGTATTTCACTACAACGACTTCCTCGTCGTAGCGCTGCATATAGGGCAAGGCTTCGGAGAGAACGCGGGCGACGTCGTGCTCGGATACGCTCATGAAGACCACTTCGGTTTGCGGACTTGGCTCGCGGCTCGGGCTGCGGGCTCGAGTTGCGGCCTCGATTACGGGCTTGGGTTGCGGACGAAGACGCAGCCTTTTAGCGGGCTCCGCCGGATCGCGAAAGGACCCGAAATCCCGGCAGTCGGCGATTCGCGCCTTTCACCATTCGGAACAACCTTCGGGGGCCCAAGCTGCCCCAAGCTGGAGCGTGGGCGGCATTGGGTCGCGTCAGCTCCGGCTTCACCCGGAGCGGTGCATCTTTACCGGACGGCTGCGTTCGCTCAGCAGGCGGGCGATCGCGGCGCGCAGCTCCGGAATGCCGGCGCCCGTGTGGGAAGACGTGGCGATGGTCTCGGGAAAAGCTGCCGGCCGCTTTTTAAGAGCCGCTTTTGTCGCTTCGACGCAGGCTGTCAGATCGGCCGCGCTGACCTGATCGCATTTGGTCAGAACGATCTGATGGCTGACGGCGGCCTTGCCGAGCGTATCGAGAATGGTGTCGTCGGCGCTTTTGAACCCATGGCGGGCGTCAATCAGCACGTAGACGCGGCCCAAAACGGCGCGGCCCCGCAAATAGTCGTGGATCAATCGGGTCCACGCCGACACTTTGCTCTTGGCGGCGGCGGCATAGCCATAGCCGGGCAGGTCGACCAGGACGAGCGGGCCGGAGCCGCGGAAGAAGATCAGCTCCTGGGTTCGGCCAGGCGTGTTTGAGGTTCGCGCCAACGACCGGCGGCCGGTCAGTGCGTTGATGAGGCTCGATTTGCCGACATTCGAGCGGCCGGCGAACGCGACTTCGAGCCCCTGACCCGGAGGCAGGGACGCGACCGAGCTTGCTGCCGACAAGAAGCCCCACTCGCCCGCGAACAGACGCCGGCCGGCCTCGATCTCCGTATCGGAAAAATCGTTTTCTGGACTCACACGGAACCCCGTGGGCCGTACGTGGTTTGACTAACGCCGCATACGGTCTGCGGCCAAGCCAAAAAGGCGTCATAAGCCCAAGCGGCATCATCAGGCCGGCCGGCCTCCTGATGTGCCGGCGGCACGGAGGCAGTCATGGACGATTGGTCGAGCGCGAAGCTCGGCGACGTGGCCAACCTGATCCTCGGCATGATCCTATTCTTTTCGCCGTGGCTGTTCGGCCTTTCCGCCGGCGCGCAATGGCAGACGGCTTCGATCATTGGGATATTCATCGCGGTGTCATCGATTGCCGCGCTTGCTGCCTTCGCAGTCTGGGAGGAATGGCTCAACCTGGGCGCCGGGCTCGCGCTGATCGTATCGCCCTGGCTTCTTGGTTTCCAGGACAGCTCGGCGATGACAATCGATGCCGTCATCGGCGCGATGGTGGCGGCGTTGGCGGCTGTCGGTGTGTGGCTCGCGGCGGCGGCGGCATCACAGGTCAAGGCGAGCCTCGACCGGTCCGAACCTTTGCCCCCGCTTTGATGCGCAAATGAAACGGGGGACCCGTCGATCCCCCTATTCACGCAAGCAAAGGTCTGCGGCGGATCAAGCGATCGCAGCGCCGCGTTCGTCCAATTTGACGACCACCGGCGGATGGCCCGGATTGCGGGCGCCGCTTTGATAGCGCGCGGCAGCGGCCACAGCGGAAATTCCAATCTCGCCGTAGCGGAGATCAAGCGCGATTTGCGCGTCGGCGCACTTGCGCGGCTTACGCTGATTGTTGGCCTTTTTCGCCGATCTGGCAGCGACATCTGACATGTTTCGAACCCCGTTCCCTTGTCGTGAGCGACGGCGCGGTCGTAGGCGTCGAGTGCGGCGGAAGTTGGCGACAAATCGTGCGCCCCAATGACATTCCGCCGTGGCATCCGCGTCACCGCCAGCTGACACGAAAGCTGGTAAATGCGGGGTAAACGAGTGCGCCATTCCTGCAACAGTCAGGCGCAGACTTAGCTCCGGCCCTGCGGATCGCTGGAATGACGGGGGTGATTTCGGTAAGTGTTCTGCGGGCAGATTCCACGGCTGGGACGGGCAGGAAGTGGGTGGGAAGACTCATGGCCATGCGTGCACTTGCTTTTGTAATATTGGCCGCCGTTGCGCTGGGCGGCTGTGTTCAGGATGTGGCGACTGGAACGCTCGATCCGTCGACTGATGCCAGCTGGAAGCAGCGCGACAAGGAGTTGATGTCCAATCTGCCGTACAATCAATCGGCAGTTTCAGAGACTTACCGTCGGCACATTGTCGACTATCATCGCAAAGAAGCGCCCGGCACCATTGTCGTCGATAGCGACAATAGGTTCCTTTATTACGTGATGGCCAAGGGCAAGGCGATCCGTTACGGCATCGCGGTCGGCGAAGAGGCCCAGGCCTGGAGCGGCGTCGCCAAGGTCGGCCGCATGGAAGAATGGCCGGCTTGGCATCCGACGCCGAGCGAACAGGCACGGCTCGGACCCCTGCCTGAATACGTGACCGGCGGGCCGCACAATCCGATGGGCTCGCGCGGTATGTATCTGTTCTCGAGCAACCGGGACACGCTTTACCGGATCCACGGCACCAACCAGCCGGAATATATCGGCGGCGCCGTCTCCTCCGGCTGCATCCGCATGACCAACGAGGATGCGATCGACCTCTATAACCGCGTCAAAGTCGGCACGCTGGTGATCGTGCTGGCGCCGCACCAGAATGATGGAGTGTTTGGCGCACGCATGGCGAGCGCCTGGGGATCGAGCACGAACTGAAACCTATCGCGCTCGACGGGCTGAGACGAAAATGGCGCCGCTTCTGGCGCCATTTTCATTTGCGGGATCGCGTTTCAGGCGCTGGAGCGCAATCGCTTCAGATCGAATCGATTGGCGCTCTAACTTTTTTGGTGGAGCACGATCTTTTCGCAAAATCGGTTTCCACTTTTCCGGATCATGCGCCAAGCGTGACGTGAACGATTTCCGGCGGCACGCCGAAACGCGCCGGAATGATGCTGGTGCCAAGGCCGCCCGACACGATCAGGTGCCGCTCACGTTCGATAACGTGGCCATAGGCATAGCGCTTGCCGTATCGCGACGGCACGAACGCAGGCCAGATGAGCGGCACGCGGATTTGTCCGCCATGGGTGTGGCCGGCAAATGTCAGGGCCACCCGCGACGGCAGGCGCGGAAAAATATCTGGCTCGTGCGCGAGCAAGATGACCGGGTCGTCGGTCGTGACCTGCGCGAGCGTCCCCGGCAGATCGTCAACGCCGCGGAAGCGGCCATGGCCGATGCGATAAGCAATCTGATCGCCAATGCCCGCGACCCAAACCCGCTCGCCCTCGGGACCAAGCAAGACCGCCTGATTCTCCAGAAGCGGAATGCGCACTTCGGCGAGCGCATTGCGCACGCCGGCGAGGTCGTACCACCAGTCGTGATTGCCGAGGATCGCCCAAACACCGAGCGGCGCCTGTAGGCGCGCCAGTTCGGCCGCCCAGACCGGGTCGGGGATACGCTCGACCGCGAACCGATAGCGCGCGATATAGTCGCCTAGCATGACGATGACGTCGGATTTCAGCGCATTTGCCGTATCCACGATCCGCTGCACATTCGGTAGCAGCATATCCGGACCGCCGGCATGCAAATCGGCAATGACGGTTATGGTGAGCGTGCGGCCGGCGGGCCAGCCGCGCGGCTTGAGCGTGTAAGGCGTGACCACCAGTTGCTGCGGTTCGATCGCTGCGGCATAGCC
>DATMQV010000131.1:0-16345 GCA_035566615.1 Xanthobacteraceae bacterium
TGCGCGGGCTTAAGCCCGCGCACGACTGGCGGCAAGAAAGATGTCACGTCACCACCATCGCGCTCAACCGGCGGGCGGCTCGCAGCGCCAATTGCGAGTCGGCGAGCTGATCCGCCACGAATTGGCGGCCATGCTGTCGCGCGGCGACGTGCATGACCCGGTGATCGAAGCGCACATGATCACCGTGCCGGAAGTGCGCATGTCGCCCGATCTGCGGCTGGCGACGATTTACATCGTGCCGCTCGGCGGACGCGACGAGAAAGACGTGTTGGAAGCGCTCGATCGCAACAAGCGTTACCTGCGCGGCGAGATCGCGCGGCGCGTTAACTTAAAATTTGCTCCTGAAATTCGTTTTCGCATCGACGAACGATTCGACGAAGCAGAACGGATCGAGAAGCTTTTGCGAACACCCGACGTACAGCGCGACCTCGCGGGCAAGAAGGACGAATAATGCCGACCACGAACAACATGTGCGATTCGCACGCGGACGAAATGGATCGCGAATCGCTAGTCGTCGCGGCGAACGAATCGCATGCGGCGTTGCCGGAAAAAGCCGCCAACAAAAAGCGCGCGAAGCGCGACGTGCACGGCTGGGTGGTACTCGACAAGCCGATCGGCATGACGTCGACGCACGCGGTCGCGGTGATCAAGCGTTTGTTCTCGGCCAAGCGCGCCGGCCATGCCGGCACGCTCGACCCGCTCGCTTCCGGTTGCCTGCCGATCGCGCTCGGCGAAGCGACCAAAACCGTGCCGTTCGTGGTGGACGGTCGCAAGATGTACATCTTCACGGTGCGCTGGGGCGAAGAGCGCGACACCGACGATGCCGAAGGCCGCGTAGCGAATACGAGCGCAAGCCGCCCGGAGCGCGCCGCCATCGCGGCGGTGCTGCCGCGCTTCACCGGCACCATCGAGCAGGTGCCGCCGCGCTTTTCGGCCATCAAGATCGAAGGCGAGCGGGCCTACGATTTGGCGCGCGAAGGCGAGACCGTCGAGATTGCGCCGCGCCCGGTAACCATAGATCGGCTCGAGCTTGTCGACATGCCCGACCCGGATCACGCGGTGTTTGTCGCGGAATGCGGCAAGGGTACCTATGTGCGGGCGCTTGCCCGCGATATCGGCCGCCTGCTCGGTGTCTTCGGCCATGTTTCCGCCCTAAGGCGCAGCCGCGTCAGCCCGTTCATTGAAAGCGACATGATTTCGCTGGAACGGCTTGAGGCTTTGTGTCATAGAGCGGCCGCTGGCGAGGGAAATCTCGCCGATATGCTACTGCCGGTCGAGACCGCGCTGGACGACATCCCGGCGCTGGCCGTTAGCCCGGCAGACGCGGCGAGGCTCAACAGGGGTCAAGCCGTTTTGTTGCGCGGACGGGACGCTGCCGTCATCCGCGGCACGGTCCAGGTCGCTTCGAGCGGACAGCTCGTGGCAATTGCCGAGATCGATCGCGGCGAAATCGTCCCCAAGCGCGTGTTCAACTTATCCGGCGTGACAGGTCGCGCCGACAGACAAAAGGGTTGGTGACGATGTCGATTACGACCGCACGCAAGGCGGAGGTTATCCAGACATACGCCGTAAAGTCCGGAGACACGGGTTCGCCGGAGGTTCAGGTTGCGCTTCTTTCGGAGCGGATCAACAATCTGACCGAGCACTTCAAGAGCCATGTGAAAGACAATCATTCGCGGCGCGGGCTGTTGAAGCTCGTTTCGCAGCGCCGGCAGATTCTCGATTATCTGCGGCGTACCAACGAAGGACGTTACAAAGAGCTGATTGAACGGCTGGGTATCCGCCGTTGACGACTTGCGCGCGGCTGATCCCGCGCGCTGTTGGCGGTGCGCAAAGGCGACCGCCGCACGTGCGGCAGCTTAAGCTGCCAATTTGAACGACGGACAAAAGGTCCGTCCCGTCGAAGAAGGTCCGAAGGCCATGGCAGGATCGCCGGACGCTGTAATGGCATGGCAGTTTCGCTGCGCCGACAGTGTCTCGCCGTCTTGCTTATGGCTTTCGCGCTTTCGCGAAAACCATGAGAGACAATCGCAATGTTCAATATTCATCGTGTACAACTTGACTGGGGTGGCCGCGAACTCACGCTAGAGACCGGCAGATTTGCGCGCCAAGCCGACGGAGCGGTATTCGCTTCGTATGGCGACACCACCGTGCTCGCGACCGTCGTCGCAGCGAAAACGCCGAAGGAAGGCATCGACTTCCTGCCGCTGACCTGCAACTACCAGGAAAAATACTACGCTGCCGGCCGCATTCCCGGCGGTTATTTCAAGCGCGAGGCGCGGCCGACCGAAAAGGAAACGCTGGTTTCCCGGCTGATCGACCGTCCGATCCGTCCACTGTTCGCCGACGGCTGGCGCTGCGACACGCAAGTCATCGTGAACGTGCTGTCGCACGACCTCGAGAACGATCCCGATATTCTGGGGATGGTTGCGGCGTCCGCGGCGCTCACGCTGTCGGGCGCGCCGTTCATGGGACCGATCGGCGCCGCCCGCGTCGGCTTCATCAACAACGAGTATGTGCTCAATCCGCAGATCGACGAGATGGCCGAGAGTCAGCTCGATCTCGTCGTCGCCGGCACCCAGGATGCGGTGCTGATGGTGGAATCGGAGGCCAAGGAGCTCTCCGAGGACATCATGCTTGGCGCCGTGATGTTCGGCCACCGGCATTTCCAGCCGGTGATCGACGCCATCATCCGGCTCGCGGAGAAGGCGGCGAAGGAGCCGCGCGAATTGACCCTGGCCGACAATGCGGCGCTCGAAAAGGAAATGCTCGATCTGGTCGAGAAGGAGCTGCGAACCGCGTACGCGATCCCCGACAAGATGGAGCGCCACAAGGCAGTCGACACCGCGAAAGACCGCGTCATGGGGCATTTCGCGCCGCCCGATGTCGAGAACCCGAAATATCCGAAGCTCCAGGTCGCCGGCGTATTCAAAGAGCTCGAAGCCAAGATCGTGCGCTGGAATATTCTCGACACCGGCACGCGCATCGACGGCCGCGACGTGAAAACCGTGCGCCCGATCGTCTGCGAAGTCGGCGTGCTGCCGCGCACCCATGGCTCGGCGTTGTTCACCCGCGGTGAGACGCAGGCGCTGGTAGTGTCGACGCTCGGCACTGGCGAAGACGAGCAATTCGTCGATGCGCTGCAGGGAACCTACAAGGAGACTTTCCTGCTGCACTACAACTTCCCGCCCTTCTCGGTCGGTGAAACCGGCCGCCTCGGCGCTCCGGGACGGCGTGAAATCGGCCATGGCAAGCTCGCCTGGCGCGCCATTCATCCGGTGCTGCCGCCGCACACGGAATTTCCCTACACGATCCGCGTCGTCTCCGAGATCACCGAGTCGAACGGCTCGTCCTCGATGGCGACGGTCTGCGGCACGTCGCTGTCGCTGATGGATGCGGGCGTTCCGCTCAAGCGGCCGACCGCCGGCATCGCCATGGGCCTGATCAAGGAAGAGGAGCGGTTTGCCGTCCTCTCCGACATTCTCGGCGACGAAGACCATCTCGGCGACATGGATTTCAAGGTGGCCGGCACCGAACGCGGCGTGACCTCGCTGCAGATGGACATCAAGATCGCCGGCATCACCGAAGAGATCATGCGGATCGCGCTTGGGCAGGCGAAGGACGGCCGCCTGCACATTCTCGGCGAGATGAGCAAGGCGCTCACGCAAGCCCGCGCCGAGCTTGGCGAGCATGCGCCGCGCATCGAGGTGTTCTCGATCCCGGTCGACAAGATCCGCGAGGTCATTGGCTCGGGCGGCAAGGTCATCCGCGAGATCGTGGAGAAGACCGGTGCCAAGATCGACATTTCCGACGACGGCACCGTCAAAGTCGCGTCCGCGAGCGGCGAATCGATCAAGGCCGCGATCAACTGGATCAAGTCGATCGCGTCCGAGCCCGAGGTTGGGCATATCTACGAGGGCACGGTCGTCAAGGTGATGGATTTCGGTGCGTTCGTGAACTTCTTCGGTGCCAAGGACGGCTTGGTGCACATCAGCCAGCTCGCCGCGCGCCGGGTGCAGAAGACATCCGATGTCGTCAAGGAAGGCGACAAGGTGAAGGTAAAGCTGCTTGGCTTCGACGAACGCGGCAAGGTTCGGCTGTCGATGAAGGTCGTCGACCAGGAAACCGGCGAAGATCTGGAAGCGAAGCAAAAGGCCGAAGGCGGCGAAGCGCGCGAAGCGGCCGCCGGCGGCGCGGAATAGCTCCGCGCTTTCAGCGCAGCTCGAACAAGACGAAAGGCGGCCGTAGGGCCGCCTTTCGCGTTTCTGCCGCGCGCAGTTTCGCGTGCTCGCCACCGCCGCTGCTTAGCCCAAGCCCGTTATCTTGAGGTCACTTGGCCGCAGTCACTTGGCCACAAGTCACTTGGCCGCGCCGGCGTCCTTGCGCGCGCGGCCCGAAGGCTTCGCAGGGGCGGGAACCGGCTTTGTCTGCGTGGCAGCATCACTCTCGGTGTGATGGGTGAGACGGTCAGCCAGGAGAGACAGAGTCAAAACCACGAACGGGAGGTAGGTGGTCCAAAATATGGCGTAGAAGATCATGGATTCACGCTCCTTGGCGTGATCCCCCGCCCCTCACGGACGATGGCCGAGACACACAGCTGGCCTCTGTTCGAAGATGTGTGTTCGACAAGCGGACTTTTAATGCACGCGTCCTGAAAGGAGTTTTTCAGGAAACCAAAGAATGGAGGGGCGGCGTGATCGGCCATTCCTTCGCGTCATTGCGCGCTCACTCGACCACGATCGGCTCCGCGGGAGGCGCGCCGGCCGGCTTGCGGAACACGATCAGGAGCGGTAGCACGGCAAGCGTCGCGATCATCAGAAATTTGTAGTCGTCGATATAGGCGATGATCTGCGCCTGCTTGGTGATGACGGCATCAAGCGCAGCGCGGCCCGCGGCGGTGAGCGGATCCCAGGCGTGCGCGATCGCCGGATGCTCGAAGCCGCGATTGACCGCCGTGACGCTGGGAACGATCGCCGCGTGATTGGCCTGGGTGTTGCGGGTGATGAGACTGTTCACGATCGAGATGCCCACGCTCGACCCGATATTGCGGGACAGATTGTAAAGCCCGGCGCCTTCGGTGCGGGTTTGCAGCGGCAGCGTTGAGAGCGTAGCGGCGCTCAGCGGCACGAACAGAAAGCCGAGGCCCGCGCCCTGCACCACGCCGACGCTGATGATGGTTGATTGCGACACGTCAGGCGTCCATCCGGTCATCTCGTTGAACGACCAGGCGGTGAGCCCAAGCCCGATTGCGAGCAGGAGGCGCGTATCCATGCGGCCGGTCAGCCGCCCGACAATCAGCATCGAGGCCATGGTACCCATGCCGCGCGGTCCCATGACCATGCCGGCGGTGACCACCGGATAGCCCATGAGCGTTTGCAGATAGGGCGGCTGCAGCGCCATCGACGAATAGTAGGTGAGACCGATAACCGAAACGAACAGCACGCCGGCAGCGAAGTTGCGATCGCGGAACAACGATGGCCGGACGAATGGCCGCTCAGCCGTGAAGGTGTGGACCAGGAACAGATAGAAGGCCGAGACCGCCACAATGGCCTCGATCATGATCTCGCCGGAACTGAACCAATCTTTCTGCTCGCCGCGATCGAGCATGATCTGCAGCGCGCCGATCGCGAGACTGAGCGTGCCGAAGCCGAACCAATCGAGCTTCTCGCCGCTATTGCGCGGCGTTTCCGGCAGGAACGCGATCATTCCCAGCAAGGCAACGATGCCGATCGGTAGATTGATGTAGAAGACCCAGCGCCAGCTGTAATTTTCCGTCAGCCAGCCGCCGAGCACCGGGCCGAGCACCGGACCGACCATCACGCCCATGCCGAACAGCGCCATGGCAAAGCCCTGGCGCTCGCGCGGATAGGTGCTGAGCAGCACCGTTTGCGATAGTGGGACCAGCGCCGCTCCGAAGGCACCCTGCAACACGCGAAACAGAACGATCTGCGTGACCGACTGCGCCATGCCGCACAACATCGAGGCGACGGTGAAGCCGGTAATCGATGCGAGAAAGAGATTCTTCAATCCGAACCGGCCGGCCAGAAAGCCGGTCGGCGGCGTCATAATGGCGGCGGCGACGATGTAAGAGGTCAGCACCCAGTCGATCTGATCCTGGCTGGCGGACACGCTGCCCTGCATATAGGGCAACGCCACATTGGCGATGGTCGTGTCGAGCGCCTGCATCAGCGTGGCGATGATCGCACACGCCGTGATGGCGGCGCGGTTGCCGCCTGCGAATGCGCTGTCCGTCCTGCCGGACATCACGAGCCCCGGTGGCCGAACAACGACCTGAGGAACGAGGGAAAGCCGCGCGCGTGGCCGGTATCGACATCGACTTCGACGCTCATGCCGGCGCGCAGCGGCGGCAGCTTCTGGTCGGCGGTTTCGAGGCGCACGCGCATCGGCACGCGCTGCACGACCTTGACCCAGTTGCCGCTGGTATTCTGCGCCGGCAACAATGAGAATTCCTGCGCCGCGGCCGGGCTGACGCTTTCCACCACGCCGTGCCATTCAATGTCGGGATAGGTGTCGACCGTGACCGTGGCCTTCTGGCCGGGCCGGACGTAGGTCAGCTCGGTTTCCTTCGGCGTCGCATCGATCCATACATGATCGGTGTCGACCAGAAAGAAGGCCGTGGTCGATGCGGACAAATATTTGCCGGGCGCGATCGACGGCACACTGGTAACGGTGCCGGCAAATGGCGCTTTTACGATGGTGTGATCGAGCTGCCGTTGCGCTTCGTCGACCTGCGCCTTGGCCTGGCGATATTGCGGATGCTCGGTGGTCGGCATGTCAGGGTCGCCGCCGAGTTTGGCTAGCTGCACTTTGACCTGTTGCTGGAAAGCAGCGAGCTTGCTCCTGTCGTTGTCGAGCCCGTAGCGGGTCTGATCGAACACCGCCTGTGAAACCGTGGCGGTCTTCAACAACATCGCGTTGCGATCGTAGTTTTTCTGATCAAGATCCACCTGCGCCTGCTGGGCGGCGACGTCGCTGAGCATGCGCTGATAATCCTGCTTCATCGCGTCGATCGACATCGCGGTCTGGGCGAGATTGGCCTTGGCATTCTCAAGCGCGATCTGAAATTGACGCGGATCGAGGCGGTAGAGGATTTGCCCCGCTTCGACGTGTTCATTGTCCTTGACCGCGACGTCCTGCACGATGCCGGACACGTCGGTCGAGACGCCGACGCGATCGGCCTGCACGTAGGCGTCGTCAGTCGACATGATTTGACCGCCGGTTACGTAGTGATAGCCGCCGGCGAGCAGCACGAGCGGCAATAAGGCGAACAGCGTCCAGCGCACGCGATCGCGCCGGCGCAAGCGCCGCACCGTATCGGCGCCGCTGGTTTGTTCCTTGGAGCGCTTGCCGGTGGGAGCGGCCTGCGGCACCGCATGCGGCCGCGGGCTTTCGGCGGTTTCCTCGTGCAACGGTGAAACGGTCGCGCCCGAAACAGTCTTGCGGACGGGCTCAGCCATAGTGGCGTTCTCCCGTCGCGGTATGGGCATTGCGCCGGTGAATCAGGCCGCGCAGGTTTTCGCGCACAATTTCGAGCTGGGAAACCATTCGCTCGATGTCTTCCGACGCCACGCCTTCGAGCGCACTCGCCATCGTGTTCTCACCCAACGTTCCAAGCTGTTCGAGCAGCGGCCGCGCCGCGCTCGTGAGAAACAGGCGCTTGGCGCGCCGGTCGTCCGGATCGGGCCGCCGTTCGATGAGGCCGCTGTCGCAAAGCTTGTCGAGCAGCCGCGTCAGCGTGATGGGCTGCAGATCAAGCATTTCGGCGAGTTCGGACTGGTTGAGGCCCTCCGAACGATCGAGCCGGACCAGCACTGCCCATTGCGCCCGCGTCATGCCGAACTGCGCCGCCCGATAGTCGGCGTAGGTCCGCAGCAGACGGGCTACGTCATTGAGAATAAAGCCGAACTCTCTGTTTCTCGAGGCTTGGAGCATGAATATAAACCTGTACCGATGCGTAGGCACAATATAAGCCAGCTTATATTATTGCCATGAAAGACCGGACAGGGCAGATCTGCAAAAGGCTCAGGGCAGTGAGCTAAGCAAGGCCGAGGTCGCTTAGAGCGGCGACATGGTGATCCGCGGCGGCGTCCGAGAAACAGCAAAGAACGACGCGTACGATCCCGCGCGGGGCGGCCGCCAATTCCGCGGCGACCGTGCCCACGGCAATGCGCGCAGCACGAACAGGCGGAAAGCGATAGATGCCGGTCGATATGGCCGGAAACGCAAGCGACGCCAGCCGATACGTGGCGGCCAGATCAAGCGACGTGCGATAGCAAGAGGCCAACAATTCGTCTTCGTCCTCGCCGCCTCCGCTCCATACCGGACCGACAGCGTGGATCACGTGCTTGGCCGGCAGCCGGTAGCCGAGGGTGATCTTGGCGCTGCCGATCTCGCAACCGCCGAGCGTCCGGCATTCGGCGAGCAATTCCGGCCCGGCGGCGCGATGGATGGCGCCGTCGACTCCACCGCCGCCGAGCAGCGAACGGTTCGCAGCATTGACGATCGCGTCGAGCGCCAGCGTTGTAATGTCGGCGACACAGACCTCAAGGTGCGCGGCGCCGACCTCGGCGGAGAGCAGCGGGTTCATATCCGGCATGGGCGCGACGCTATCACGCCCACTCGGCTTGCGCCTCTGCCCGCAGGTCGACGGTGCTTTTCACGCCGATATCGGCGAAGTGCTCGTCGAGAAAGCGCCGCGCCGCCCGCTTGCCGTTCTTCCTCAGCATTTCGAAGAAATCGTAATCGGTCGTCAATCTCGAGGATGCGTCGAGCTGCGTGCCGAAACGATCAAGCACAATGCGATGCACGTTGATGCGGCGGTATTGGCCGGGCCCGACGCCGCGCGGCAGGCGACCCTGATCGATCAGGCGCGCGACAAATTCCATGGCGCGGTATTCCGCGATCAGCGGCGAGTTGAAAGTGATTTCATTGAGGCGGTTCATGATCTCACCGGCAGACGTCGGCGTCTTTTGCCGCACCAGCGGATTGATCTGCACGACCAGCACATCTTCGGTCTGGGTAGTACCGAAGAACGGAAAGATCACCGGGTTGCCGAGGTAGCCGCCGTCCCAATAGGGCACGCCGTCGATCTCGACAGCACGAAAAAGCTCCGGCAGGCAGGCGGACGCCATGACCGCATCGGCGGTGATCTTCTCGCGCGGAAAGATCCGCACACGGCCGGTCTGCACATTCGTCGCCGAAATGAAGAGTTGAATATCGGCGAACGATTGCACGGCTTTGAAATCGACGAAGCGTTCGACCAGATCCTTGAGCGGATTGATGTTGAGCGGATTAAAATCGTAGGGCGAAAAATAGCGCGCCATCAGGTCGAACCAGGCTTGCACCGGCGAGCCTTCGACCGGCGTGAACGACAGCAGCCGTTCCACAACGGCGCGCTGCATCGGCGGCAAATCGCCGGTGCTGCTGACCGAGCGCCAGAAATCGGTGAGCCGCTTTTGCGCTTCCGGGCGGCCGCCGCGCGCCAATCCATCCGTCAGCATGATCGCGTTCATGGCGCCGGACGAGGTGCCGGAAACGCCTTCGATCACCAGGCGGTCGTCGCTCAAGAGATGCTCGAGCACGCCCCAGGTGAAAGCGCCGTGCGCGCCGCCGCCTTGAAGCGCGAGATTGACGCGCTTGGTGGTCTGGCCGCCCGGCGCATCGCCGGCGCCGCCAGGGAGCACCGCCTTGATGATTTTCTTCACCGGCATGCGCGGCTCACGACGCAGCGCTTGCGCCGAGACGAAGCGTCATTCTGCCGTCCAGCCGCCGTCGATCGACAGATTCGCGCCGGTGATCGCCTTGGCCGCATCCGAACAGAGATAGAGAGCGAGCGCGGCCACTTCGTCGACGGTGACGAATTCCTTGGTCGGCTGAGCGGCCAACAGCACATCGCGCTTGACCTGTTCGGCGGTCATGCCGCGCGCTTTCATCGTGTCGGGAATCTGCTTCTCGACCAGCGGAGTCCAGACATAACCCGGACTGATGCAATTGACGGTGATGCCGAGGGTCGCGACCTCGAGCGCCACCGTCTTGGTGAGGCCGGCAAGGCCGTGTTTGGCGGACACGTAAGCCGACTTGAACGGCGAGGCGACCAGCGAGTGCGCGGACGCCGTGTTGATGATGCGGCCCCATTTGCGCGCCTTCATGCCGGGCACGGCGGCGCGGATCGTATGAAACGCCGATGACAGATTGATCGCGATGATCTGATCCCACTTCTCGGTCGGGAATTCCTCGATCGGCGCGACATACTGAATGCCGGCATTATTGACGAGGATGTCGAGCGAGCCGTAGGTCTTCTCGGCCGTGTGGATCATTTCGGCAATTTCGGCGGGCTTGGTCATGTCGGCGGGCGAATAGGCCGCCTTCACGCCGAAATCCTTTTCGATGCTGGACCGCTCCTTTTCGATGGCGGCAGCGTCGCCGAAACCGTTGATGGTTACGTTGGCGCCCTGCTCGGCGAGAGCGCGCGCATAACCCAATCCGATGCCGGATGTAGAGCCGGTCACCAGCGCATTCTTTCCTTTCAGCATGCTCATCCCCAAATTCAAGGCCATGCGCCCTTGCGGAACGCGCGTACGATTAAGTCCGTGCGCAAAGCGGCGGCAATGTGAGACGCTTTGTGCTGCAGCGCAATATATAAGTCAGGAGTTACCCGCCTTTGGTGTTACCGTGAAAATCGCTACAAAATCGCTACAATGGCGGAGCTTCCCGAGAATGGTGTCGCTCGTTGATGGCTAGGAAATGACAAGACCGGCAGTCTTTCCGGCGCCCAATCACGATCATGATAGCTGCGCCAACGCCGCCATCATGCATGCGGAAGAGCTATGCGCCACGCGCGGACAGCGCCTGACCCCCATGCGGCGGCAAGTGCTCGAGGCGTTATTGGCCTCGCATAAGCCGCTCGGCGCTTACGAAATCATCGAGCGATTGGCGCATCGCGGCCGGCTGGCGCCGATCACGGTATACCGCGCGCTCGACTTCTTGCGCGACAACGGTCTCGTCCATCGCATCGAGAGCCGCAACGCATTTGTCGCCTGCGTGCATCATCACGCCGACGGCGATCCGGTCGTGTTTCTGATCTGCGAGCGCTGCGGAACCGTTGGCGAAGCGACCGGCGGCGCCGTGGCCGATGCGCTCAAACATTCGTGCCGGGCGGCGGGTTTCGTGCCGAAAAGCCCGGTCATCGAAATCGCCGGCATCTGCGCGCATTGCCGCGAGTGATCGTAGATTTGTTTCGCTAGACGGCTGGCGCGCGCCGGCCGCTCAAAGCGAAGCCATTCCGCTCTGTGCCTCACGCCGTCTGCAATCTCATCTGAAATCGGACTGACCCTTTCCTTGCAGCATTCTCCGCAATCCCGTCCGCTCGATGCGCTCGCGATCGTCGTAACCGTTGGGCTGTGTCTGACTTGGGGCCTCAACCAGGTCGCGATCAAGTTCGCGCTTCACGACATTCCGCCGCTCATCCAGTCGGCGGCGCGCTCGGCGATCGCCGCGCTGTGCGTCGCAGTCTATGCCCAAACGCGCGGAATCCCTTTGTTCAAGCGCGACGGCACATTATGGGCCGGCGTCGCCGCCGGCGTGCTCTTCGCCGTTGAGTTTCTGCTGGTCTATCGCGGGCTCGTCTGGACGACAGCGACGCGTGGCGTGGTGTTCCTCTACGCCGCCCCATTCTTCATTGTGATCGGCTCGCGCTTGTTCATACCCGGCGATCATTTTTATCCGTTGCAGTGGTTTGGCCTGGCGCTGTCCTTCGTCGGCATTGTCATCGCCTTCGGCCTGCCGACGCCGGCAGCCGATCCGCGTCAACTGCTCGGCGACCTTATGCTGCTGGGCGGCGGGGCCGCGTGGGCCGCAACCACGCTGGTTATTAAGGCCAGTCCGCTTAGCCGTATCAGCGCCGAAAAAACGGCGTTGTATCAGTTGGTGGTTTCGGCACCGCTCCTGGCAATCGCGGCGCTGGCCCTGGGCGAACGCATGGACGCGATGCCGTCGGCGCTGGCGATGGCGGCCTTCGCCTACCAGGCCCTATGGGTCGTCAGCGTGAGCTTCGTGATCTGGTTCGCGCTGATCGTGCGCTACTCCGCCAACAGATTATCGGCATTTACTTTCTTGACCCCGATTTTCGGGGTCGCCGCCGGCCATCTCTTTCTTAACGAGCCGCTGACGCCGGCTTTCGCGTTAGCCGTCGCTTTTGTGGCGGTCGGCTTGGTGCTCGTAAACCGGCCGCGATAAGGCTATATCGAAGACGAGAGAGCGTCGGCGCGGCATTCAACGCAAGCGCCGAGCGCCGGGATGATGGAATTCGTAAGGTAATTCAAAGGGCTATAGGATGATCGCGTTTTCCGGACCGGCCCCCAGGCACCAGACGGTCGCGGTGAAGGTCGGCAATGTCACGGTCGGCGGAGGCGCGCCGGTCGTCGTTCAGTCGATGACCAATACGGACACGGCCGATGTGGAGGCGACCGCCCGCCAGGTGGCGGCGCTGGCGCGAACCGGCTCGGAACTCGTGCGCATCACCGTGGACCGCGATGAAGCCGCCGCCGCCGTACCGCACATCAAAGAGCGGCTGCTGCGCATGAATGTCGACGTGCCGATCGTCGGCGACTTCCACTATATCGGCCACAAGCTTTTGGCTGACCATCCGGCGTGCGCCGAGGCGCTCGACAAATACCGGATCAATCCCGGCAATGTCGGCTTCAAGGAAAAGAAGGACAAGCAATTCGGCGCCATCGTCGAGACCGCGATCCGCCACGACAAGCCGGTGCGCATCGGCGCCAATTGGGGCTCGCTCGATCAGGAATTGCTGACGCACCTGATGGACGAGAATTCGCGCTCCAAGACTCCGGCCGGTGCGCGCGACGTGACGCGCGAGGCAATGGTGCAATCGGCGCTGCTGTCGGCCGAGCGCGCCGAAGAGATCGGCCTGCCGCGCTCGAAGATCATTATCTCCGGCAAGGTCTCGGCGGTGCAGGACCTGATCGCGGTCTATTCGGAGCTCGCGCGGCGCTCCAATTACGCGCTGCATTTGGGGCTCACGGAAGCCGGCATGGGCTCAAAGGGCATCGTCGCTTCGTCGGCGGCCATGGGTTATCTGCTGCAGCAGGGCATCGGCGACACCATCCGCGTTTCGCTGACGCCGGAGCCGAACGGCGACCGCACGCTGGAAGTGAAAGTCGGCCAGGAGATGTTGCAGACGCTTGGGCTTCGCACCTTCGTGCCGCTTGTGGCCGCCTGCCCCGGCTGCGGCCGCACGACCTCGACGACATTCCAGGAGCTCGCCGCCAGCATCCAAAGCTTCATCCGCGAATCGATGCCGGAATGGAAGACGCGCTATCCGGGCGTCGAAGGCCTCAACGTCGCGGTGATGGGCTGCATCGTCAACGGACCGGGCGAGAGCAAGCACGCCGACATCGGCATTTCGCTGCCCGGCACCGGCGAAGCGCCTGCCGCGCCGGTATTCATCGACGGCAAGAAGGCGATGACCTTGCGCGGCGCAACGGTGGCGGCCGACTTTCAGAAGATCGTCATCGATTACATCGAGCGGCGCTTCGGCACCGGGGCTTCGCGGCAGACGGCGGCGGAGTAGGCCGGGCGGCACATCTGCTTCGTCTGTTCCTGGGCGTTGGGGTGATGCCGAACGCGACGTTGAATTTCCATTTCCGATCTTTCCCGTGATCGTCGTCGTCCTCAGATCCTTCAAAGGGTTCGGAAGACGACAGAACGATTCATGTGTTTGCTTCGTTGTGGCAGGTTGTCGCTTCGTTGTTTACTGGGCACTCGCGCAAATTGCGCTGCGACGCCGTTTGGTGGAAGTGACGGGACATGTCCGGACCGCACGATCGTCACCTGCCGTTGCCTTCGCTGCTTGCGGGCGGGGTCGGCAACCTCTTGGAATGGTATGATTTTGGCCTTTACGGCCTGTTCGCGCCGATCCTGGCGCCGTTGTTCTTTCCGGCGCACGACCGCATCGCCTCGTTGATCGGAGCCTATAGCGGCTTTGCCATCGGGTTCGCAGCACGCCCCCTTGGCGGCGTCGTGCTCGGTCATGTGGGCGATCGCGTTGGGCGGCGCGCCGTCATGGTGTGCTCGATCGTGCTGATGGGCTTCGCGACGACAGTGATGGCGATCTTGCCCACATATGAGGCGATCGGCGTTGGCGCGCCTGTGCTTCTGTTGCTCATCCGCGTGTTGCAAGGTTTTTCGGTAGGGGGCGAATATACCGGCTCAGTCGCGTACCTGGTCGAGACCGCGCTCACCGAGCGACGCGGATTGGCTGGCAGCGTCGCCAACATCGGCGCAACTGCGGGCATGCTGTTCGCGGCCGGCGTTGTCACGGCGACTGCGATGTTCGCTCACGCCCCGGACGTCCAGCGCTGGGCGTGGCGCGTTCCTTTCCTGATCGGCGGTGTCATCGCAGTTGCCGGCTACGTTCTGCGCCATCGTCTGCGCGATACCGGCTATGTACCAAAGCCGTCGCCGCGAAGATCTCTGCCGCTTCGGGAAGCCATCGTCCAAGCCCCCGGCGCGATGCTGTTGGCGCTCATTTTCACATCCGGCTACGGCGTGGCCAATTATCTGACCATGGTCTTCCTTCCGACCTATGCCGCCGAATTCGGCGGCGTTGCCGCGGAACAGGCGCTCCAGGCCAACACGGCAGGACAGGCCTTAGCCTTGTTCGTCGTGCCGCTCGCCGCATGGCTCACCGATCGCGCCATACCGCGTCGGATATTGCTCATCATTGCCTTCGCTGCCGAATTTGTTGTCGCTTGGGGCAGTTTCGCGCTGGTCGGGCACGGTAACGTTGGCGGCGTATGGGCGGCTCAACTCGGCTTTGCGTTCCTTTTGGCGCTCATCATGGCCGCCGAGCCGGCGACGCTGGCCGAACAGTTCCGCAGTGAATTCCGCCTGAGCGCCTATTCGGTGTCTTTCAATCTCGGGATCGGCCTCGCCGGCGGCACGGCGCCGGTGGTCGCAGTGGCGCTGATCGCCGCGACCGGGAACGATGTGGCACCCGCGTGGTATCTGATGCTTGCGTCTGCAATTGCCGCGGGCGCAGCCTTTCTGATGGTGGACCGCAGCCGAAAACCGCTGCGCTGACGCGCTTCGCGATACTCGGTCCTCAGGGCTCGCGCACCAGGCGCCGCACAAGATCGTCGAACTGTGCGCGCAGGATCATCTCCGCTCATTCCCGCGAAAGCGGGAATCCCGCTCTAACAAATAAATGCGAGCGGAGCCTGGGTCCCCGCCTTCGCGGGGACGAGCGGTTGGGCGCGGAACTACTCGGACCGAACGTCTCAGCGTCGCCTTTCCAGCCGCTGGATCACGTCATCGAGTTGATCGAAATCACGGTAGCGGATGCTGAGCGTGCCGCCACCGCCGCGGCGCTGATCGATACTGACGGTCAGGCCGAGCGCATCTGTTAAGCGTTTCTCCGCGGCGAGCGTGTCCGCATCCTTGGCTGCCGCGCCGTGCACGCGCCTGCCGCTTGTTTGCTTCTTCCCGCTCTTCTGCGCGCGCTCGCGCGCCATCGCTTCAACTTCGCGCACATTGAGATCGCGCGCGACGATGTCTTGCGCAAGCTGTTCGGCATTCGGCTCGCCGATCAGCATGCGGGCATGACCGGCGGTGAGCCTGCCGTCTTGAATATAGCCCTTCACCGCGTCGGGAAGTTTCAGAAGCCGCAGCGTGTTGGCGATATAGCTTCGGCTCTTGCCGACGATCTTGGCGATCTCTTCCTGGCTGTTGTGAAACTCCTCCATCAGCGCGCGATAGCCTTCCGCTTCTTCCAGCGGATTGAGATCGGCGCGCTGCACGTTCTCGATGATCGCAAGCTGTAAAGCTTCCGCGTCGGTCGCCTCGATGACGACGACCGGCACTTCGTGCAAGCCGGCGCGTTGCGCCGCGCGCCAGCGCCGCTCGCCGGCGACGATCTCGTAGCCGTCCGGCACCCCGCGCAGCGGGCGCACCACGATCGGCTGAATGATGCCGCGCTCGCGCAGCGAAGCCGCGAGCTCTTCAAGGTCGGCGGCGCCAAAAGAGCGGCGCGGATTGCGCGCATTCGGCCGCAATGCACTGGTCGGCAGCCGGCGCTGCGCGCGCGGGCGCTCGACCGAGCTTTCGTCGCCGACGTCGCCGATCAGCGCGGCAAGTCCGCGTCCCAATCGCGACCGCGTACCCTCCTCCGCCATGGCGGTGTCTCCTGCACGTTCGCTCATGCGCACTCCGCGTATCTCGAACGCAATCGCTTCAGATTGAAGCGGTTGGCGCTCTCAATTTTTTGTTGGAGCATGATCTTGTCGGAAAACCGGTTTCCACTTTTCCG
>DATMQV010000132.1:0-2773 GCA_035566615.1 Xanthobacteraceae bacterium
CTAATCGGCTTTTGGCCGGCGCAGCCGCAGCAGGCCCTCCTGAGCGACCGAAGCCACCAGAATGCCGTCGCTGGTAAACACCGAGCCGCGCGAGAAGCCGCGCGCGCTGCTCATGTTGGGGCTGTCCTGGACATAGAGCAACCATTCGTCGGCGCGGAAGGGTCGATGAAACCATAGGGAATGATCGAGGCTCGCAGCCATGATGTCGTCGTGAAACACGGTCTTGCCGTGCGGGATCAAAGCTGCATCGAGCAACGCCATATCGGACGCATAGGCCAGCACGCATTGATGGATCGCCGGCTCGTCGGGCAAGTGGCCGGTCGCGCGCATCCAGAGATGAAAGCGACCACCCTCCAGTTTCCGGCCGAGATAACGATCATATTCGACCGGACGAAGCTCGATCGGCCGCTCGCGCTCGTAATAGCGACGCACCGGGTCGGGCATTTGCGGCAGCAACCGATCCCTGATCTCGGCCTCG
This sequence comes from Xanthobacteraceae bacterium, assembly GCA_035566615.1. Classification (GTDB taxonomy): domain Bacteria; phylum Pseudomonadota; class Alphaproteobacteria; order Rhizobiales; family Xanthobacteraceae; genus BOG-931. The sequence continues at coordinate 479 of DATMQV010000132.1, forward strand.
CTCGGCAGCGCGTCCGGCTTGGACACGTCCGGCATCGGCAGCTGATGCGTCAATCCTTCTTCATGCAGATGGAAGGAGACCGACATCGAGTAGATCGGATGCCCGTGCTGGATCGCCACCACCCGGCGGGTGGTGAAGCTTCGGCCGTCGCGGATGCGATCGACCTCATAGATGATCGGCACTTTGGGATCGCCGCCGAGCAGGAAATAGGCGTGCAGCGAATGCGGCGGCCGCACCGCCACATCCTCGACCGTGCGGCAGGCGGCTACCAGCGCCTGGCCGATGACCTGCCCGCCGAATACCCGTTGCCAGCGCGATTGCGGCGAACGGCCGCGGAAGAGGTTCACCTCGAGAGTCTCGAGGTCGAGAATGGAGAGAACGTCCTGGAGCGCAGAGGACATGCGTCTTTTCCAATCCATGTCTTGGTAAACATACCGGCCTTTTTCGGCGGTCATAGCTGCGGCGTAGTATGGATGTGTAGGCGAAGGCCCGCGATGGTATGCTGCCCTGCCGTCTAAAGCATGATCCCGAAAAGTGGAACCCGGTTTTCGGAAAAGATCATGTGCAAACAAACGTTATAACAATCTTCGCAGCGGTGTTGGCGTCATGAACCAAAGTGACCAGCGGATCGGCATTGTGATCGCCGGCGGCGGCTTTGCCGGCCTGTCGCTTGCGATCGCGCTGCGGCAGGGCTTGGGTCCCTCGACCGCGATCATGGTGGCCGATCCGACCTTGGGCAAAGGCCATGATGGCGACGAGCGCGCCTCGGCTATCGTCGCGGCCGCGCGCCGTTTGTTCGAGACGCTTGGCGTTTGGCAGAGTGCCGCCGATGAGGCGCAGCCGATTCTCGACATGGCGGTGACCGACAGCCGCGTCGAAGACGCCGTCCGTCCGGTCTTCCTCACCTTCGCCGGCGACGTCGAGCCGGGCGAGCCGTTCGCCCACATGATCGAGAACCGCTTCCTGCTCGATGCGCTGGAGAGAAAAGCGCGCGAGACTGGTATCGCGCTCCGCGCGACCGCGGTGAAGGATTTCGTCGCTCCCTCCGCGCGCTCAACAGAGACCGGGAAGGACGGCAGCGCCATCCGGGTCGGACTTACCGACGGCGGCACTGTCTCGGCGCGCCTCCTCGTCGCCGCCGATGGCGCGCGCTCGTCGATCCGTGAACGGGCCGGCATCGCTGTGCACGGCTGGGAGTACGGCCAATCGGCGATCGTGACCACGGTCAGCCACGAGCGCGATCATGAAGGCCGCGCGGTCGAGCATTTTCTACCCGCCGGTCCCTTCGCCATTCTGCCGCTCAAAGGCCGCCGCTCCTCGATCGTGTGGACCGAGACGACCAAGGAAGCCGAGCGGATCATCGCGCTGCCCGATGACGCCTTCCACGCCGAGTTGGAGCAGCGCTTCAAACTTCATCTCGGCGACATCAGCGCCGTCGGCGCGCGGCGTGCGCATCCGCTTGGATTTTTCGTCGCGCGCTCGTTCATCGCCGAACGGATCGCGCTCGTCGGCGATGCGGCGCATCTCATTCACCCCATTGCCGGCCAGGGGCTGAATATGGGGATGCGCGACATCGCGGCTTTGGCCGAGGTGATCGTCGATGCGGCGCGGCTTGGTCTCGATATCGGCGGCGCTGAGGTGCTGGAGCGCTATCAGCGCTGGCGGCGTTTCGACACCATGACCATGGGCGTGATGACGGACGGCCTGAACCGGTTGTTCTCCAACCGCTCCGCCATGCTGCGGCTTGTGCGCGACGTCGGGCTCGGCCTGGTCGATCGCGTCCCCAATCTGAAGCAGCTGTTCATTCGCGAAGCGGCCGGCCTGGTCGGCGACGTGCCGAAATTGCTGCGCGGTAAGTCTTTGTGAATAATTGCCTTTTGCCTTTGCATCAAATAAAGCCCGATGCGCCAAAAACAAAAATGCTGCGCGGTAAGTGCTTGGATTAGCTCGGATTTCGCTATAATACCCAAGCGCCGGCAGGGCGGAAAAGTGCAGCAATGACCTACGAGCGGATTGCGGTCGTCGGCGGCGGCGCGTGGGGGACCGCTTTGGCGCTCACCTGTACGCGCGCGGGCCGTTCGGTGTCGCTGTGGGAATCCGACCCGGCCAACGCTGCCCATCTCGTGGTCCATCGCGAGAGCCGTTTTCTGCCGAGCGTGCGGCTCGGCGATCGCGTCGCCGTGGTCGCGGATCTCGCTGAGGCCGCCCGCGCCGAGGCCATTCTTCTGGTCGTGCCGGCGCAGGCGGTGCGCGCGGTCACGAAAGCGCTGTCGCCATTGCTGACGCCCAGGACGC
>DATMQV010000133.1:0-6216 GCA_035566615.1 Xanthobacteraceae bacterium
CCGCTGGAATGGGGAGGCGCCAGCGCCGCCGCTTCCGGCAAGCGTCGTGGACGCCACCAGCAAGCGCTACCTCGAAGCCTATCGCCGTATCACCGGCGCCGAACTGAAATTCTAGTGCCCCCAGGGAGATTCCTCGCGCCTCTTCACCCGAACGGGAATACGAGCGTCGTTGAGAACAACTCGATTACGGCCTATGATTGCAGGGCCCCCTTTTGGGGTTCGTCATCCTGTCAACGGCGTCGGGAGAAAGTCATGCGCGAATTTCTGTTGGCAACGAGCGTTGCCAGCCTTGTGGCATTTGGACCGGGCACACCCGTCGAGGCCCAGGACGATACCGATCAGAAACTCGGCAAGGTGCATTTTGCGACGAGTTGTAACGACACGGCGCAACGGCGCTTCGACCGCGCCATGCGCTACCAGCATTCGTTCTGGTATGCGGAATCAAAGGAAATCTACGAGGAAGCCCTGAAGGCCGATCCGGAGTGCGCGATTGCCTATTGGGGCATTGCGCTCGCCCTCCTCAACAACCCGCATGGCGCAGTTCCCACACCCAACCTTCCGCTCGGGCTTGCTGCGATCGAAAAAGGCCAAGCGGTCCGCGCGAAGACCGAACGCGAGCGCGACTACATCGATGCGCTGTCGGTGATGTATGTCGATTACGACAAGATCCCGCACCAGGCGCGCGTGCAGTCATATCTGAAGAAGATGGCCGCGCTCGCGGCGAAGTATCCCGATGACGACGAGGCGCAAATCTTCTACGCGATCACCTTGAACGTGGCGGCCTCACCCGCCGACAAGACCTACGCCAACCAGCTCAAGGGCGCCGCCATCCTGGAGCCGATCTGGCAGCGGCAACCGCAACATCCCGGCATCGCCCATTATCTGATCCATCTTTATGACTATCCGCCGATCGCCGACAAGGGAATCCCTGCAGCGCTGCGCTATTCGAAGATTGCACCGAACGCACCGCATGCCCAGCACATGCCGTCGCATATTTTCACGCGCGTCGGCTACTGGAAGGAATCGATTGCGGCGAATCTGGCTTCGGTGCAGGCCGCAATGGCCAGCAAGGAGAGCGGCGATCAACTGCACGGCCAGGATTATCTCGTTTACGCCTACCTGCAACTCGGCCAGGACGCGGCCGCGCGCCAGGTCATCGACCAAGTAGAGGCGACGCAGCCCAATCCCGACGTCTACGCCGGAGCGTTCGCGCAGGCCGCTTCGCCGGCGCGCTACATGGTCGAACGCGGCGACTGGAAGGGCGCGGCCAATCTCGAGGTCAGGCCGAGCAAATTCCCGCAGACGATGGCGATCACCTATTTTGCGCGTGCGCTCGGCGCCGCGCGTTCCGGCGATCCAGCCGCCGCCAGGGCCGATCTCGCCAAACTCTCCGATATTCGCGACAGCCTGCGTGAGGCCAAAAGCGACTATTGGGCGACACAGGCCGATGTCGAGGCACAGGTGGCCAACGCCTGGGTGCTCTACGCCGACGGCAAATATGACGATGCGCTCAAGGCAATGAGCGCCGCAGCCGACGCCGAGGACAAGACGGAAAAATCCCCGGTCACGCCCGGTTCGCTGGCGCCGGCACGCGAACTATACGGCTTCATGCTGCTGGATCGCGGCATGGCGAAAGAAGCGTTGGCGGCGTTCGAGGCCACCCAGGCGAAAGAGCCCAATCGCTTCAATGGTTATGCCGGTGCGGCCAAGGCGGCACAGGCGCTTGGCGATACGGCCAAAGCGAAAGCCAATTACGAAAAGCTGCTGGCGCTGGCCTCCGGTTCCGACTCGGACCGGCCGACGCTTGCCGCCGCCCGAAGCTTCGTCGCGAGCAACTAGGCCGTGCGCAGCCGAAACGCCGTAATTGCGATAATCGCCGGCTTCGCGCTTGGCGCTTTCGCCGGCGCTTCGGCTTTTCTCGCCTGGCCGATGCTGGTCCAGAGCAAGGCCCTGGCGCCGCCGGGCAAACCGAATTTTGCGGAAGTGCGATGGCCGTTCCCAACCGACGAATGGGGCGCCGGCAAGGCGTTCCGCTGCGCGGCGGCCGACTGCGGCGTCGAAGTCGACGTCTACATTCGAGCCAAGATCGGCTTTTGCAACTGTCAGACCGGCGTCTCCGACGACAACGAGCTCGACCGCCTGAGCGACTTCGCGTTGATGGGCGAAAAGCTTTCGGTGTTGGGGCCGGGTCACGAAATCAATGTCGCGTGGATGAAGGGCCGCAGCCGGCCCTACGCCGTCAGCGAGCGCTACCGCGCGGCGAACTCCGCGCTGGCGATCGCATTCAACGATCGTTGCGACGCGATCGTCGCAACCGCCGTGGTCGCCCACGATCACCCCAAGACGATGGAATCCAGCGTCATCGACTTCCTCAACAGCGAGGTGGTCGTGCATTGGGCTGAAGTGACGCTTGGTCTTTAAAGCATGATCTCCGCCCCGCGAGCCCGCGATCCCCGGCATTGTCCGGGAAACGATCTTGCAAAGATAAGCGCACAAGATGGGCGCAAAGCGTCAGACCCCGGCCATCATCACATATTTGATCTCGACATATTCATCCATGCCGTGATGGGAGCCCTCGCGGCCGAGGCCGGATTCCTTCACCCCTCCGAACGGCGCCACTTCGGTCGTGATGAGGCCGGTATTGACGCCGACCATGCCCGACTCCAGTGCTTCCGCGACGCGCCATACCCGTCCGAGATCGCGGGCGTAGAAGTAGGAGGCGAGGCCGAACGGCGATTTGTTGCACATCGCGACGACGTCGGCCTCATCCTTGAAGCGGATGACGGGGGCAAGAGGCCCGAAGGTCTCTTCCTGCGCCACCAGGGCGTCGGGCTTCACGTCAGAAAGCACGGTGGGCTCGAAGAAACTGCGGCCGAGCGCATGACGCTTGCCACCAGTCACGACCTTGGCCCCGCCCTTCACCGCGTCGGCGATGTGGCGCTCGACCTTGTCGACCGCTGCCATATTGATCAGCGGTCCCTGCGTTACGCCCTGCTCGGTACCGTCGCCGATCTTCATCGCCGCGACCTTCCTGGAAAGTTTTTGGACGAATTCGTCGTAGATCCTCTCCTGGGCGTAGATGCGGTTGGCGCAAACGCAGGTCTGGCCCATGTTGCGATATTTCGACACGATGGCGCCTTCGACTGCAGCATCGATGTCGGCATCGTCGAATACCACGAAGGGTGCATTGCCGCCGAGCTCGAGCCCGAGCTTCTTCACCCCGACCGAAGCCTGCTGGTAGAGAATCTTGCCGACCTCGGTCGATCCGGTAAAACCGACGAAGCGCACGGCAGGATGCTCGCAAAGCACCTTGCCGATCGGCGACGATTTCCCCGTAATGATGTTGAAGACGCCCTTCGGCACGCCGGCCTTTTCAGCCAGCACCGCCAGCGCCAATGCGCTGAGCGGCGTCTCACTCGCGGGCTTGAGCACCACGGTGCAGCCTGCGGCCAGCGCCGGCGAGACCTTCCGGGTGATCATCGAGTTCGGGAAATTCCAGGGCGTGATCGCGCCACAGACGCCGACCGGCTGCTTGATTACCAAGAGACGGGCATCCGCCCGCTGAGTCGGGATGGTTTCGCCATAGACCCGCCGCGCCTCCTCGGCGAAGAATTCGACATAGGCGCCGCCGATATCGACTTCGCCCAGCGACTCGGCAAGCGGCTTGCCTTGCTCCGAGGTCAGGATCAGGGCGAGATCTTCGCGATTGGCAGCAATCAGTTCGAACCATTTGCGCAGGACATTGGAGCGCTGCTTGGCCGTGAGTTTCGCCCACGCTGGAAAAGCGCGTTCGGCCGCTTCGACCGCACTGGTGGCGTCGGCGGCGCTCATCTGAGGCACCCTTGCAAGCTCGGCCCCATTGGCGGGATTGGTCACCGGCAACGTCGGTGTCCCGACCCAGGCACCGTCGATGTAGCAGTGTTCGCGGAGCAACGATGGATCCTTCAGCCGATCACGCAAGGTCGCAGCAGATGAATGTGAGGTGCGTGCGGCGGCGGTCGGGGTCATGGCGTCACTCCTCGGATTTTCGGGTGTTGCCGCAATTATATGCGCAAACCGCCGTCGATGCACCGCCGCAAAAGCGTAGCAGCTTCGTTGCAATTCGAGAGCTAGCAGTCCGGAGCGGACCCGGCGCGGAACCGACCCCGGTTCTGATTCGATCTGACTTCAGGCCGCGCCGCTCATATAGGTTTCGCGGCGGCCGACCATACGCTCGGCCGCAGCCTTGGCATCGGCCTTCGTCGAGGTCGCGCAAGTGCGATATTCGAGGTCCAGCGCCTGGGTGGCTTCGCGGCGAGCGAACCACGATTTTGACCCGGCGGTCAAAAGGGCCAATGCCTGGGCGACGTTATCAACTGCGCCAAACGAGTGCAGCGCACCGCTCGAGGCGTAGCGCACTTCGTAGATGCCCGGAGAAATCGGCGCCTCGAGATTTTCGCTGCGTCCAGCCCGCGGATATCGTTTCCATTCGCTCCAGGTCGAAATCATTCAATCCACTCCCAGGCGCTACCCCGCGCCGCAATAAGGTTGAGTTAACCCGTCATGATCCAACGACTTATGATGCAATTACCTGAGATGGCGCAACACTGCCGCTGCATTTCTGCTGCAATTTAAACGCATTAACGAATTTGCGGTTCCGGGCCGTCGCTTTATGCGGCCTAACGCCGGAAAGTCCCCTGCAATGCCGCCAATATGCCGTAAATTTCGCCGGGTGCGACGGGCCAATCCCCCTCATCCCCAGATTATAAGTCGCCAAAGGTCAGCGACCGCAGGCGTTTCCGGCTGTCGCCGGCTGCTAGACCGGAAGCCCGTTCTGCTGCGCCAGCTCCTTCAGCGAGACTTGCGGCCGCGCGCCGATGTGCCGGATGATCTCGGCTGCGGCGAGCGCCCCAAGGCGCCCGGCCTTTTCGTAAACGGCGCCCCGCGCCAGGGCGAACAGAAAGCCGGCGGCGAACAAATCGCCTGCGCCGGTGGTGTCTACGACTTTTTCGACCGGGTACGCCGGCACGGCGGTGACGCCATCCCTGGCGGCGACCACGCAACCCTTCTCGCTGCGCGTCACTACGGCAAGGTGCGCATCACTGCGCAATTGCCTAAGCGCCGTTTCGAAATCCGATGTCTGGTACAGCGAATGCAGCTCCGCCTCGTTGGCAAACACAAGATCGACCGTGCCGTTGCGCATGAGGTCGAGAAATTCGCCGCGATAGCGATCGACGCAAAACGAGTCCGATAATGTCAGCGCGACCTGACGCCCCGCTTGATGCGCTATCGTCGCCGCCTTCACAAAGGCTTCCTTGGCGTTTTTGGGATCCCAGAGATAGCCCTCGAGATAGACCAGCGCGGAGGCGGCGATCTGGGCGGCGTCGATATCGGCGACGCTCAATTCCTGCGCGGCTCCGAGATAGGTATTCATCGTGCGCTCGCCATCCGGCGTCACCAGGATGTAGGAGCAACCGGTGGCCGGGCCGTCCGCAGCGGGCCTGGTTTCGAACGTTACTCCAGCGGCGCGGATGTCGTGCGTGTAAAGCCTTCCGATCTGGTCGTCCTTGACCTTTCCGACATAGGCGGCGCGAGCGCCCAAATTGGCGACACCGACAATCGTGTTGGCCGCCGAGCCGCCCGACATTTCCACCGCTGGGCCCATGTCGCGATAGATCGACGCGGCGCGGGCCTCATCGATCAGCGACATTCCGCCTTTGGTCATGCCGTGTGCTGCGAGAAAGCCCTCATCGGTCTGCACCAGCACGTCGAAGATGGCGTTGCCGATGCCGAGAACGTCATATTTCGCTGGGCTCATCTCAAATGTCCTGTTGCCGCGTTTTTTGCGTGGGGCCTGAAATTGTGTTGCGGCCTATCACGATCCTCCCACCACGGGCAAGCGACACTGGTATAGAGGTGCCCATGATTCGCTCCCTCTTCACGGTCTCGACGGGAACGCTGGCCTCGCGCCTGCTCGGCTTCGCGCGCGATGCGATGGTCGCGGCGCTGCTCGGCGCTGGCCCGGTCGCCGATGCATTTCTGGTCGCCTTTCAGCTCGTCAACGTCGTGAGACGGCTCTTGACAGAGGGCGCGTTGAACGCCGCGCTGATACCGGCGTGGCTTCGCGTCCACGATGCGGAAGGTCCCGTTGCGGCGGCAGCCTTTGCCGGACGCGTGCTTGGCACCATCAGCGCTGCGCTCCTGGTGACGGCTGGCCTGATCGGCCTGTTGATGCCC
>DATMQV010000134.1:0-3299 GCA_035566615.1 Xanthobacteraceae bacterium
GTGAGCGCGGCAAGTCCCGCAAATTGCGCCGGCGCATTGACGCAGGAATGCAGATTGACCGAGAGCTTGCGCGCGAAGTCGTAGAGCTTGCCCGGCCATACCGCATAGCCGAGCCGCCATCCGGTCATGGCGTAGGTCTTCGACCAGCCGTTGAGAAGAATGAGCCGGTCGCGGATCGACGGGTATTGCAGCAGGCAGACATGCGCTTCGCCGTCGTAGAGCATGTGGTCGTAAATCTCGTCCGACATGACGGCGACGTCGGGATAGCGCTCGAGACCCGCGACGAGCTTGTCGACTTCGGCTCTTGGCGTCACGCCGCCGGTCGGGTTGGCGGGCGAATTGAGAATCAGGAGCCGCGTCTGCGGCGTGATCAGGCTGAGCGTTTCCTCCGCCGAGAAGGCGAAGTTATTTTCTTCGCGGATCGGCACCGGTATGGGCCGCGCGCCGGTGAATTCGATCATCGATCGATAAATCGGGAAGCCCGGATCCGGATAGAGAATATCGGCGCCGGGCTCGCCGAACATCATGATCGACATGAACATCGTCGGCTTGCCGCCCGGGAAGATCATGACCGAGTCGGGCGCGACATCGACCTTGAATCTCTTATGCAGATCGGCCGCGACCGCCTCGCGCAGCGGCAGGATGCCGACCGACGGCGTGTAGCCATGATGGCCGTCGCGCAACGCCTTTACCGCCGCCTCGACAATGAAATCGGGCGTGCGAAAATCCGGCTGACCGATTCCGAGATTGATGATGTCACGGCCCTGCGCCGCAAGCTGGGTAGCACGCGCAAGAACGGCGAATGCGTTCTCTTCGCCGATCCGATCGAATGCAGCGATGGTTCTCAACATGGGCGGCACTTGAACCTAATTGCTTTGCAAAAGCAAACGTCCGCACCCATGCTGCGTTGCAATACGACGAGGCTTGCGGGACCTGCGTAAAACGGGGTTCGCGCTCGCGCCGGATAGGCTTATCTATGACGAGCGGTGAGGGCGTGCGGAGACGAGAATGACCAAGGGTACCGGTTCGCAAAAGCCGCGTCTGCGTTCGCAATTGTGGTTCGACAATCCGGACAATCCGGGCATGACCGCGCTCTATCTCGAGCGCTACCTCAATTACGGATTGACGCGCGAGGAGCTGACATCGGGCAAACCGATCATCGGGATCGCGCAGACCGGCTCGGACCTCAGTCCCTGCAACCGGCATCATCTCGAACTCGCCAAGCGCGTCCGCGAGGGCATCCGCGAGGCTGGCGGCATCGCCTTTGAGTTTCCGGTCCATCCCATCCAGGAAACCGGCAAGCGCCCGACCGCCGCGCTCGACCGCAACCTCGCCTATCTGGGCTTGGTCGAGGTGCTTTACGGCTACCCGCTCGACGGTGTGGTGCTCACCACCGGCTGCGACAAAACTACGCCCGCCTGCCTGATGGCAGCGGCGACCGTCAACATTCCGGCCATCGTGCTCTCCGGCGGCCCGATGCTGGACGGCTACGGCACGGACGGCAGGCTCATTGGCTCCGGCACGGTCGTCTGGCAGGCGCGCGAGGACATCGCCGCAGGCAAGATCGACTACAAAGACTTCATCGATATCGTCGCCGCATCGGCGCCGTCGGTCGGCCATTGCAACACCATGGGCACGGCATCGACCATGAACGCCTTGGCCGAGGCGCTCGGCATGTCGTTGCCCGGCTGCGCCGCCATTCCCGCGCCTTATCGCGAGCGCGCGCAGATGGCCTATGAAACCGGCCGGCGCGCCGTCGAGATCGTGCATGAGGATTTGAAGCCTTCCGACATTCTCACCCGCGCCGCATTCGAGAACGCGATCGTCGCTTGCTCGGCGATCGGCGGCTCGACCAATGCGCCGATCCATCTTGTCGCGATCGCGCGGCATGTCGGCGTTGCACTTTCCACAGAAGATTGGGAGACCATCGGCTACGACGTGCCGCTTCTGGTGAACATGCAGCCGGCGGGAGAATGTCTAGGTGAAGAATACTATCGCGCCGGCGGTTTGCCCGCGGTGATGAATGAGCTCCTTGCTGCTGGCCGCTTGCACGGCGGCGCGCGCACTATCAACGGCAAGACCATCGCCGAGAATGTCGGCAACGCGAAGGCGACCAACCCGCGCGTCATTCGGCCGTATGATCAACCGCTGAAGGCCCACGCGGGCTTCAAGGTGCTGCACGGCAACCTGTTCGATTCCGCGATCATGAAAACGAGCGTGATCTCCGACGAATTCCGGCAGCGTTATCTCAGCGATCCGAAAGATCCGAACGCGTTCGAGGGCCGGGCTGTGGTGTTCGACGGGCCTGAGGATTATCACCGGCGCATCGACGATCCGGCGCTTGGCATCGACGAACACACCATCTTGTTCATGCGCGGCGTCGGCGCGATCGGCTATCCGGGCTCGGCCGAAGTGGTCAACATGCAGCCGCCCGCGGCGCTGATCAAGCGCGGCGTGACGGCATTGCCTTGCGTCGGCGATGGGCGCCAATCCGGTACGTCCGGCTCGCCATCGATCCTCAACGCATCGCCGGAAGCCGCCGACGGCGGCGGGCTTGCGCTGCTGCGTTCCGGCGACCGCGTGCGCATCGATCTCAACAAAGGCACGGTCGACGTGCTCGTGTCACCAGCCGAATTGGCGGAACGCGGCGCCGCGCTGAAGCAAAATGGCGGTTACGACTATCCGGCCAGTCAGACCCCATGGCAGGAAATCCAGCGCGCTATGGTCGATCAGCTTGCCGGCGGCATGGTGCTCGTGCCGGCCGTCAAGTATCAACGGGTGGCGCAGACTTACGTGCCGCGCGACAACCACTAGGTTCAACGTTCACTAGGTTCAAAGTTCCGGGGGAAACGTCGTGAGCAATTCGCGCCCGACTACTGCCGAAAAGCGCCAAGCATTCCGCAAGCTCCACGAAGCCGGCTGCTTCGTCATTCCCAACCCGTGGAATGTCGGCACGGCGCGCTATCTGCAAGGTCTCGGCTTTAAGGCGCTGGCGACGACCAGTGCCGGGCACGCCCATTCGCTCGGATTTCCGGACGGCGGTCAGAGTGTTGATGCAGTCCTTGCGCATTACCGGGAGCTGGCAGACGCGACCGACGTCCCGCTCAATGCGGACTTCGAGAATGGCTTTGCCGACGACCCGGACGGCGTCGCCGCAAACGTCACGCGCTGCATCGCGACCGGCGTGGCCGGGCTATCGGTCGAGGATTCGCCGAAAGATGCGCGGCCGCTCTACGAGCTCGACGCAGCCGTGGCGCGCGTCAAGGCGGCGCGGGCGGCTGTCGACCGCGCCGGTGGCG
>DATMQV010000135.1:0-7668 GCA_035566615.1 Xanthobacteraceae bacterium
GCCAGTAGAATCGGCAGCTTCAAGCCGAAGCGCTTGCAGAACGACTCAGCGCGAGCCCGGTCGAGGGACATTTTTCTCTCCCTGCGCTTAAGCCTTTCGATCCAACAATGAACAGGTTCACAGGATGAAGCGCTTCGGCAAAGATATGATCTTTTTTCAGCGCAAGACTATTTTTTTCTGAAAGCCTGCCTTCGCATCGCCGAACAAGCTCACTGAAATAGCATGCTCACCGCGCTATGGAGCCTCTCGACGTCACCGCAAGGATGACGGTTGCCACGACATAGACGCCAATGCTCAAGAGGATCGGCAGCGTATAGCTGTGGCTGATATCGAAGACAAAGCCGGCGGCGCTCGGCCCGATCAGCGTTCCGAAGGCGACGCTTGTGTAAAGTATGCCGATCAGGCTCGAGGCATGACGCCCGCCGAAATAGTCGATGACAACGGCCGGCGCCAGCGCAACGAAGCCGCCATAGAAAACACCATACACCAGGGCGAAGGCGGTGAGCGGCCACAGGCTGACCGAAAATAGCCACATGACGAATGAAAGGCCCATGCCCACGAACATGATGAGGAAGGACAGCGGCCGGCCGAGCCGGTCAGCCAGCCCACCGAGCAGAAAGCGGCCCGCCGTGCTGCCGACACCGATGGCTCCGACCAGCAGCACCGCCGCCGAAGACGCGATGCCGTAGTCGAGCGCGTAAGGCACGAGATGCACGAACGGAACGAACAAGCCGAACGAGCAGATAAAGCATGAGGCATAGAGGCCGATGAAGCGCTGCGAAGTGATGGCGCTGCGGATGGAGTCTCGCGCGCTCGCCGGCGAGCGTGCAGCGGCTGTCGGCGGATCGCCATCGGCGCCAAGACCGCGTTTGCTCGGGTCGTCTTCAATCAGCAACGCCATTCCGGCTCCGGCCATGATCGCGAAAATGCCGAGAAGCAGGTAGGTCTCGCGCCAGCCAAGCGCGTCGATCATGAACTTCGCGAGCGGCGGAACCACGAGGGTTCCGACGCCGATGCCGCTCACCGCGAGTCCCGACGCAAAGCCGCGCCGGCGCAGAAACCAGCGTTGCACCGCGCCAACCGCCGGCACATAGGAACAACCGATCCCCAGGCCGACGCCAATGCCGTAAGCGGCATACACCTGCAGCAAGGTCTGCGCGACACTCGCGACCACAAGCCCTGCGCCCGTGAGGATCATGCCGATCACCGCCAAGAGCCGCGAACCGAAACGATCGGCCAGCGGCCCGGTGATCACCCCAAGCGCAAAATACAAAAAGCCGGCGATGGAGAAGACCAGCGAGATCGAGCCGCGCGAGGCGGCGAAATCATGCTGCAACGGCAGCAAGAAGGCGCTGAAGGAATATGCGCAGCCGAAGCCGACGAAGGTGACAGCAAACGTCCCTGCGACGACGAACCAGCCATAGAAAATGCGCGGATTGGATACCGACGAGTTTGTGGTCACGTTTGTTCCCGGCAACATACAAACATCTCCGCTGCTGCAGCCTGATGCAAGCGCTAAGATGGGAAGAGCCGGCGCCGCGTACGAGCGGCAACACTATGGACGATTCCGAAGCGTCGCCGAACTAGACCAATCCGATCAAGTTGAATCGGATCAAGGTCTAGATATTACGTCGGAGCATGATCTTTTTTCCGAAACCCGGCTTCCACTTTTTGGGATCATACTCTGATGGTTCAGTCGTCGTAGGTTTCGTGCACGGCGACGGCGCCCTGCTTCCAATAGGCCGCCGCCTTGACCCGGTCCTTGGGCAGGCCGCGCTGGTCGACGAGATAGCGACGTAATGCTTTTGCCGCGCTCGCCTCCGCCGCCACCCAGGCATAGCCCTCGCCTGGCGGCAGCACAAACTCGGTGAGCGCTCTTTGCAGCAGCAAATGATTGCCGGCCTCGGCGCCTGTGCGATGCAACCAGTGCATCTCCAGTTTCGCGCGCGTGTCGAGTTTCTGTTCTTCGCCGGCATCGGCGACTTCGACAACGGCGATCACGCGCGTGCCTGCCGGCAATTCCTGTAAGCGGCGGCCGATGGCCGGAACGGCCGTCTCGTCGCCGGCGAGCAAATACCAGTCGAAATCATCGGGCACGATGAAAGACCCGCGCGGCCCGCCGACACCGAGGAATTGCCCGGGCCGAGCCTGTGCCGCCCAGGTCGCTGCCGGCCCTTCTCCGTGGAGTACGAAGTCGATGGTAAGCGTATTCGCCGCAGGATCGTAGCGGCGCGGCGTGTAATCGCGCGCGGCGGGACGCGCCGCGCCTTCCGGATAAACCGGCCCGTTGGGCGTCGGCGTGGGTAGCACCGGCTTGTCGTGCCCAGGCTGCGGGAAGAACAGCTTCACGTGATCATCATGGGCGGCGCTGACGAACCCGGCGAGGGCCTCGCCGCCGAGAACGACACGAACCATTTTTGGTGTCAGGCGGCTGACCTCGCGCACCTGCAGCAACCGCATTTTCGTCTCATGGCGTACGCGCCGCGCGGTGCGCACCGTTGTTGTTTGGAACGTTTCTGACATGGAATCGCCTGGGTTGACCTGATGGTCAAAAAGATAAGCCCGATTACTGTCAAATCAATGCGCGGAGGCGGCCGGAAGGGGCTCATCGGCGGACGCTTGGACATCAAAAGCGCACATGGCGCAGTTTTTCTGGATTGCGCACGATGTAGATCGCCACGATGCGGCTGCCATCATGCTCGAAGGCAAAGGTGTCGATCGCACCATCCTCCTCACGCAGCACTAGACCGGCGAGGCCGTTTACCATCGCTGGGCGAGCCTGAACGGTCAACAAGGCCGGGTTCTTGCGCGTGATGCCGGCAAGGAAGCGCAGAATCTTGTCTGCCCCGTAGATCGGATTAAGAGCGGCAGCGCGCTTGCCGCCGCCATCGGAATAAAGCACGGCGTCTTCGGCCAAAAGCTTCGTCAACGACGCGACATCGCCCTTTTGGGCCGCGGCGGCGAATGCAGCAGCCAGGCGCGCACCCTCTTCGCGCGAAGCCGGAAAACGCGGACGCGCCTCTTCGATATGCGCACGAGCGCGCGCCGCGAGCTGGCGGCAAGCCGCTTCGCCCCGCCCTAGCGTGCGCGCCACTTCGGTAAAGTCCAAACCGAAAATGTCATGCAGCAAAAAACTCGCGCGCTCGAGCGGCGATAAGCGCTCGAGCACCAGCATGAGTGCGACGGAGAGATCGTGGGCGATATCGCCGGCCGTATCGGCATCGAGTGTTTCATCGACGACCGGTTCGGGAAGCCACTGGCCGACATACACTTCGCGCCGCGCCCGCGCCGACTTCATGCGGTCGAGACAGAGCCGGGTCACGATCGTGCCGAGATAGCGGCGCGGCTCTTCGATCGCATCGTGATCGGCTTCGTGCCAGCGCAAATAGGCATCCTGCACGACGTCTTCGGCCTCGGCGCGGGAGCCGAGCATGCGATAGGCAAGCCCGGTCAGCGCGCGCCTATGGCTCTCGAACGATGCGACTTCGCGTTCCGTTGCAGCGTTCATGCGGCTTTCGTCAGTTGGCGCAAGACAGGCCGTGTCTCGCCGCCGACAGTGAGGCGCGTACAGGCGCGGCCATGGCCCAACGCGTATTTCAAGGTGGGATATAGGCGCGAGGCGGTCATGGCGAAAGCGAGCGACACGAGGCCACGCTTGCCGAAGCGGCGCACAACCTCCTCGCGCAAGTCGTCGGCTTCCGGCGCGTGCTGCAGGCTCGCTTCGGCAAAGCGTGCCGCAAGCGCCACTTCGAACGGCATGGCGGTGAAATCGCGCGCCACGATCGCCCGCAGAATGTTCGGGTCGACGCCTTTGCGCTGCGCCATATCGATATCGAGCTGCGTGCAGGGCCCGCAATCCTCGGCCATGGTGCCGACAACGCTGGCGGCACAATAGGCGGCCGGCGGCACGTCCTTATGATAGTTGCCGAGGGCGGTGACTTTGCTGAACGCCATCAGTGCACGCGGATCGGCGTCGAGTACATCGCGTAAATAGCTCGCGTCATAGTTCCACGTGCGCTCGAATTTGCCGATCCAGCGGCTCAGCAGCCATTTGATCATCTTATGTCTCCTTCATGTGAGCGAGCGACTTCATGCGCGTGCGAGATTTTGGGGACCAGCCGATCCAGATCGCGAGCGCGGACGGCAGAAAGACCGTCGGCAGATCAACGAGCAGTTGATGGGCGTGTTCTCGCCCCGCCGCGGCGTCCCACAGGTGGATGAGTGCATGGATGGTGAGGAAGGCAGCGCCTGCAAGAGCGGCCGACCGCGCGGCACGATCGATCGCAAACCATACAAGCGTGGCTCCGGCGACGAGATAGGCGGCGCCGATGTCGCGGACGAAATGCGGGTTGAATGGGCCGGTTTGCGGAACGCCCGGCACCAAATCGTACCAGGCATCGGGAAAGGCCAACATGGTTAACCCGTTGGCAGCCAAGCCTAATCCGACAATCCAGGCGACGATCACGCGCATCATCTTGGCCTCCTGCCGCATAAGACGAGGCAGGCGAGGCCGATGTGACATGGCGAAAAAAGAAAATCAGAGGCACTCCGGTCCGCCCGTTTCGCCACGCTTCACAACGGGCCGATAAATTGATTGAGTGCGGCCTTAAGACTCGGACGCCCACGACATTGCCGCAGGGTGCGGCGCAATCTCGGGAAAAATGCCGGATTACTACGCGATCCTGTGGCGCGCTTTGCGAAAAGGCGATTTCCAAAGCGCGCGATGGCGCGAAAGCGTCTTCGACCAAATGCGCCAGATGTTGCGCGATCAGCTGCGCAATACACGACCGTCGATGTCGCCCACCGACATCAGGCACCACACCGAAGCCCTTGAATCCGCCATCGACGCGATTCGAAGCGAACTGGCGCAAGGCGCTGCGGGAGCAGAGTTGCGGCGCCCCCGACCCAGCGGTGAGCGGGCCGGCGACATATCGGCGATCGGAGAAGCCCGATCGAGTGTCGACGCATCGCGCAGCTTCCCTACTCTCATCTCGATCATAGCGGCCGTCGTCGTCGCGGCGGCTGCGGCCGGCGGATATGCCTATATGGCTTCCCGACACCGCGCCGCACCGTCACAGCCTAAGATCCAATCGCAAAACGCCCCATCACCGCCGGCGAATGCCCCGCCAGCGCCTGCGGCGAATGCGCGATCGCCGGCGGCAACAAACGCCCCGTCACCGCCGGCGACGAATGCCCCACCACCGCCGAGTAAGGTCGAAGAGACGAAACAAGCCGCCGCCCCATCGCTCAAGCGACCAAAGGCCCAACACAAAGCGGCGACAGCGCCCGATGGAGACCTGCCGCCCGGCGTCGATGGCGGCTCGACCGATGCCGAAGTGCCCTTTTTCTTCCGGCGTCAGCCGGTGTTTTATCGCAGTACGCATCCGGTCGGCTCGATCATCATCGATAAGCAGCAGCATTTTCTTTATCTGATCCAACCGCACCAGGTGGCGCTGCGTTATGGCATCGGCGTCGGCAAATCCTGCGCGGGCGTCGCCGGCCTCCATAAAGTGGCCGGCAAGAAAGAATGGCCGGAGTGGCAGCCGACGGCCGACATGGTCGAACGCAAGCTCGCGCCCGCAGGCGTGATGAAAGGCGAGCCGGGCAATCCGCTCGGCGCGCGCATCATTGTCGTTGACGATGGCAGCATGAGCATCCACGGGACCAACGCGCCGAAGACGATCGGAAGCTCCCTCGATTTCGGCTGCATCCGGCTGGCGAACGATGACGCCGTCGATCTTTACAACCGCGTCGCGGTCGGCGCGCGCGTGATCTTCAGCGACTAGAGCGCAATCGCTCAGATTGAATCGATTGACGCTCTAATTTTTTGGCTGAACATGATCTTTTCGGAACACCGGTTTCCCCTCGGATCAAGTCCGGGAAAGGCTTTTTCCGGATTGCTCTAGTGCGCCATGCATTTGAGGCCGCCGCTCGGCACCGGATCGCCCGGAATAAAGTAGAAGGGGTTGGGGACCTTGAAGCATCGCTCGGCATGGTCGCCATTCTGATCGCCGACCAGGTCGCTTAGCTGATCGCCGACATTGGCGATGATCGTATGGTTAGCCTCGATCTTGATGCGCGACAGCGTCTTGTACCTGGACACGAATTTGTCGTTCCTGCTCGAATCGGGTCGCATGAAAAGGCCGCGCCAATTGTCATAACCGACTTTGTGCAGATTCCATTCGGTCGCCAATCTCTCGAATGGATCTTCGTAGCGCCCGGTGACGAAAAAAATGTCGACCGGCTCGCCATTCTTGCCTTTCAGCTTTTGCGCAACGTTGAAAAGGTCGAGTGTCGGCCCAATCGCGGTCGCCTGCGCGCTAAGCTCCCAATCGCGCTGTCCGCATGCCGATTGCGCTTTCAGATCGCAAGCGCCACTCGGGACATAGCCGAATTTGTTGTGATAAATCTGTTCCCAATTGGAAAGCGACGTCTCATCGATGTCGAGCACGATGGCCGGTTTGTCGACGCCGGGAGCGCGCGCCGCAACCCAAGCGCTGGCTTCGTTCAAAACCGCTTTGACTTGATCGTCGTAGTCGGTGCAGCGGTAATAGAAGAGCGCGTTGGCGAGGACCCCTATATTGATCGGCGAGGTGGCGTCGACCGTTATGTTCTCGGGCATCGGCTTGCAGCCGGACGGCTTGTCATCGGCGGCGGCCGGCGCGCTTGCCGGCAAGGCCCACGAAGCGATGATTGCAAGCGCGGCCCCCCAATTGCGCAACCCGTTGATGACGTTGGCCGACGGCGCTCCTGAAAAAATTGTCCGGACCACGGGCGCTTCCCCTCTGCATATGCGCTCGCGCCAATAGCCGCCGCCGTCAGCGAACCGGACAGTCGTGCGAGCTGAAGGCTTCGTTCAAGAACTTGGCCAGCCGCAATCCGGCAACGCCGAGTTGCCGGTCGAGGATCGGCAGGATCTCGCGGAGATAGCGATCATCCAACACGTCATCGGCGGGGCGGCCATTCCAAACGACCGGAGCCAGTGCGTGCGTTTCCTCCGCCCAATCGACGACCGTGCCGCCGTCGATGCCGGGCTGTGCTGCTTCGGCGCTTTTGAGCCAGCCGTCCTCGAGGCGGTCCACGTAGGCGCCCCAGTCCCAAACGACCTTTTCGATGAGGCCAAAATCCCAGGCGGCGTGAAAGTTGGTCGCGATGTGGCCGGGCTCGCACGTTCCGCTGCAGGTTAGTCCGCGCATGAACAGATCGACCTTGATGTCGTTGCCACCCTTTGCTTCGCCCACCGTGTGCAGCGGCTGATGGATGTCGCCGACAAAATGAACCGCGAATTTGAGCGCTTCAACCTGGTCGTTGCCCGACGCGCAGCGCAGATCGTTGCGCAAGGCGTCAAGCTCGGCAACTATGCAGAAGCCGCTTTTCGGATCCTTCGCACAATCGCGGCTCGCACTGTATTTGCGCACAGCCAATGGCATATCGACAAAATGCCAGTTGGAGGTTTCCGGGCGTGTATCGCGAGCGTCATCGGCCCAACTCGCGATGGACGCCAGCGAGTGGCCGCGGCCGAGCAGTTGCCCGACGCTGCGCGCCGCCTCCGGCGAGAGCCGCCGCTGCGCAATTTCGGCAATGATCGAATGACCCTCCTGGCCCCAAGCCAGGGCTTGGCCACCGAATGCTACGGCCAAGATTGCAGAAAGAGCCAAGGTTCTCATC
>DATMQV010000136.1:0-10925 GCA_035566615.1 Xanthobacteraceae bacterium
GTCCTACAACAATCGCGTCATCAAGCTTTCGGCGGAGGACGACGGCGTCGCCTTCGAACAGGAGATGGTGCGGGCAAGCATTGAAGAGGGCGTACTTGTCTTCGCCGTCCCGCTTCGGGCGACCAAGCCCGGCAAACATCCGGTCAACGGAGTTTTCCGCGTCGGCTACATCCATGACAGCGACGAGATGGCCATGGTGTCGCTTCGCCTCATCGCCAGCGTCACTGGCACGCAATAGCCGCGACGGAAATGGAACTGACGCCAAACCAAAAAATGCGTCCGAAGCAGAAACCCTGAAAGGAGGGCGACGCAATATGCAAACGCGCAACGATCGGTGTGCCCCCTACTACGGACGTCGTGCGGTTCTCGGACCGGTTTTTGCGCTAGCGTTGGCGCCCTTGCTGGTCGGCGTGGCGCGCGCCGAAGATGCGCCAGAGAAAACGGATGCCGCAAAACTGCCGCCGCAACCGGGCGATCGCTTTGTGTTCTTGACAGGCCCCAACAAGGGACAAGTTGTCAGGCTTGATAATCTCGCTATGGGTGGCCCGCAGGTCCAGGTCTTTCCAGCTGGCCCTGACGGCACGGTCCGAAACGGAACACCGCTCAATCTTGTCATTCTGGCCCGCTTCGATCCGGCTGAGTTAAGCGACGAAACCCGAGAGCGGGCCGCCGAAGGCGTCGTTGCCTATTCCGCCGTCTGCACCCATCAGGCATGCCCGGTGAATATGTGGTCGAAGGCGCGCGATGGGGTCGTCTGCTCCTGCCACGGTTCGGTCTATGATCCGAAGAATGGCGCAGCGGTCGTCGATGGGCCCGCGCCGCGGCCCTTGCCCTCGCTCGGGCTGAAGATCGCGGACGGCGCCGTGGCAGTCGCATCAGGCTTTTCCAGCCGCGTCGGTGGGACGCAAAAATGATCCGGCGCCATTTCGTACGGCCGACACCCAAGGAATCCATGCAGGAGAGATGCCGTTACTGATGACATGCGGTTCCGGTGCTTAGACTAGAGCGCAAATCGTTTTTCAGGCTGAATCGGTTGGCGCTCTAACTTTTGGCGGAGCATGATCTCTTCGGAACACCGGCTTCCGCTTTTCCGGATCATGCTCTAATACCGCGCAATGCCATGCAGCGGGACCGAGATCGTCGCGCTTGAGCGTGTAGAGATCGCCGTCGTGCCATGGCGGTGGGATTTCGCGCACGCGCGGGCAGACGACATCGCCCGGCACTTCGCCGCGCGGCAGCGCGAGCTGCCGGCCTTGTGGAACGGCCGCGTGCTCCTGCTGCATCGCTTCACCGTCGAGAACGGCGTGCTGCACGGCGCAAGCTTCGAGACCGACTATGCGAGCTTTCTCGCCTGGCGGGATTGGGGTTGTCCGGACGCCGGCGTGCACAATGTGTTCGCCGCGGCCGCGCTGCAGGCGGCCGACGGCGCCTATCTGGTCGGCCGCATGGCGCCGTTCACGTCCATTGCGGGCCAATGGCTTTTTCCGTGCGGCACGCCCGATCCCGAAGACATCAACGCAGGGATGCTCGACCTTGCGGGCAGCGCGCGCCGTGAGCTGTTCGAAGAGACCGGCCTTGATATCGGCACGATGCAGGCGGAGGCGGGCTGGACATTGGTGCGCGACAGCGGATTTGTCGCCTTGATCAAGCGCGTCACCGCAAGCGAAAACGCCGAGGATTTGCGCGCGCGCATCGTGCGCTATCTGGCGGGCGAGGCGCAGCCGGAGTTTTCGGAGATCCGCATTCTGCGCGGCATTGCAGACGTCGACGCGGACATGCCGCGCTTCTTGCGCGCTTATCTGGCGGCGGCATGGTCCGACGCTCGTCGCGCGCCAAGCTAAATACTGTCGCAGTTTAGTCCGTACTCTCGCGCGAACGCTTTGCGTTCTGGCGGCGGCACCTGCTTGAGCAGCGCGCAGGCGGTATAGTTGCCGAACATCTTGCCGTTTTCACGGTAGAGCCAGTCGACGATGTCGCTCGTCTGGAACGTGATCGTCTGGCCAAGCTTGACGTTACGGACGCTGCGCGGTCTGTTGTCGATCGCGCCGACGAACCCGCCGTCTTTCTCCTTGAATGGGCTGATCCAGAAATATTCGGTCTCGCCGCGGTCGTGGATGGCGACTTTGACCGCCATGCTGGTAATGCTCGAGCGCGGCGCCCGCGCCAGCTCGAGAAAGCCTTTGAGCGTTTCACGCGCTTGGCGGAATGCCGCTTCCATGTCGGGATCGCCCTTTGGGACGGAGACAATTTCGTCCTTTTTGGCACGGTCGACCGCCGTGTCCGCGCCTAGCGCGGATGTTAAGAACAGGGCGAGAAAAACAGATGCGAAATAGGATACAACACGCATGGAGTCCCCGTTGGCTTAAAGAGCAAGTTTAAACTTTTGGGTTGGAATTCGTCCACGGGTTGCGTGCGTGCACGTCCATGAGGCGGCCATGAAGCTTGCGAAGATCGTGAAAGCTTGCCGGATCGACAAGCCGGGCCGTTTCCGGCTCGCCGATCACGATCCCGCCGAAACGTTCGGCCTCTCCACAGAGGCCGACAACGTGAAGCCGATCCTCGCCGATGGCATCAGGAGGCTCGCCGAAATGCAGCAGCGGCTCTACGCCAACGGGCGCTGGGCCGTGCTGATCGTGCTGCAAGGCATGGACGCCGCCGGCAAGGA
The DNA here is from genome assembly GCA_035566615.1 of Xanthobacteraceae bacterium. Classification (GTDB taxonomy): domain Bacteria; phylum Pseudomonadota; class Alphaproteobacteria; order Rhizobiales; family Xanthobacteraceae; genus BOG-931. The sequence goes on from DATMQV010000136.1 coordinate 2,666, forward strand.
CGGCGTCATCAAGCACGTGATGTCCGGCATCAATCCGCAAGGCTGTGAGGTGCACGCCTTCAAGGCGCCGAGCAGCGAGGAGCTCCAGCACGACTTTCTCTGGCGCGCCGGAAAATATCTGCCGGAACGCGGGCGCATCGGCATCTTCAATCGCTCACACTATGAGGAAGTGCTGGTGGTGCGCGTGCATCCGGACATGTTGGAACGCCAGAAGCTGCCGCCGAGCGTGACCGGCAAGGACATTTGGAAGCGCCGCTTCAAGGAGGTCAACGCCTTCGAGCGTCACGTCGCCTGGAACGGAACGCGGATCGTGAAATTTCACCTGCGCATTTCGAAGGAGGAACAGCGCAAGCGTTTTCTGGCGCGGCTCGAAGAGCCGGTCAAGCGCTGGAAGTTCTCGATGGGGGACGTCACCGACCGACAGCGCTGGGACGAATACATGACGGCCTATGAAGACATGATCCGCTCGACCTCGACCGAGGAAGCGCCGTGGTATGTCGTGCCGGCCGATCACAAACACGTTGCGCGAGTCGTCGTCTGCGCCGCGATCTGCGAGGCCTTGGCAAAGCTCAAGCTCGACTACCCGAAGATCGAAGGCAAGGCACTCGCGGAACTCAAGGCGGCCGAGCGCGCATTGAAGGCGGAAAAGCCCGATCGTCCGGGAAGGCCAAGCACAAGAAGTAACGCGCATACCTTCCATGCGGGTACTGCCAAGCGGCGGTTGCGGCTTCGCACGCGCCACAAATCGGAGTAAGGTCGCGGCTTCCTACAGGAAAACGCCTCCCCCGCATGAAAACGGCCCTGCTCAAGTCCGTCGTGTTTTGCGTTGCTGTTGTGTTGATCGGGATGGCCGCGGTGTCTCGCGTTGCCGCCGCGCCCTCCGATTTTGACGGCGTGTGGATCCCGGACGTCAAGGATCAGCACCGCCAGGAAACCGAAAACGTTCCGCCCTGGAAGCCGGAGGTCGTGCCTCAGATCCAGCGCCTGATCGCCGAAGAGAAAGCCGGCCGGCCCTTTCTGGTGCTCGGCCACTGCCTGCCACACGGCATGCCGAGCTGGATGCTGATGACGCACAATGCGTTCGAGTGGCTGACCACGCCCGGCCGCGTCACCATGCTCGGCGAAGTCGATGGCAACCGGATGCGCCGGATTTACACCGACGGCCGCCCGCATCCGGAAGACCCCGACCTGACCTTGCACGGCCATTCGATCGGCCATTGGCAAGGCGACGTTCTGGTCGTCGACACCACGGCGATCGCGCCGCAGGCCTATATCGCGCCGAGCGAGGCAGTCGGCATTCCGAACAACGGCGACATGCACATCGTCGAGCGGCTATATCTGGCGAAGCCGAACGAGCTGCGCGACGATCTTGAAATCACTGCGCCCAGGGTTTTGACCGCGCCGTGGAAGACCACCCGCATTTTCCGCCGCTATCCCGACCGCCACTACGAGATCATCGAAGGCGAGTGCGAGCAGGAAGATCTTGTCCCCGGCAAGGACGAATACGGCAACGACATCTTCGTCTCACATCCACAGCGGCCGGACGGCTCGGTCAGCACGAAGAAATAAGCACAACGAAATAAGGATGAAACAACGCGATGGTGTCGCCCAAAATCACACTCGTTGCGGCAAGCCTGCTTATGAGTCTCGCCGGCGTCGCGGCCGCGCACCATTCGGGCGCCGCTTACGACATGGAGCATCCGCGCGATATACAAGGCACCGTCAAGACGGTGAACTGGACCAATCCGCACATCACCTTTGTCATCGAGACGGACGCCAAAGACGATCAGCCCGCGCAGACCTTGACGTTTGAAGTGTCGAGCCCGGGCGTCTTGACCCGCTCCGGCTGGACCAAGCGTTCGTTGCAGCCTGACGATCATGCGGTGTTCCACTATGCGCCGCTGCGCGACGGCAGTCCGGGCGGCTTTTTGGTCCGTGTCACGCTGCCGAGCGGCCAGGAGCTCAGTTTCAGCCTGACGCCTGCCGATCAGTGACATTATGGTCGATGCCGCCACCTTGAGCGATCTCAGCAAGTGGCTGGCGGCCACCTCGCTCAGTCACATGATCCAGACCACGGGCTGGATCATCCCGGCCCTGCAAACTATTCATATCCTCTGCGTCGCCGTGCTTTTTTCCGCCGCCGTTCTGGTCGATCTGCGGATCTGGCGCCTGCTCCAGCGCGATGTGCCGATGCTCGATGTGGGGAGGCGATTTCTTCCGCTGATCTGGCCGGTCGTGCTGGTCCTTTTGGTCACCGGAAGCTTGCTGATCGTCGGTGAGCCGCGCCGTTCACTGCTCAACTCGACCTTCTATATCAAAATGGCGCTGCTGGCGTTTGCGCTCGTGCTCACCGGCCTGCTCCAGTGGTCGCTGTCATCGCCGGGATTTTGGGACAAAGACCATGCCCGCCGCATCTTCGGGCGACTGGCAGCGACTGCCTCGATCTTTGCCTGGTGCGGCGTCATCTTTGCCGGCCGCTTCATTGCCTACACGCAGGCAGGATGATGCAGCCGTTCACCGATTTTATTTCTTTTCTCGAGAACAGCAGTATCGCGGACAACATTCGCGAGAACGATCTGCTGTTTCCCGTTGTTGAATCGGTGCATGTGCTGGCCATCTGTTTGGTAGTGGGTTCCATTCTTGTCTTCGATTTGAGACTTCTCGGCCTCGCTTCGACCAAATGGCCGGTCAGCCGCGTCACCCGGGCCATTCTGCCGCTCACCTGGGGAGCGTTTGTCGTTGCCGTCCTCTCCGGCGGTCTCATGTTCATTTCCAACGCCACCAAATATCTGGGCAACGGTTTTTTCATTGCCAAGATGGTTCTCATCGCCATCGCCGGGCTGAACATGCTGATCTTTCAATTCATCGGCGCGCGAGACCTGCCGAAATGGGAGAATGATCGGCGGCTGCCGCTGCCGGCGCGGCTGGCCGGAGGTTTGTCGATCCTGTTGTGGGTTGCGGTGGTAGCCTGCGGGCGTTGGATCGGCTTTACCATGCAGCCCGGATGAGCCGCATGCTAAACCGCATTCTTTCCGGCATTGCAGTCGTGCTGTTCGCTGCTGGCCCGGCCTTATCGCCGTCGCTTGGCGAAGACGCTGGGCCGCCGCCGTTTCGCGCCTATGTCGACATGAAGGCCTTCATGGAGCACGTGCTGACGCCCGCCGCAAAGATCGTCTGGAGCGTGAACGGCGTCGTGATCGACGAAAAGGGCGAGCATGATCTGTCGCCCAAAACCGAAGATGATTGGGAGCGGGTCGTCAGCGGTGCCGCGACGCTTGCGGAAGCGACCAACGCCCTGATGATTCCCGAGCGGGCGATCGATCCGGAATGGCCGCGCTACGCCAAGGCGTTGGCGGACGCCGCCGAGAAGGCATATCAGGCGGCCGAGGCGCGCGATCTGAAAACGATCTCGCAGGTGAGCGATCAGCTCGACGGCATATGCGCCGCCTGCCATCGGCACTATGGGGTGGAATGATTTTGCAACGGCCGCATTATGGGTTTGTCATTCCGGGGCCGAGCGAAGCGAGGAGCCCGGAATCCATATTCGCCGTGGTTATGGATTCCGGACTCGCCGCCGGGCGGCGATCCGGAATGACGTGGCCGTGCCTACTCCGCTGCTTCCGCCGCGGCATTGGGCGGAAACTCCGTCACCGTGCCGGCCTCGTTATCGACGATCATGGTCAGGTCGAAATAGCGGATGGTCGGCACCGAGCCGGTGCGCGCCTTGATATTGGCGAGCCATTCGGCGTTGTGGCCGCGTTGCGCCGCTTCTTTCGACGGCCAGATGTAGAACGCGCCGCCGCTGCCGTCGTCGCCCACGATGTAATGCTTGCGGACGAGTTCTTTGTTGCTCCGCCAGCGCGGAATGGTCGTGCGCGCGTCTTCAAGTATTTGTTCGCGGGTCAGGCCGGGCGGATATGTGAACTGGACGAATTCAACAATCATAGGTCAGTCTCCCTGTCCTTTTTGCGAATGTCTTGCACTTTTTGACTGTGTTCATTGGCGCGACAAAGGCAGCGATCCAGCCGAATAGCCAGATCGGCCCGGCGAGAAGCACGAGCCCGCGGATCGACCACGCGGCCATCCTTCGCCAGAGGGGGATCGGGGCTTTCATAGCGCGGGGCATTGCCGGCGTCTCGCGCAGAATTCTCGATCCGGCCTTGCGCCGGGGCCGGCTATTCCGTTAAAAGGGCTTCGGTCCCACATAAGGTTTACGCGGTCTTTACCGCGGTCCGGGATGGTGGACCTGAGGGAAGATGATGGCAATCCGCCACCAGATGAGCGCGATGGACCCGGCAGCCGACACGGCTGTGTCCGGCGCCGCCCTCACGCTGGCTCCTGGCGGCCTTCTGCTCCTTAGCGCCCCCTGAGCGCCGGCTGGGCATTTTCGCCTGGGCACTCAGGGGTTGGACGCAAAGCCACCGAACCCAAGCGACCCAAGAGAGCGCCTCCGACACTGTCTTTGACCTGTTGGTCCGGCGCCGCCGATAAGGACCTGACATCATGAACGCTAAAGGCAAATCCGAGCCGAGCAAGGCCGAACCCGTGAAGTCCGAGAAGGACCGCGTCATCATTTTCGACACCACGTTGCGCGACGGCGAGCAATGCCCTGGCGCGACCATGACGCACGAAGAAAAGCTCGAAGTCGCAGCCTTGCTCGACGAGATGGGCGTCGATGTGATCGAGGCCGGCTTCCCGATCGCCTCCGACGGCGACTTTGCCGCGGTCAACGAGATCGCCAAGCGCACCAAAAATGCGGTGGTCTGCGGGCTCGCCCGCGCCGCCTTCAAGGATATCGATCGTTGCGCGGAGGCGATCAGGCCGGCCGAGCGGCGACGCATTCACACCTTCCTCTCCACCTCGCCGGTGCACATGAAATACAAGCTCCAGAAGGAGCCGCACGAGGTCTATGAGATGGTGATCTCGCAGGTGTCGCGCGCGCGCAGCCATACCGACGATGTCGAATGGTCGAGCGAAGACGGCACCCGCACCGAGCACGATTTCCTCTGCCGTTGCGTCGAAGGCGCGATCAAGGCCGGTGCCACGACCATCAACATTCCCGATACTGTCGGCTATTCGGTGCCGGAGGAATATTTTGCGCTCATCAAGATGGTGCGCGAGCGCGTGCCTAATTCGGACTTGGCGCGCTTCTCGGTGCACTGCCACGACGATCTCGGCATGGCGGTGGCGAACTCGCTTGCCGGCGTGAAAGCCGGCGCGCGGCAAATCGAGTGCACGATCAACGGAATCGGGGAGCGCGCCGGCAATGCCTCGCTCGAGGAAGTGGTCATGGCGATGCGGGTGCGCAACGACGTGCTGCCGTACTGGACCGACATCAATGCCAAGATGCTGACGCGCGCCTCGAAGCTCGTCGCCGCGGTCACCTCATTCCCGGTGCAATACAACAAGGCAATCGTCGGGCGGAATGCGTTCGCGCACGAGAGCGGCATCCATCAGGACGGCATGCTCAAGCACACGCAGACCTACGAGATCATGGTGCCGGAAGATGTCGGCGTGAAACAGACTTCGCTGGTCATGGGCAAGCATTCCGGCCGGCACGCCTTTGCGCACAAGCTCGATGAGCTCGGCTATCACCTCGCCGGCAATCAGCTTGAAGATGCATTCGTGCGCTTCAAGGCGTTGGCCGACCGCAAGAAGCACGTCTACGACGAGGACATCGAAGCCTTGGTCGACGAGGAAATTGCCACCGCGCAAGATCACATCAAGCTTGTGTCGTTGTCGGTGATTGCCGGCACGCGCGGGCCGCAGCGCGCCACGATGAAAGTCGATATCGACGGCAAACCCGCGATCGCCGAGTGCGATGGCAATGGTCCGGTCGACGCGACTTTCAACTGCATCAAGGCGATGGTGCCGCACGATGCGGTGCTCGAGCTCTATCAGGTGCACGCCGTGACCGAAGGCACCGATGCGCAGGCTGAAGTCTCAGTGCGCCTGTCGGAAAACGGCCGCACCGTCACCGCCAAAGGCGCCGATCCCGATACGCTCGTTGCTTCGGCGAAAGCCTATCTCGCCGCGCTCAACAAACTCGTGGCGCGGCGGCTGCGCGGCACGGGCGAAGCGATCGCGGTCGGTGAGCGCCGCATCCATTCGACCGATGTAGGGTAGGCGCCATGGTGTCCCGGGCGCGGCGCAGCACGAAGTGGTGCGCCGCAGAACCGGGACCTTTACGGGCGCAGAGTGTGGAAAGCTCCTGGATCAGCGATGCAGCAATGCGCCGTGCTTGTGCTGCATCGCGTCCGGACGAGATTAAATTACTTCCGGACCAGCGGGCAGCCGCCATCCTCCAACGAGCGGAATGCGCTCGTGCCCGGAATGGTGCCGAGAATCTTGTAATCGTCCCACGGCTCCTTCGATTCCAAAGGCTTCTTCACTTCGGCGAAATACATGTCGTGGACGAGGCGGCCGTCTTCGCGTAGCCGGCCGTTCTTGGAATAGAAGTCGTCGACCGGCAGCTCCCGCATCTTGGCCATCACCGCTTTGGCTTCGTCCGTGCCGGCGGCGGCGATGGCCTTGAGGTAGTGACGGATCGCGGAATAGACGCTCGCCTGCGCCATGGTCGGCATGCTTCCGTGCCGCGCGAAGAAGCGCTTCGACCAGGCCCGGCTCTCCTCGTCGCGATCCCAATAGAAGGCGGTGACGAATTTCAGCCCCTGCGCGGTCGGCAGTCCCATGCTGTGCACGTCGGTAACGAAAACCAGCAACGCCACGACGGTTTGACCGCCGCGCGCCAGCCCGAACTCGCTCGCCTGCTTGATGGCGTTGACCATGTCGCCGCCGCCGTTGGCGAGCGCCACGACTTTCGCCCCGGACGCCTGCGCCTGCAGCAGATAGGAGCTGAAGTCGGCGGTGTTGAGCGGATGGCGGACGCTGCCGAGCACCTTGCCGCCGGCCGCGAGCACCGCGCTGGTCGCGTCGGCTTCGAGCGAATGGCCGAAGGCATAGTCGACGGTGAGGAAGAACCAGGTATCGCGACCCTCGGCGACGACCGCGCCGGCAAGACTCGTCGTCAGCGCGTAGCTGTCGTAGATCCACGATGCCTCGGTCGCCGTGCAGGCTTTGCCGGTGAAGGCCATGCTGCCGACCGCGCCGGCGATGGCGATGCGGTTGCGTTCAGCCGCGAGTTGCTCGACGGCAAGCGCCACCGAGGAATTGTCGAAGCCGATGGCCATATCGACGTGTTCCGCATCGAACCAGCGGCGGGCGATTGCCGCGCCGATGTCGGCCTTGTTCTGGTGGTCGGCAACGGTGATCTCGACCGGCTTGCCGAGCACCGTACCGCCGGCATCCTCGATCGCCATGCGCGCCGCAATCGCCGAGCCGGGACCGCCCAGGTCGGCATAGAGGCCCGATTGATCGTTGAGCACACCGATTTTGACAATGTCGTCGGAGATCTGACAGCGCGCGCTCGACGCGCCGCCGAGTGCGCAAGCAAGGGCCGTGAGAAGCGCGATTGGAAATCGCAAAACGACCTCCCTCACACGCACTTGTATCGCCTAGAGTACGATCGCTTCCGCTGAAGCGATCGTACTCTAACATTTTTAACATTTTGGTGGAGCGTGGTCTCTTCGGAAAACCGGCTTCCACTTTTCCGGATCACGCTCTGAGAACCGGCGGGCTTTGTGTTATTCCGGTTTGCTCACCGTAAAGGTCCGCTCGGCCAGCATGCGGTCCTGATACCAGATCTGCTCGGTCCAGACCCCGGGGACGATTTCCCAGGCATTGTCGAAGCCGTAGCCGAGCAGGCAAAGCGCGCCGATCTTCAAGTTTGGAAAAGCGATATTGGCGGTATGCATCATATCGCCGGTATTCGGGTTGCGGATTCCCTGCGGCGGAAAGTTCAGCACCATGTGCAGCGTTACGCCGTCGCCAACCGGATTGCCGGCAATGCGAAACTCGATGCCGAACTGGGTGCCGACCTGGCCGGCAACGTCGGTCGAGTTCGAGACGAAGTGCCAATTGGATGCGGTGCCGACGGTGCCGGTCGGCGACAATTGGCCGGCGCGGCTCGGCGCGCTCACCGATTCAGCCGTATAGGTTCCCGCGTTGATGACGGTGACGCCGGAAACGGTCGCCGCCGGCGCGGGCACGGTTGCAGTCTGCGCCCCGGCCACGCTTGGCACGGCAGCAAGCAGAGATATGACAAGCATAACCAACCGCATGAGGTTTCCCGCGTCGGCAAGCCGCGAATCTTTAACGATTTTCCCCGCTTGGAATCCCCGACGCAATGGCCTAAATACGG
>DATMQV010000137.1:0-6943 GCA_035566615.1 Xanthobacteraceae bacterium
GGCGAAGGCCGCTGGACGATCAAGGCGGCCATCGACGAGGGCGTGCCGGCGCACGTGCTCTCGTCGGCGCTTTACGAACGGTTCAGCTCGCGCGGAGACGCCGACTTCGCCGACAAGCTGCTTTCCGCCATGCGCTACCAGTTCGGCGGCCACATCGAGAAGCCAGCCGCCAAGCGCGCCGGATGACGACGAAGCGAAACGCCGATGCAGCAAGCAAAGCCGAAGGATTTGACCAGCCAAGAGCTCGATGAGCTCGCGATCAATACGATCCGCACGCTTTCGATCGACGCAGTCCAGCAGGCGAAGTCAGGCCATCCGGGTACACCGATGGCGCTCGCGCCGCTGGTCTACGTGATCTGGAACGAGGTCATGCGCTTCGATCCGGAGGACCCGATCTGGCCAAATCGCGATCGATTCGTCTTATCGAACGGCCATGCCTCGATGCTGCTGTGGTCGGTGTTGTATCTGACGGGCACGCGCGCGGTAAACGCGCAATACGAGCGACTGGGCGAGCCGGCGGTCACGCTCGATGACATTCGCCATTTCCGCCAACTCGGGAGCAAAGCGCCGGGGCATCCCGAATATCATTTGGTCTCGGGCGTTGAAACGACGACAGGTCCACTCGGTCAAGGCATCGCCACCAGCGTGGGCATGGCGGTTGCGCGGAAATGGCTTGGCAGCCGTTACAACAAGCCCGGCTTCGACCTGTTCGACTACAACATCTATGCGATTTGCGGCGACGGCGACATGATGGAAGGCGTCGGCTCGGAGGCGGCTTCGCTTGCCGGCCATCTCGCTCTCGATGATCTGTGCTGGATCTACGACAACAATCACATCACCATCGACGGCAAGACTCGCATCACTTTCACCGAGGATGTCGCCGCCCGCTTCCTCGCCTATCATTGGAACGTGCTGCGGGTCGGCGATGCCAACGATCTCGAGAGCATCGAGGAAGCACTCGCGGTCTTCCGTAAGACGAAAGACCGGCCGACGCTGATCATTCTCGACAGCCATATCGGCTATGGCTCTCCGCACAAGGTCGATACTTCAGCGGCCCATGGCGAACCCTTGGGTGAAGACGAGGTGAAGCTCGTCAAGCGCGCCTATCACTGGCCGGAGAATGCCAAGTTCCTGGTGCCTGACGGAGTCATGGAGCACTTTGCCGAAGGCATCGGCCAGCGTGGCGGGAAGGCGCGGGGCGACTGGGAAGCGATGTTCGCCAAATACCGCGAGCGCTTTGCGGATCGCGCGACGGAGATCGATCAGATGCAACGGCGGGAACTGCCCGCCGGTTGGGACCGCAATCTGCCAAGCTTTCCGCCGGATCCGAAGGGAATTGCCGGACGCGATGCGTCGAGCCAAGTGCTCAATGTCCTCGCGCAGAACATTCCCTGGTTCCTGGGTGGCTCCGCCGATGTCGCATCATCAAACAGGACGGCGCTCAAATTCGCCGGTGCCGGGGAATTCGAGCCGGGCACGCCCGAAGGCCGCAATATTCATTTCGGCATCCGCGAGCACGCGATGGCGGCGATCGTCAACGGCCTGTCGCTCTCGAAGTTGCGTGCCTTTGGATCGACGTTCTTCATCTTCAGCGACTACGCACGGCCGGCCATTCGGCTCTCGGCGCTCATGGAATTGCCGACGATTTTCGTTTTCACCCATGATGCCATGGGCGATGGGGAAGATGGACCGACCCATCAGCCGGTTGAGCAGTTGGTCTCGCTGCGCGCCGTTCCTGGCCTGGTCGTGCTCCGGCCGGCGGACGCGAATGAAGTCGTCGAAGCGTACCGCTACATCATGCAGTTGCGCCATCAGCCCGGGGTCCTCGCGCTTTCGCGCCAGGCGCTGCCGACATTCGATCGTCGCAAATATGCATTCGCTGATGGGGTGTCGCGCGGCGCTTATGTCATGGCCGATGCTCCCGATCGCTCACCCGAGATCATCCTCATTGCTTCTGGCAGCGAGGTGGCGCTAATCGTCCAGGCCCATGAAACGCTGACCGCTCAAGGAATTCGATCGCGCGTTGTCTCGATGCCGTCCTGGGACATTTTCGAGCAGCAACCGCAGTCCTATCGGGATGGCGTGCTGCTGCCCGCGGTGAAGGCGCGCCTCGCCGTCGAGCAAGGATCGGTGCTCGGCTGGGACCGCTATGTCGGCCCTGCTGGCCGCGTCATCGGCATGAAAACCTTCGGCGCCTCAGCGCCGCTGAAGGAATTGCAGCGCAAATTCGGTTTCGAGCCTGAGCGCGTAGTCGCTGTCGCTATGGAATTGCTCGGCCGCAACTGACGGCAGAAACGATGGCCGCGTGAATTCGGCGGCGTAGCAAAGAAAGCGGAACGTCGATGCTAGATAAGCCAGATCGCCGCGCCCGAGCAAAAGGCAAGGAGCAGAGCGCGAGCGCCGTCGTGGCACCGCCGTGTGCGATGGTGATTTTCGGTGCAGCCGGTGACCTGACAAAGCGCCTCGTCGTGCCGGCACTCTACAACCTCGCAAACGACCGGCAGCTGTCCGAAGAATTTCGTCTCGTCGGCGTCGACCTGACCGACATGAGCGCGGACCAATGGCAGGCGCATCTCACCGATGCAATGAAGGGATTCGTCGCGCACGATGGCGAGTTCCATCTCGACGAATTCGACCAGGCGACGTGGCAGTGGCTCACCACCCGGATGAGCTATCTGTCGGGCGATCTCAACAATCCGGAGACCTATCGCCGGCTCGGCGAGCATCTGACCGGATTGGACAAGACGGCCGGCACCGCGGGCAATCGGCTGTTCTATCTCGCGGTTGCCGATCGTTTCTTTGGTCCGGCGGTTACCGCGCTCAGTACGGCGGGCCTTACGGCTGAGGGTAACGGCCAGTGGCGCCGGGTCATTATCGAAAAGCCGTTCGGCCATGATCTGGCTTCGGCCAAGGCGCTCAACGCCCAGATTCTAAAAACGCTGCAGGAGCATCAGATCTATCGGATCGATCATTTCCTCGGCAAGGAGACGGTCCAAAACATCATGGCGCTGCGGTTTGCCAACGGTTTGTTCGAGCCATTGTGGAACAGGCAGCAGATCGAGCATGTTCAGATTAACGTTTCGGAGACCGTTGGTGTCGAGCACCGCGGCAAGTTCTACGAGAGGACCGGCGCGCTGCGTGACATGGTGCCGAACCATGTTTTCCAGCTACTGGCGGTGACGGCCATGGAGCCGCCGATCTCCTTCGATGCCGACGCCGTCCGCGCCAAGAAAACCGAAGTCGTTCAAGCCATCAAGCCGCTCGATCCTGCCCACGTTTTCAAGGATGTGGTGCGCGGCCAGTACGACGCCGGCCAGGTGCTGGGCAAACGGGTTCGAGCCTATCGCCAGGAGCCCGATGTTGCGCCGAATTCGACAACCGAGACGTATATTGCCTGGAAGCTGAATATCGACAATTGGCGATGGGCGGGCGTGCCGTTCTACCTGCGCACCGGCAAATACATGAAACGCCGATCGACCGAGATCGCGATCCGCTTTCATCAAGCGCCGTATGCGCTATTTCGCGGCACGAACGTTGAGCGCATGCACCCTAACTGGATGATCCTTCGCATTCAGCCGGACGAGGGAATCGCGCTCGAGTTTGCGGCCAAGCATCCCGGCCCCACCGTGACGCTGAACACCGTCAGCATGGATTTTGCTTACAAGAGCTATTTCAAGACGGCGCCCAACACCGGATACGAAACGCTGATTTACGACTGCATGATCGGCGACGCGACGCTTTTCCAGCGCGCCGACACCGTGGAAGCCGGCTGGCAGGCCGTGCAGCCTATCCTCGACACCTGGGCAAACAATCCACCGCGCGACTTTCCGAACTATGTCGCGGGCAGCGATGGCCCTGCTGCGGCCGACGAGCTACTGGGACGCGACGGCTGGGCGTGGCGGTCGCTCGACTGAGGGGGGTGGAGAGACCGATGGCTGGGAAGCGCAAGATTTCGCTGGTGCTGGCGGATGTTGACGGCACTCTCGTGACCGAGGACAAGATCTTGACCAAACGGGCGTGCGAGGCTGTGAGCGCGCTGCAAGACGCGGGTATCCGTTTCGCCATCACCAGCGGCCGGCCGCCGCTCGGCATGGCCATGCTGTTCGATGCGCTCGACATCGAGACGCCGATCGCCGGCTTCAACGGCGGCCTCTTTGTCGAACGCGATCTCACGATCCTGGACGAAAAGATCGTGCCGGCCGAGGTCGCGCGCCAAGCGATCGATCTGATGCGGGCGCACGGTCTCGATACCTGGGTCTATAGCGGTAACGATTGGCTGATAACCAAGGCCGTCGCTCCGCACGTCGCCCGCGAGGCCTGGACCGTCAAATTCGCGCCGAAGGTCGTGGCCGACGTTCGCGAGCATTTGCAGCAAGTCGCCAAGATTGTCGGCGTCAGTGACGACCTCGACAAGGTGCAGCGCTGCGAAGCCGAAGCGCAGGCTGCGTTCGGACAGCACGCGACCGCGACCCGGTCGCAACCTTACTATCTGGACGTCACCAACAAGAATGCGAACAAAGGCGCCGTGGTGGAATATCTCTCGCAGCATATCGGCGTGCCGGAGGCGGAGGTTGCGACCATCGGCGATCAACCAAACGACGTGCTGATGTTCAAGCGATCCGGCTTCAGCATCGCCATGGGCAACGCGTCGGATGAGGTCAAGGCGCAAGCCGCGGCTGTCACGGCTTCCTACAACGATGAAGGATTCGCCAAGGCGATGGAGGCTTTCATTCTTGGCTCAGCGAGGTAGCAAACGCGATGGGCGGGACGATCGGGCGCATTGAAGTATTGCCGGATTCGCTGGCGCTGGCGCACCACGTGGCGGCCTGGATGACCCAGGCAGCGCTGGCCTCGCAAGGCCCGTTCCGCGTCTCGCTCTCCGGCGGATCAACGCCGAAGACTCTCTATGGACTACTCGCCTCGGATGAATTCAGAAGCCGTTTCCCTTGGCCGCGCGTTTCTTGGTACTGGGGCGACGAGCGCTTCGTGCCGCCCGATCATCCCGAGAGCAATTATCGGATGACGCGCGAAGCGATGCTCGCAAAGGCTCCGGTGCCGCCTGAGAACATCCATCCCATTCCGACCGACGGCACTGCCGAAGACGCCGCGCGGCGCTACGAGCGGACATTGCAGGACGCCTACGGCGCCCCAAGGCTCGACCCGCAACGCCCTCTTTTCGATGTCACACTGCTCGGGCTTGGGCGCGATGGGCATACCGCATCACTGTTGCCCGGAGAGCCGGTGCTGAATGAGCGCGCGCGTTGGGTGGTCGCTGTCTCGCACGGCCGGCCCGAGGTACGGATCACCATGACCTATCCGGTCATCGAGAGCAGCCGGCGAGTCGCATTTCTGGTGGCAGGTGAAGAAAAGGCGGCGATCTTCACCGCGATCCGCGCCGGCAACAGTCAAGTACCGGCGGCACGCGTTCGGCCGGTCGGTGAGTTGTTTTGGTTCGTCGATCAAGCGGCGGCCGGCGAAGAACACGTGCCCCGTCGCACGGGAGCGCGTGCGCAATGACGTCGGGAAGAGCTTCCATACTCGATGCGGATCTCCTTGCTCAGCGTGGGCGGCCGCCTTCGATCATCATCGCGCCCTCGGTTTTGTCCGCCGATTTCGCGCGCTTAGGTGAGGAAGTCCGCGCGGTCGACGCCGCGGGCGCCGACTGGATCCATGTCGACGTAATGGACGGTCGTTTTGTTCCGAACATCACTGTCGGGCCGGTGGTGCTGCAGGCGATCCGCCGCTCGACCGCAAAGCCCCTCAACGTGCATTTGATGATCGTCGAGCCGGAGCGTTATCTCGCCGCCTTTGCCGACGCCGGCGCCGATCATCTCTTGGTACAGGCCGAGCCCGGCTCGACAATCCATCTGCATCGGGTGCTGTCGAAGATCCGCGCGCTTGGCAAGAAGGCGGGAGTGGTGCTCGATCCTGCCACCCCGCCGGAGCTTGTCGAATATGTGCTGCCCGTGTGCGACATTATTCTTGTCATGACCGTCAATCCGGGATTCGGCGGTCAGACTTTCCTTCCCGAAATGCTGCCCAAGATCCGGCGCCTGCGCGCAATGTGCGCCGAGCGCGGCCTCTATCCCGTGATCGAAGTCGATGGCGGCGAGAACGCAACGACAGCCGCCCAGGCCGCGGCCGCCGGCGGAACGGCAATCGTCGCAGGCTCGGCGATCTTCGGGGCTAAGGACTACGCCAAGGCGATTGCCGACATCCGCGCGAGGGCCGCCGCGGCGGCCGTGATTGCATGAACGCGGTTCCTTGCTCTGCCAATCCCGACCGCGACGCCCTCAAGCGCGCCGCCGCCGAGGCTGCGGTGCAGTTGGTCGAGAGTGACATGATCGTTGGACTTGGCAGCGGCTCGACGGCGGCTTTCGCGGTCGAAGCACTTGCACGGCGTCGTCGGCAAGGTCTGCGCTTTGTCGGCATTCCCACTTCGGAGCGCACGGCCGCACAGGCGAAGGCGGCGGACATTCCGCTCACCTCGTTCAGCGAACATCGCCAGATCGATTTGACGATCGACGGCGCGGACGAAGTGGAGCGCGGCACGCTCAATCTGATCAAGGGACTCGGCGGCGCCTTGCTGCGTGAGAAGATTGTCGCCGCCGCGAGCCACCGCCTTGCGATCGTGGTCGACGGCAGCAAGATGGTGGATCGGCTTGGGACGCGAACACCGGTCCCCGTCGAAGTGGTGGACTTCGGCCTGGAGGCGACGCGCGAGTCGCTCGAAGTGCTCGGCGCCAGCGCTCGCGCGCGCATGTCATCGGGGGCGCCCTTCGTTACCGACAGCGGCAACCGCATTCTTGATTGCGATTTCGGCCGCATCTCCGATCCGGCGCGACTGGAGGAGCGCATTGGGCGAATCGTCGGCGTGGTGGAAAGCGGGCTTTTCATCAGCCGCGCCGATCCGGTCTTTGTGGCCGACGCCACCGGCGTCCAC
>DATMQV010000138.1:0-6553 GCA_035566615.1 Xanthobacteraceae bacterium
AAGATCATGCGAACGCCAAGACCATCCGTTGCGCGCCCGTCAGCGGACGCGCCCGCTTGTCGTCGCTGTGCGCGCCTGCGGCTGCGACGCGAAACCGCCAAACAGGCGACCAAAGATGCTGCCACCACCGCCCCAGATTTGATCGGGAACGGCCAGCGCCTCGCGGCGAACGGTGTTCTCGCTCCGCGCGATCGGGATATCCGCGACTTTGCGGTCATCGCCTTTCAGGATGGCGATCAACGCCCTGTCGCGGCCGTAGATATCGTCGCGGGTCTGCAGCTTGCCGTCTTTGTCGACAAACGCAGTCTGGTAGGTGACGTGCACGGGAATGAAAGTCGGCAGGCGAATCTCAAGTTCCTGATTGCTGAACATGCCGCGGATACGGTCTTCGGTGTAGCCTTCGCGCGGCCGCACAATCGACAACAGAACTTCCGCATATTTCACTGGATTTTCGATCCGCATGCAGCCGTGGCTGGTGTCGCGCACCGGCTTGGCGAACAGATACTTCTCGTTCGAGTCGTGCTGATAGACCAGGAATTTGTTGGGCAGGTTGAACCGCAACTGGCCGAGCGCGTTTTGCGGCCCGGGCGGCTGCGAGATATGAATCGTGCCGTTCTGGTTGTAGGTGACGGTCAGCCCCATCCGCTCCAGAATGGTCGGATCCCGGCGCATCATCGGCACGTATTCCTTAGCTGCGATCGTGTCGGGGATGTTCCAGGTCGGATTGATCGTGATGGACTTCATGTCCGCGCTTATAATCGGCGTGGGCGTTTCCGGCTTGCCGTCGACAATCCGCGTGGACCATACCTGCCGGCCGTTCTGATGAACGAAGAGCATGTAGTCCGGAATATTGACCAGCACGTAGGTCTTGCCGAGATCGTGCGGCATCCACCGCCAGCGTTCCATGTTGGCGAGGATGAGGTCGACGGACCGCACCGGAACCGGGTGACGGCCGTTAAGCGCTTCTACGGTCGCCGCGTCGAGCGTACCTGCAGCCTTCAGGTTGTTGTCCTGCTGAAACTTTTTCACCGCGTCGGAGAGCGGCTTGTCGAAGACGTCGCCATCGCCGCTCACGCCAAGACGCTGACGAACGAGCGGTACGCGCGTGTCTTCCATGCCGACTTTCAGCGCCGGTCCGGCCGTGATCTTCCCCGGCAAGGCGGCGCCGCCGGGATTGCCGCGCAGCTCGGCGAGCTTTGCCTTGAGCGCCAAATAGCCGGGCGCTTGCGGCTCGTAAGCCGCCAGCGCCGCGGCAACGTCGTTGGCGCCCGCCAGGTTCGCCAGCACGTCCGCCGAAGCCGACGCCTTCATGTCGTAGAAGATGTCGCCGCTGACGCGCGTCCAATGCACGCGTCCCACCTGTGCGTGATGTGCGTAGGCGACGACCGCGGCGCTGAGCTTGAGTTCGCCCTCGGCGAGGCTCGCCGGATCGGTCATCGAGGAAACATCCGGCACCACGTAGTCGGCCGGGTTCAGGCCGTCGGCATCGACACGCGCGAGGTAGTCGATCGCGGCCAAAGCGCGGTCGTTGACCTTGCCCTCGGTGATCCAAATCGGCGCGTAACTGCGCTTCGAATAGAACGCATCGAGCGCAGCTCGTTTTTCTTTGTCGCCCACTATGCGGTCGAACTTGCCGCTGGCGAGTTCGCGCAACTGCTCCACGATCGGGTCGACCGGTGCTGGAGGTGCGGCCGGCGGCGCGGCCGGAGTTGCCACAGCATTGGCGGGCGCCTCGCTACCCTCTGTCGCCGCCGGTTTTGATGGCGACGTGTCGGGTGCGGGAGGAACGGTGGCCGGCGCGGCGGATGTCGGCACCTCGTCTCCGCCGGAACGAGCCGCCGCAGGTTGCTGCGTCGGGGCCGAAGTCTCCGGTCTCGCGGCGGCATTGACGGCGGCAACGTTCGGTACTTCGTCGCCTCCACTAAAGTCCGCCGGTCGCGAGCTGGTCGCGCCCAGGCTTTTTCTGATGAAAGCGGGGCTTGGCACCTCGTCGCCTTCAGTTGCCGAATCCGCGGCCGCCACCGTTCGCGAATCCGCAACGCGTGTGAGCACGCGCGCAGGCGCCGTGTCCGGTGTGGCCATGCGGCCATCTGCGGCCCACGCGCCAACATGCGGCGTGTGCGGCGCATGTGCCGCGTTCGACATCGAATTTGCCCAAGCGGGTGCACCGCCCAAGCCAGAAAGAGCGACGGCGACCAAGATCACCAGTCGGTCGACAAGGACGCCAGACATTGCAGGCTGCCCCCCCGGAAACGTGCTGATAATAAACCAAATCAAATATTAACTAGCGGACCGACCTCTAGGAAGCGGAATGTGGCGTAGCTCACTGCAAAAGCCCCAAGGTGCGGCAGGAAAGTAACAGCGATTGTGGCTTTGGCGGGCTATTTCGAAGGCTATTTGGTGGGTTGCCAGGCAGGGACCGTCTTTCGGGCTGACAAGTCGCCGTTTTGACGGCCGGCGCCCCTCCGCCCGCGCCCTATTTGACAGCCGCGATTTCCCGAACAATTTCTGTTTGAATCTTGGTGCTCTTGTCGATGCCGATGTGCGAAATCGTCGGATCGTCCGCCAGATTGACGTTGATCAGTTTGCCGCGAAAGCCCTGATCGGCCTCGAGCGGCTGCCCCCATCCGGGAGCCTGATAGTAGTTGATCGCCTTCGCCACGTTCGCCGGCACTCGATTTTGCATGAATGGCGAGAGGGTTATCAGAAGATCGACGGTAACGTGGGACTGTTCGAGCGCCCGCGCCATGTCGATGACATTGTTGGCCCCTTGCGAGTGACCAACGAGAATCAAGGGACCGGTTCGGCCCGCGGACCGATCGCGCAAGATCTCGGTCACTTCGTTCTGCCAGCTCAAGTGCCCGGCGACCTCCGCATTGATCCCAAGCGCCTTGAGCTGCTCAGTGACGGAATCGAGGCCCATCGAGAATACGCCGAACCACCCGCGCAACAGAATGACCCGAGGAGTGCCGGCCGCCGGCGCCAAATCGCACCAAAACAGGACCATTGCGGCGGCGACGACGGCGAACATCGCCGCATGGCCGCGACGCATCCGCATACCCCGGTATGCGGCCACTTTGTCTCCGCCCGCGTTTAACGCCGCCATGCTCTCACCACCGCGATTGCCCGGTGCCTTCCAATTGCGCATCATAGTGGACCCAAGTCACCATGACCCAAGTCACTATGACCCAAGTCACAGGGACGAAAGTCACACCGACTAAAGTCACAGCGGGTCAGGCACCGAGCCGAATTAAATCCCATGTTGTATCTTGCGCTCGTGACAGCGGCCGCTGTCCTCGGTGCTTTCATCGCACCGTCGGTTCTAGCATACCGACAATCAGGCGCTCGAGCGCACGATGCCGCGCCGACCGCCGGACACGTTGCGCCGCGTGTCATTCAGAACGCCTCGATCATCTACAGGCTGGGATTGGTCGCTCTAGCGCCTCTTTTGGCCTGGGGCATCAGTGGCGAACTCTGGCCGGTGGTCGCTTATCTCGTGTCGGCGGGATTGGGCCTGTCCCTCTTCTACGCACTGCGTAAGCCGATACTACAGTTTCTGGAAGGCGCCCTCGTTCACGATCGCTCCATCACGGTGCACGAATTCATTGCGCGCCGGCACGGCAATGACCCGCGCGTTAGAGCGTTCGCCGCCGCGCTGACCGTGTTCGCCATCTACGGCCTTATCGTCTGCGTCATGATCGGGCTTGCGATCGTGCTGAGGACCGTTTTTTCGGGCAGCGGCGGCATCGCAGACTTGTTCGTCGTTGCGATTTTCCTGGTCGTCGCGAGCTTCACTTTGCCTTCGGGCCGGCTTGGGATCTTGTATGCCACGCAAATCCAACTCGGCCTGACGTACTTCGGGCTGTACGCGGCGACGGTCTTATTGCTTTATCTGCAGGGCTCGGCCATCGGCGCAATGCCGCTCAAGGGTATCGTCGCCTTGGCGCTGATGATCATTGTTTGCGGGGTGGTGCATTTTCGAAGGCGCGCTCGTTATCTCGACAGCAGCGTCCGGCCCAGCGCCGCGAAAGCGGATGGTCCTCGCGAGCCCGAGCCCACAGGCGTGCGGCTGTTCGTTCGACTGCAGAAGATTCTCAATTCGCTGGTCGGCATTCTCGCCCTGACCCTGATCGTGCTGGCCGCAATCGTCACAGCCTTCGAACTCTTCCTCGGCGGCGCGCCTGCATTTGCGCGCGAGGCTCTCGACGCACTCCAGGCCGGCACGTTCGTGTCGGCGATGACGCTGATCTCCTTGATCGTGTTGCCGCTTCTGCATCCCATCGTCGATGTGGTGAACTGGCAAAGGGTCGCCGCCTTCGCCAAGCTCCGCGACGGCGGCCAGTTCAAGGACGGCCAGTGGACGGCGGCCTTCAAGACTTTCGGCGTGACCTATGCCCTCGAGGTGCCGTTGATGGCGCTTTTCATTGTCCTGTTCGGCGCCGTCGCCGGGTTGACATTGGCAGGAACGTCCGAAGGCAACGCCACGCAAGTCTTTATGGCGAGCTTACTCGCGCAAGAGAATTCAGTGGCCACGGCTATTGTGTCGCTCTTGATGCTCGGCCTTCTGGCGCTCGCGGTCGCGACGATGGGGTCGTTGTTCTCGGCGGGTCTCGATGTTGTCGCCTGCGACATCGTGCCGGCGTTGCGCTCTCAATCGACATCGACGGCCGGCACAGCCGACGGAGGGCGGGCGCGCGCGACCTTGATCGCCGGGCTTGTGTTCGGACTTTTGGTTCTGGCGACTTTCCTGCTCGCCGACCTGGGCGCTGAGCATACACTCGGAATTGCCGGACTGCTCAGTGCGATGCTTGCTTTCAGCTCCGCCCAGATCGCGCTGGCGCCGCTCGTGCTGGCGCCGCTGTTGGCCGGCTCCGGCCGTTTCGGAACCGTAACGCCGACGTGGGCCTTTGCCGTCCTGTCAGTCGGCGCCGCGATTGGCGTCGGCATGACGATCGCGGGGCTGGCATTTGGACAGACGGTCGCGTTGCCGTGGGCCGTGCCTTCCTGTTTCGCAGCGACCACATTGCTGTTCGTGATTGCGGCGCTGGTCGGCCGGCGGGACAGCGCGGCCGCCTAGTGTTTGAGCGCTTCGTATTGAAACTCAGCGAGCGGCTACCGGCTCGGCCGTGTCTTCCAATCGACCGACAGCTTTTTGGCTTCTTCAAGTTGCGGCAGCGACATGGCGTGCGCGAGTTCGTCCCGCCGCCTGATCACGTCATCCCCGACGTCGGCGTATTTGGCGAGAGACGCCGCGATGTCATACCATTTGTAAGCTTCGACATCGCTCTGCTGGACGCCGATCCCTTTGGCGTAGGCAAGCGCCAGCACGATCTCGGAATCGACGTCGCCCTGTTCGGCCGCGCGGCGATACCAAACAAGCGCCTCATCAAGATTTCCGGTAGCTTTGTCGAACGACAAATCGCCGATCCGATAATTCATCAGGCCGAGGCTGAATTGCGCTCGCGGATTGCCCATCTTTGCGGCCTTTTCGACCAACCCATAGATGACCTGATTTCCCGTGGAGTTCACGCGCACCCAATTGCGTCCGATGAAACCGAGCGCCGCGGCGGCGCTTTCGTCGCCGGCCTCCGCTGCCTTGCCGTACCACTCCGCCGCCTTGAGCCAATCGCGGTCGACGCCGGCGCCGATCTCGTACAGATATCCAAGATGCTTTTGCGCGCCGACATTTCCTTTTTCCGCCAGCGAGCGATAGATCGGCAAAGCGGCCGCGAAATCGCCGCGCGCTTCCGCCGCGTTTGCATCCGCCAGCGGATCGGCAAAAGCCGGCTTAGCTGCCGCCGCCGCCAGCAGCATCGTGATCAGCACTGCGCGTATTTGCAGTTTCGAACGGTCTGACACGGTCGGCCTCAGTGATCGCATCGCACCGACACCATCGCTTCCTGCGTCCGCCAACGAACCAAAGTCTAAAAGTCGGCCGGTGCCAATGCAACGGCAGCACTGATCGTTTCAGCAGACACCAGCCGCCGCGCCAGGCGTTTCAACCGGCCTTGAATTTTAGAAGAGGCTAACCGCCACCGACCGCCGCCGCCTTTGGGGCGGACTGGACGATTGCCCCGGCCGCAGCGCCGGGCAGCGATCGAATCTCATCGAGGATGACGGAGTTGAGAATCTCCTCCATGCGCCCAAGCGCACGGGCAATGGTCGCGCCGTCCATCACGCGGTGGTCGTACATGATCCGCGCGGTCACGCGGCCATTCTTGTCGATAACGCCGTAGTTGAGCAGCGCCGTCAGCGGGGACAGCGGATGCAGCGACTCGGCATTCAGCGCCGAGTACACCGACACGCCGAACGTCCCGAAAAAATTGCCGCGCTGACGGCCGATATTGAGGCCGACCCACCACAACAGCCGCCGCAGCGGGCGCGGCACCTGGGTCAGACGCTTCCAGCGCTGAAATTCCTTCAGGTTCTCCAACGCGACCGTCGAGGCATGGTCCAGCACGTCGCCGATTGCGGATAGTGGCTGCCGGGCTGGATCCTTGACCGAAATGGGGCAGAGCGCCGGCTCGCCGCGATAGTCGCGCTCGATCATGAT
>DATMQV010000139.1:0-2391 GCA_035566615.1 Xanthobacteraceae bacterium
GATGCGCATCATCATGATGCGCGCCTCCGGCGTGAGCGAGCGCGCGGCGCGGGCCGTCGTTGCCGCGGTCGGGCGTCTGCGGCGCGAGCCGCTCGCCAAGCTTCCAGGCATTGCCGAAGCGGTCGAATGGGCAGAAGCCGCAACGCTCCTCAACGAGCAAGGCGCGCGCTGGCCCGATGCCTTTCGCCGCTCGCTCGGCGTCGTGCTCAAGGACGAGGACGATCTCGTGCACATTGCGCCAAGGATCGATGCGATACTCACGGAGGCGCAGGCATGATCGACACCGCGCGTCCGATCGCCCACTTTCTCGGCTTCACCGCGCTGTTGCGGCGCGCGGGCTTCGCTGTCGCGCCCGAGCAATCGATCGCCTGGCTCAGTGCAATCGAGTTACTTGGCCCGCGGGAGATCGGCGATATCCGCCGCGCCGCGCGCGCCACGCTCGCGCCGCCGCCGGAACGTTTCGCCGAATTCGACGCCTTGTTCGATGCACACTTCCTCGGCTCGATCGTACCCGGCTTGGAGGGCGAGCCGAGCGAAGAGGAGTCGCTGAAAGCCGCCGAAGATTCGTCCGTCGGTCCCGAGCCGGTTTTCGGCGAGGAGACCCGCGAGTCGGGCGCACAAGCGACAACCGCCGAGCGGCTTACCGCCCGCCGTTTCGGAGCCGGCGGCGAAGGCGAAACGCTGCGCCTTTTCTCTCGCGCGCTGCCGGCGCGCATGCCGAAACGGCGCGGCTACCGCTGGCGTTCCGCGCGCGGAGGCGCCGGCACCGATGCGCGGCGCATGTTTCGCGATGCCATGCGGCATGCCGGCGAGATCATCAGCCTGCGGCACAGGCGGCGCCGGCTTCGCCAGCGCCGCGTCGTTGTTCTCATCGATGTATCCGGTTCGATGAAGGAGCGCACGCAGGCGCATCTTGCTTTCGCGCACGCACTGGTGCGGGCCGCCGACTCGGTCGAAGTTTTCACCATGGGCACGCGGCTCACCCGCATCACGCGGCCGCTGCGCCTGCGCAATCGCGAACAAGCGCTCGCCACCGCTTCGCTGCTCGTTGCCGACTGGGATGGCGGCACGCGCATCGGCGATGCGCTTGGCGCCTTTCTCGCGGTGCCGCGGTTTGCTGCGCTGTCGCGTGGCGCAGCTCTGGTCGTGCTGTCGGACGGGCTTGAGCGCGGCGATCCGACCGCCATGGCGGACGCGGTCGCGCGTCTCGCGCGCCTGTGCTGGCGAGTCATCTGGCTGACGCCGCTCGCCGCCGATCCGGCCTTTGAAGCGCGGACGGCAGGCCTTGTCGCCGCACGGCCATATCTCGATCGTCTCGCCGACGGCTCCTCGATCGACTCCATCTGCGCCAATGTGCTCGACATGGCGAATGAGAAGCTGCATGACCGACATTATTGATGCCCACCACCACATCTGGCGCCGTCGCGACCTTCCCTGGCTCGACGGCCCAATGCAGCCGCGCATCTTCGGCCCATATGAGGCGATCCGACGTGATTATCTGATCGACGAATATTTGGCCGATCTTGCCGGCACCGGCGTCACCAAATCCGTCTACGTGCAATGCAACTGGCCGAAAGACCGCTTCGAGGACGAAGTCGCCTACGTGCAGCAAGCCGCCCATGAGACCGGATTTCCGCAAGCCATCGTCGGCTACGCCGATTTTCTGGCGAGCGACGTGCGGCCGCAGCTCGACCGGCTGACCAAATATCCAGGCATGCGCGGATTGCGCATGCAGCTGCAGTGGCACAAGAACCCGCAATATCAGTTCGCCTCCGGCCCCGATCTGGCGCGCGATTCGACATTGCAGAAGAACGTCGCGCGTCTTGCCGACTACGGCTGGTCGTTCGACTTGCAGGTGTTCGCCGGCCAGACGCAAGGCGCCGCCGAGCTTGCCGACAGCGCGCCCAAGGTGACCTTCGTCCTCCAGCACGCCGGCATGGTCGAGGATCTTTCGCCGGAAGGCTGGGCCGAATGGCGTAAAGCCATGCGGCTCCTCGCCTCGCGACCGAATGTCGTGTCGAAGCTTTCGGCGCTCGGCACCTTCATTCACAAAAACGATCCGGCGCATATCGCCGCCGTGGTGCATGAAACAATCGATATTTTCGGGCCGGAGCGCTGCCTGTTCGGTTCGAATTTTCCGGTCGAAAAATTGTGGACCGAATATGCCGATTTGATCACAGCGTACCGCAAAGCGATCGAACCGCTCGGAGAAGCGGTCGCGCGTGCTGCATTCCATGACACGGCGGCAAGAGTTTATCGGCTCAATTGACTCGCGGCACAAATCGCGAGCTGGGAGGAAAGAGTTATGGCGCTTGAGGTTAAAGTTCTCGATTACGGGGACATCGAGCTTGAATCGAGCTTCCTGGTGCTCGGACGCGATTGCGGGCGCGT
>DATMQV010000140.1:0-5759 GCA_035566615.1 Xanthobacteraceae bacterium
GCCTCCTTGGTCTGCGCGATGCGCTTCACCAGCATCAGTACGTGGCCGTACGGATCGGCATAGACCACGCCGGGACGCAGCGTCTCCTGCGTCAGCGGCACGGGATAATAGTCGGTGTTGTTGTCGTTCGCGTACGTCCGCGCCGATCCGGAATGCACCCCGTCGGCGAGCGTGCGCAGATAAGTGCCGAAGGATGCCGCGAGCCCCAAATGCTTCGGCGCCGCAGCCTCGGGACTCTGGCTGATCGAAGCCACCGCATCGGGGTTTTGGCCGCCGGTCGCCGCCGGCACCGGCGTGTGGCTGGCCGTATTCAGAATATTCGTCCACGCCACGCAGTGCGGTCCTTTACCCCCGCCGCCGCGCGAGCATTTCGAGAAGCCGTAGGGCAATCCCATCTTGAAGGCGTAGTAGGCGCGCAGGAAGTACGGGAGGTCGGCGCAGTCGGGACGGATGACCATATTCATCTCGTCTTCGCCGAGCCCCAAATGGTTGAACAGGAAGTTGCGCGATTTATCGCGCAGCACGACATGCAGCGCGGGCCACGACAGCGTGTCGTCGAGCGGCGCGTCGAAAAGCTTCTCGATCCAGGCGGAGTAGAGATTCTCGGTTTCGCGATTCCAGGCGTCGCGCACCGGCCATACGCCCGCACTCGCACTGTGCGGCTTTGGCGGCACGTCGGCGCGCACCGCGATCTCGCGGGTGACGGTGCCGCAGTCGCCGGTGAGCTTCGCCTGCCAGGTGCCGGCGGCCGGGGTAGCGACCTCGCCGAACCAGGAATAAGGGGGGCCGCCCTGCCGCGTGCGCGAGGTGAACGCCACCCGGCCATCGGGGCCGATCAGCGACAGCTCGCCCTCGAAGGGTTTCTCGGCGGAGAACAGGACGCGCAATGGCGCGCCTTTCCAGGGCGCGACCGGCGACGCCAGGAAGGCGACATCGGCCTCCTCGCAGGCGGCGGAGCCGGCTTTGGCCTGCGATTCCGCAGTCGAGCAAAGGAGAGCGAAAAGTGCACCTGCCGTCAGCAACGATGCCGTTGCAGCAGCAGCGAACCGGCGTGCTGTAAACAATGGAATCCCCTTCCCTGGAGGGCCGCAAGCTTATCGCGAAAGCTTTGGCTGAATCATGGCAAATTCGCCGCGGGCACACACCGAAAGCTTGGTTTGGGCCGTCCCCTAGGGTGAATCGCCCACGTTAGCGGGCGTGGTCCGCTGCGCGCCCGCGACCGGCGAGGTTTCGCGCCGGAAACCGCTATTTGCCGCCCTCGCCCTGCGTAGGCGAGAGCGGCGGCGGTTTGGAACGCGCAGGCTTGGGGCCGAAGGCACGGGCGGTATCCCGCTGCGGCCGGCTTATCTTGGATAGAGCAAGCTGCCGCGCATATTCCTTTTCCCCGAATTCCTTGTATTGCGGGCTGGTGAGCGAAGCCATGAAGGCCACGAGGTCGTCGATCTCGGCCTCGGTCAGCGCCAGCGGCTGGATGTCCTCGTCGAGCCACGGGTTCGCCAGTCCGTCGCCTTTGTTGTAGTGATCGACCGCATCCCACAAGGTTTGCTGGGACCCGTCGTGAAAGTAAGGCGCGGTCACCAGCACGTTGCGCAGATCCGGTGTCTTGAAGGAGGCGATGTCGGCTTCCTTCTTGGTGATGAGAAAGCGTCCGAGCACCGACGTCTCGCTCTCGATCGCGGCGCGGTCGATATCCTGCAAATGCCCCTGCGCCAGCTCGCGCTCGGCCTGCACCGCCAGCGGTACCACGCGATGGCGGATGATCCCGATGCCGATATTGTGGAAATCGTTGTCGGTAAAGACCGTCACATCGCGCTGATTGTCGGTCAAGGCGTGACACAGATTGCAGCGCGCCTTGGTGTTGAACGATTCCCATCCGCGCTTAGCCGCATCGGTCATCGCATTCTGATCGCCGGCGATGAAACGATCGAAGGGGGAGCCGAAGGACGCCAGCGTGCGCTCGTACGTGGCGATGGCCGTGAGCAGGTCCCTTTCGTTCACGTCGCGTCCGAAGGCTTGTGCAAATTGCCGCTGATAGTCGGCGTCGCTCGCGATGTTGGCGATGGCGTCGCGAACGCTGGCGGCGCCCATCTCGAACGGATTGGTGATCGGCAGCGCCGCTTGCTCTTCCAGCGTATTGACCCGCCCGTCCCAAAACTGCGTCTTGTTATAGAGCGCGTTCAGAATAGTCGGCGCATTGCGCTGACCGGCGCGTCCGGCGATGCCGATCGAGACCGGGCGGCCGTCGGTGAAGGCGCGCGCCGGATCGTGACATGTCGCGCAGGCAACAGTGCCGTCACCCGAAAGCCGGCTGTCGAAGAAGAGCTTTTCGCCGAGCGCGACAACGGCCGGTATCAGCGGACTGCCGGGTGGAATGACCGACCTTGTCAGATCCACCGGGAACCCGACCTGATCCTGCGAGCGCGGATCCGCCAGCGGGCCGGCTTTTGGCAGCGGCGGCGCCTGACCTGGCGCGAGCGCAGGCAGCGGACCGGGTTCGACGTCTTCGCCAGCCGCCAGCGCCGGGAGAAATGCGCAGAAGCAAATAGCAATAGCCGCAGGGATTACGATCAAACGGGTTGCTGCAAATCGTTCGCTCGACATCGGGCCGTCATCCTGATCGCTGTTCGATCCGCGCGAGCCCTCCCCTCAAACCGTTTTTAGCATGGCTTGCCAATCGAAGCTCCCGCAGATCGGCAACTGCACGTGCCGTGGAGGCATGGCTTAACAATACGATGTCGGAGGGCCGTTCAGGATGGCGTCGGTTTTTCGAAATTTAGATGACACCCGAGGAGCAGGAACTCGCTTTGCCGGAACCGGCAATTCACTTGGCCGGCAGCTTGTCGTCGATGCCTTTGACGTAAAAGTTCATGCTGCGGATCTGGGCGTCGCTGAGGTGGTTGCCGTCCTTGCATTCGACGGAACCACCGTGCTGATCGAGCATCGGGCACGTGAAGGGATGCAAGGTGCCGGCCTTGAGTCCTGCTTCGGTCTCCATCGCGCGCTTTTTCACGTCGTCGGGCATGTTCGTGTACGGCGCCATCAGCACCATTTGCGAGGCCAAACCACCCCAGGTGTCTTGCGACGTCCACGTGCCGTCGAGCTCGTCCTGCGTCCGCTTCGTGTAATACGGCACCCAATTGTCGATGGTCGAACTGAGTTGCGTCTTCGGCCCGAAGTTGATCATGTCCGAGCTCTGGCCGAACGCCAGAATTCCGCGCTGCGCCGCTATCTGCAGCGTCGCCGGCGAATCCGCGTACGCCATCAGGACGTCGGCGCCCTGATCGGCGAGCGCCTTGGCGGCATCCGCCTCGCGCGGCGGATCGAACCAGGTGTTCACCCAGATGATCTTGATCCTGATGTTGGGATTGACGGTCTGCGCGCCGAGCATTGTTGAATTGAGCCCTGAAATCACTTCCGGGATCGGGAACGAAGAGACGTAGCCGAGCACACCGGTCTTCGACATCTTCGCGGCGATGACGCCCTGGATGTAGTTGCCCTCGTAGGACCGCGTGGCGTAGGTGCTGACATTCGGCGCGCGCTTGTAGCCGGTGGCGTGCTCGAAATGCACGTTCGGATATTTCGCCGCGACTTTGATGACCGGGTCCATATAGCCGAACGACGCGGCGAAGATGAGCCGATGGCCGGCGCGCACGAGCTGTTCGATGGACCGTTCGGCGTCGGGACCTTCGGGAACGTTTTCGAGATAGGTCGTTTCGACCCGGTCGCCAAAGGCGGCGACGACCGCTCTGCGGCCGACCTCATGCTGATAGGTCCAGCCGAGATCGCCGATCGGCCCGAGATAGACGAAGCCGATTTTCAGTTGGCCTGCCGCGCCGGTTTGGAATGTCGCGGCGGCAATTGCGAGCAGCACAACGGCGGCGACGAGGGTCCTCTTTCTCACTTTCCTGCTCCGGGTTGGCAGAGACATCGCTGTGGGTGGGCAAAATCGTCGATTGCGCCAAGAATACCCCTCCCCCTTGTGGGCAGGGAAAGGGTGGGGGCCGCGAGGCCGCACGCGTGGACGGGGCGCCCGTATCACACGTAAGCGACGTCGAGCAAACTCACCGTCGAACTTGGCGAGCAAGGTCCAGTGCGGCGTGAGGAAAAGCTCGGCGCCGGCCGAGGTCAGCGCGGAATCGTGCGCGATGGGCGCGCCATTGACCGTAAAGCTCGCGCCCGGCAACGTCTCGAACGCGGCGTTGAGCGCCGGATTGCTGCGGTACGTTCGGCGCCGGTGCCGGCTTCATCGTCCAATTGCGTCAGCGCGTTGAGCAGCGAAAGGACCGGCTCCGCACCGATTATCGCCAGATGTTGCCGAAAATCCCCTCACCGCCGCTTTCGCGAAATTGGTCCCCGGCCATAACGCCGGTGCGGAAACCTTCGCGGATCGCTATGATTTGGCGAATGTTCACAAACGTGAAGGTTCACAAACGTGAACGGTCGTGAGATTGCGAACCAGGCACGGCTCGCCGCATCAAACCGAGTACCACCATGCCAGCAAAAGTCGATGATAAAAAAGTCGATCACAAATTAGGCCGCATCTACATCGGCATCGGCGGCTGGAATTTCGAGCCGTGGCGCGGCGTGTTCTATCCGAAGGGTCTGCCGCAGGCGAAAGAACTCGAATACGCCGCGAGCCATCTCACCTCGATCGAGATCAACGCGACGTTCTACGGCTCGCAGAAGCCGGAAAGCTTCCGCAAATGGGCGGCGACGGTGCCGAACGGCTTCGTGTTCTCGGTCAAAGGGCCGCGCTTCGCCACCAACCGCCGTGTGCTGGCGGAAGCCGGTGACTCGATCAAACGCTTTCTCGATACCGGCGTGCTCGAGCTCGGTGATCGGCTCGGGCCGCTGCTTTGGCAATTCGCTCCGACCAAAAAATTCGATCCGGCCGATTTCGGAAAGTTTCTGGAATTGCTGCCGGCGAAAGCCGGCAACACGGCGCTGCGGCATGTCGTCGAAGTCCGGCATCCGAGCTTTTGCGCACCCGACTTCGTCGCGCTTGCGCGCAGCTTTCATATCCCGATCGTGTTCACCGATCACGCGCGCTATCCGTCGCTCGCCGACGCGACCGGCGATTTCATCTACGCGCGCCTGCAAAAAGGCCAAGACACGATACCGACCGCCTATCCGCCCAAGGAGCTGGACGCCTGGGCCAAACGCTTGGGGCTTTGGGCGCAGGGCAAGTCGCCCGAAGACCTTCCGCACGTCGACGCCGCAAGCGCACCGAAGACAGCCGCACCGCGCGACGTGTTTGCCTATGTCATTCACGAAGGGAAAGTGCGGGCACCCATTGCAGCTATTGAATTAATCAAGCGAGTTCGAGGCGAAAAGGCGTGAACGGACGCGGAACTTTATGCTCGATCCGCTGTTTCTCTACATCCTCACAAGCTGCATGATCATTCTCGCCCTTGGCGTAGCGGCGGGCGACTTCTCATAATGCGTACGGTCAAAGAACAAGCTGCACAGGCCCGAGCCGCCGGCCTAAAGCGTTTTATTGCCGACCGCCCGTGCCGGCATTGCCATATGGAACGGCGAGCCGACGATAAGGGAACATGCCTAGCTTGCCATTATCTACGATTTAGGCCCCTTGTCCGATCTCTCTCGACCACGACTAGCACTGCGGCCGAGTGAGCAGCTCCGGCAGCTTGGCGATATTGGTCGCTATGCGCGCCGCGGACTGGAAACCCCAAGCGCGGATCCCTCCCGAAACGCGCCTGGGGCCCAGGGCGCGCTTCAAACTCTACGCAGCGGCGCCC
>DATMQV010000141.1:0-28100 GCA_035566615.1 Xanthobacteraceae bacterium
CGCGGCGCGCCTTCGCGCCCGAGTTTTGCTTCACCACAACGCCACGAAAAGATTCGCCCCCGGCAAACGCATGATCCCGAAAAGTGGTGTCCGGTTTTCGGACAAGATCATGCGCAAAAAAGAGGGAGGCGAAGCGCCGAAAGGCGCATGCCAACCATTCCCGCGCAACATCAACAAACGTTGCCGCTCGTCGATGTCTCGGCGCGGCTGCGCGCCAAATCGGGGCGCGCCCGCCTTCCGGCGCTACGCCGCGGCTCTCGCAGGGACATCCCTGCTCAGCTCCAGGCCATGCTTCCTGGGACGTGGACAGCGCACGATGCGAACATCATGCGTGGCGAAAGCCGGCGGACGTTACCCGCCCTCTCCTGTCCCAGTCCAGTGACAGCACCTCACGCCTCGGCCGTAATACCGAAGGGAATGATGCCCAAAGCCGCCCCGGAGCGGGTTGCAAGCCCGCGCGGAGGCACCGCACTCGCTCCGCTTCCGAAAGTGCCCTCGCGAAGGCGTCCCTCGATGAGCGAGATTTTTTGGATGTAACCGATAAGGGGACGAATGTCAAGGATTGTCCTTGATACTGGGATATGATACGCGGGCGATAAGAACAAAAGATGATTCTACCGCGTTTTGATTTCAACGTTGACTTTTGTGAAACGAAAACGCAATATCCTCGACGAGGAGAATCACAATGACTGCGACTGTGCACGTACTTCATTCCAACCCGTCGCCAATCGGAAGCTATCTCCGCGTCGGACATACTGGGCATCGAAAACTTGAAGCTTTGATTGCAGCTAGTCGCTTGCGTTTTCGCAGCTTCGTTTTCGATGCCGCCCACATTGGCGAGCAAGGGGACTTGCTGTCGACGTTGCAACGCGCTGGTTGTGAAATCATTTTGGACCCGAACGCCGCGGAAACGGCGACGCTCGGAAGATTCGACTCTTCGGTAAGCGCGCTTCCTTGGGGAAATCCTGATCGTCCCTGGGAGCCCGGCGACTTTGGCAGAACCAGGAATCTTGATACTGCAAAAGCTATCGCCGAATTCGCGACACGACATAGCGTCGATGCAGTCCTCTCACCCGCACACTGCATGGACGAGTTTCCTAATCCGTGGCTGTCAATTGATCTGCGCCTTTGCGAGGAGCTTCGACATGAACTTGATCGAGCGGGGGCTAAGCATGTTTCGATCGATTTTCAGATTATAACCACCAATACTTTGTTGAAAGACTTACCCGCACGAGAAGCACTAGTAGCTAACATCCGACATGTTCCAGCCGAGAATATCTGGCTGCGAGCATCGGGATTTGGCGCGACAGCCACGGGCTCGGCTACCCGGTTTTTCATTGAATCTTCCAGAGGTTTTCACGAGATCGATAAGCCGATAGTCGCAGATTATGCGGGGGGCCTTTCTGCGTTGGCGGCAGCCGCGTTTGGTGGCGTGGGCGGTTTTTGCCACGGGATGAGCCAGAAGGAATCTTTCCGCATAAGCGATTGGAAAAAGCCCGCTACCGGAGGCGGTGGATCTGCTAAGCGAGTTTATGTACCGGAACTCGATCGATCTTTTAAGAAAGAGCAGCTCAGTGAGTTGTTTGCGGTAAGAGGCACGCGAGCGCGTTTTGGTTGCAACGATACTACCTGTTGTGCGCACGGAACCGAGGACATGATGGAAAATCCCTATCGGCATTTCGTTATCCAACGTAGTCGGCAGATCAAAAATCTTTCTGACGTGCCCGAAGTGAGGCGCGCAGAATACTTTTTGCTTCATCACCTTGACCCCGCGGTGCGCTCCGCCCGCCTAGCCGCGCGGCTAAAGTTCGGAAATGACGACATCGCGAGGTTGGTGGATGAAACCAAAAAACGGCTCATCAATCTTCGCGACCCGTTAGGTGACCTCCACTCTTGCTCCGATTCGGCCACCCGATCACGCGCACCGAAGTTTCGAGGCAAAGATCGCAATTCTCAATCCGCGGTAGGCTAGGATGGCAAGTGCAGTTGCTAAAATAATTGATGATTTGCGGGACCGCGGCGGTTTGAAAGGAACGGATGTCGCGAACATCGCAGCGGTATCACCGGCAACTGTCTCGCGTTGGACGGCTGGAAAGGCGTTGCCGCATCCGAAGACTCAGCTCATAATTTCCGATCTCCGATATGTTGTTGATCGTCTTTCTGAGTTTTATTCGCCTGAGGAAACTAGACTTTGGCTATATTCGAAGCACCGTCTTCTTGAAGGCGAGCGTGCAATTGATTTAATCAATCAGGGCCGCGCGGACAAAGTATTGGCGGTCATAGAAAGTCTGGACGAGGGGACTTTTACCTAAAATGGAAGGAGCGTCTCGTGTACATGACCGAGCGATCCTCGACGCTTTAGAAGGTCTTGAGTCCGAAACTATTGAAAAGACTGTGTGGCGAGTTGTTCGGAAAGGACGCGATCCTCTGCGCGGCGCCGTAGCGAACGGAAGGTGGAACGCGATCGGTGAATTTGAGGTTCTCTACACGAGCCTAGCGTCTGAAGGAGCACTTGCGGAAGTTGGATATCGTCTTTCTTTGGAACCGGTGTGGCCGAGTCGGATTGAACATGAGATTCACACTCTAAGGATCAAAGCCGATCGCGTGCTTATCTTCAAAAATTTACAACAATTGGAAAAACTCGGAGTAAACATCGCTAGATTTGAAACTTTCGAATACGCATCAACGCAAGCTATTGCAGCCGCTGCCCATTTTCTCGAATTCGACGCCCTCGTTGTACCCAGTGCAAGGTATGACGCCCTGAACGTAGTGATTTTTTTGGATCGCCTCCAAACGCCACCCGAGCTGATAAATTCTAACGCCGTCAATTGGTCTGCGTGGCGCGCGAGAGCGCGGCGATAGGCACAACAACTCTAGATCGTAGGTGGATTGCTTCGCTGCGCTCACAATGACGCAGAACGCGCCCTCCGCCGCACTTCGCGCGGCCCCCCCGGGCGGATGACCAATTACCCCGCCGCCTTCGGCTCCGCGCCATCGTCGGCCGGCTTGTCGGAGACGCCGGCTTCGGCGAAGGTCGCCATGCCGGCGTGGCAGGCGAGCGCGGCGCGCAGAATCAACAACGCCGTGGCGGCGCCGGAGGCTTCGCCGAGCCGTAACGCCCGGATCCTTGTAAGTCGTAAGGCGGTAAGTCATAGTGTGGACATGAACCGCCAGACGCGCCAGCCTGCCGTCTTCTCCAAGGTCTCGGTCAAGAGCCAGACCGTGATTCCGCGCGAGGTTCGCGAGCGCCTGCGCTTGCGGCCCGGCGATACGCTCCGCTACCGCATGACCGAAGAAGGCATCGTGCTCGACAAGGCACCGGCAGGCGAAACAGACGACCCGTTCACAACCTTTTCGGAATGGTCGAACGAGGCCGACGCGAAGGCTTATGACGGCCTCTGACGAAAAGCGGTTCGGGCCGTTCGATGTCGTCGTGGTGCCGTTTCCCTATGCCGACCGGCTCGCCGAGAAGCGGCGTCCCGCGCTGGTGATTTCCAATCGCAAGCTTGCGGTCCACGGACTCGTTTGGGTCGCCATGATCACCAGCGCCGAAAACGAGCCCTGGCCGAGCGATGTCGCAATCGCCGATCTCAAGCGCGCCGGGCTGCCGGCTCCATCGGTCGTTCGCCCGGCCAAGATCGCATGCATCGAACCGGCACGAATCGATCGGCGCATCGGCCGCCTCGACAAGACCGCAGCACGCGCCGTGGCGCAAAGGTTGCGCGGTTTTCTGGGGTAGCGCGAGTTTTTTGTTTGCGCATGTCCTTATCGGAAAACCGGGTTCCACTTTTCCGGGACATGCGCTAGCCCGCGGCTTTCGGCTCCGCGCTCTCGTCGGCCGGCTTGTCGGAGACGCCGGCTTCGGCGAAGGTCGCCATGCCGGTGTGGCAGGCGAGCGCGGCGCGCAGAATCAACAACGCCGTGGCGCCGCCGGAGGCTTCGCCGAGCCGCATGTTGAGATCGAGCAGCGGCTTCAGGTTCAGCTCGTCGAGCAGCGCGCGGTGGCCGGCCTCGGCCGAGACGTGGCCGGCGAGGGCATGCGCAAGCGTATCGGTGCGGAGCCGGTAGAGCGGCGCCACGGCTGAGGTGCAGACAAAGCCGTCGAGCAGCACCGGGATGGCGTGGCGGCGCGCGGCAAGCGTCGCGCCCAGAATGGCGGCAAGCTCGCGGCCGCCGCAGGCCGCGGCGATGCGGAGCGGATCGTGCAGGATCGCGGCATGGCGCGCGAGCGCATGGTCGATGACGTCGCGCTTGCGGGCGAGGCCCGCGTCGTCGACGCCGGTGCCTCGGCCGGCCCAGCGCTCGCCGCCGCCGCCGAACAAGGCGGCCGCGATCGCCGCAGCCGCGGTGGTGTTGCCGATGCCCATTTCGCCGAGGCAGAGGAGATCGCTCTCCGGCTCGACGGCGTCATAGCCCGTGGCGACGGCGGCGATGAATTCGGCCTCGCCGAGCGCGGGCGCCGCCGTGAAATCGGCGGTGGGGGTTTCGAGTGCAAGCGGAATGACGCGCAGCGACGCGCCGGCCGCGCGGGCGAGCTGATTGATGGCCGCGCCGCCCGCGGAAAAATTCGCCACCATCTGCACGGTGACCTCGGCCGGATAGGCGGAGACCCCCTGGGCGGTGACGCCGTGATTGCCGGCGAACACCAGCACCTCGGTGCGCTCAAGCCGCGGCGGCGCGTGGCCCTGCCAATGGGCGAGGAAGGCTACGAGCTCCTCCAGCCGCCCGAGGCTTTTCGGCGGCTTGGTCAGCGTGTCCTCGCGCATGGCGACGGCATTGCTGGCGGCGGGATGGCCGCTCGGCAGGTCGAGACAGACGGCGCGCAGATCGGCAAAGGAGGCGAAGGGGGGCATGGGCGTGGTCCTACGAACGCGATCCGCTCGTCCCCGCGAAGGCGGGGACCCAGCTGTGTGCACCAGCCTCTGGATTCCCGCCGAGGCGGGAATGAGCGGAATTTCGGCTCGCACGGTGCTTAGCAAACTCGTCCAAGTCCAGCCACTTCGTGCTTCAGCCGTTCCCCTCTCCGGCTCGCTCCGCTCGCGGCCTCTTCCCGGCGGGGCAGAGGTGATAAACTCGGTGCTTTGGGCACGGCACAGCGAGGGCACGATGGCATCCGGAGCATTGGGCGAATGGGGAAATCGGCTCGGGGCGCGGGTCGGCGAATTCTCCGCCAGCATTCATTTCCTGACACGGCTGCCGCTGCCGCGGCACGAGGGCTCGGGCTTGGGCGCCGGCGCCGCGGCGAACTTGGCGCAGGCCGTGTGGGCGTTTCCGCTCGCCGGCTTCGTGGTCGGGCTGATCGGCGCGCTCGTCTATCTGGTGGTGGACCGGCTGGTGTGGTTCGCCTGGCCGGCGGCGGCGCTGACGGTGGCGGCGACGCTGTTCGTCACCGGCGCGCTGCACGAGGACGGGCTTGCCGACACCGCCGACGGCTTCGGCGGCGGCGACACGCGCGAGAAGAAGCTCGAGATCATGCGCGATGCCCGCATCGGCACCTACGGCGTGTGCGCGCTGATCATCGCGCTGCTCATTCGCATCGCCGCGATCGCAGGCCTGACCGAGCCGGCGCTGGTGGCGGTGGCGCTGATCGCCGCGCATGTGGGGGCGCGCGCGGTGCTGCCGTTCGTGATGTTCCTTTTGCCGGCGGCGCGCACGGATGGGCTCGCATTCACGGCCGGGGTGCCTTCCGGCGTGGGCGTGGCGATTGCCGCGGCGCTCGGATTTCTGGCGCTCTTGTTCTGTCTCGGGCTTGGGCATGCGCTGGTCGCGCTGGTGGCACTGGCGATCGTGGTGGCGCTGATGTCGTGGCTGGCGATGCGGCAAATCGGCGGCCAGACCGGCGACGTGCTGGGCGCGGTCGAGCAGGTGAGCGAGATCGTGATCTTGCTGGTGGCGCTGCGGTGACTGCTCATCCTGCCCCGCACTGCGTGCGGGGGCGGATTAATTCGCCTGCCGCGGCGCCAGCAGGCGGGTGCCGACGACGACGGCGAGCGCGATCAGGCCCGGCGGGATGGCGAGCCACAGACTCACAGCGGCGACGGCGGCGGTGGCGGCCCAGCCGATCGAGGAAAAAGCCTCAGCGAAAGTGGCGACGCGCGAGGAGACCTGGCGGCGGCGGAATTGGCTGCGCTTGGCCTGGGTGCGGAACCAGAGCTGGATCGCGGTGGCGCACGCGGCTGCGATCACGATGCCGGCGCCGGTGATCGCCGCATGCCAAGGCGAGGCGATGGCGATGACCGCGACCAGCGGCGCAAAGATCACCGCGATGATCGCGATCACGGCTTCGATCTTGGCGCGCAGCACGTAACGCTGCGGGATCGGCGCGGTAGCGACAAGATCGGGCGCGTCCTCGCCCGAGATGCTGAGCCAGGCGAGGCCGCCGGCGAGCTGGCCCGCCGCCATGACCAGCACCGGCACCAGCAGATTGAGCGCGCCGCCGCCAGCTTCGAATGTGCGCCAGAGAAGGATCGCGGGCGGCAGCAGATACAGCATCTGCATCAGGGTCTGCGAGGCGAGCCAGGGATCGCGGCGCAGCAGGAGCCATTCCTTGCGGCGGAGCGCTGCGCGCGGCGAGGCGACGCTGAAGCTTTTTGCCCGGCGGGTGCGCGCGGCGGGCGAAGCGCCGGCGCCGGACGCGGCGATGGCATAATCGCCGAAGCGCGGCGCGACGAGCGCAATCACGGCGGCGAGCAGAACAAAGCTCGCGGCCAGCACGGCGGCAAGCGCGGGGATATCGCCGAGCACGGCGCGCGCCGGCCACCAGAACGCGCTGGTAAGATCGGGCGCGAGCGCTTCGAGCGTTTGCGATTGCAGCACGTCGGCGCGCGACAAGGTGCCGTAGGAGAGAATGGCGGCGACCTGCAGCCCGATGACGAAGGCGGCGCCGATGATCGCGGCAAGCACCTGCGCGGTGAGCCGCGTGCGCTTCGGCCCGATGATGCGAAACAGCGCGACGGTAAGCGCGACCGCGACGGCGGTGGCGGCCGCGCCCATCGCGAGGATCAAGCCGTAGGCGCCAAGCCAATACCAGCCGCCGAGGAAGCCGAGCATGTTGATGAAGGGACCGGCGAGCGGCAACGCCATCGCGGCGACTGCGAGCGCGACCGTCGCGATGCGCACGGCGAACAAACGCTGCGCGGCGACTGGCGAAGCCAGAATGAGGTCGAGGTCGGCGCGCGTGTAGAAGGCGCGCGTGACCGATTCCATCGCCTGCGACACCATCAAGAACCACGACAGCAGGATTGTCGCGGTGACGGCGATCAGAAAATGCTTGTCGATGACAGCGGCGGCGAAGCCGCCGACCACGAAGTACGCGACCGCGTGCATGCCGATGACGAAGGCCGCGATGCCGAGCGCGACGCGGCGGCGGCGCGCCGCCTTGCCGGCGGTCATCATCGCCACCCAATCGCGCCAGGCGAGCCGCGATTCGTGGCGCGCGAACCAGACAGCAGTGCCGGGCTGGATCATGGGGTTACTCTTTTCCTCCCCCGCAAAGCGCGGGAAGGGGACCGCGCCTGAGCGCGGTGGTGGGGCAGGCTTGCTCGGGGTGAGCCATTACTTACCCCCACCGGCTCGCTTTGCGCGCCGCCTTCCCCGCGAGCGGGGGAGGAAAATCGGAACAGCCATCACGCGGCTTCCGCCGACTCGGCGACGAGCGCGAGGAAGGTGTCTTCCAGGCTCGCGTTGCCATCGGTCGCGGTGACGCCAGCGCTCGCGCCGTTGTTGGCGGCCTGCCGGTCCACATGCCGGCGCAAGTCATCGAGCGTGCCTTCGGCGATGAGCCTGCCGTGCGCGATGACGCCGATGCGATCAGCCATGCGCTCGGCGACTTCCAGAATGTGCGTCGTCATCAGCACGGTGCCGCCCGAGCGCGCGCGTTCGCGCAGCACATTCTTGACCTGGCGCGCCGAGCCGGCATCGAGCCCGGTGAGCGGCTCGTCGAGAATGATCAGAAGCGGGTCGTGCACCAGCGCGCCGGCGAGCGCCACTTTCTGGCGCATGCCTTTCGAGAACGTCTCGCAGCGCTCGCGCGCATGCGGCGCGAGCCCGAGCCAATCGAGCAATTCGCGGGCGCGCGCCTCGGCAAGCTTCGGCTCGACGCCCCACAGACCGGCGACGAATTCCAGATATTCATCCGGCGTGAGCTTGTCGTAGGTCATCGGCTCGTCGGAAATCCACGCGGTCAGCCGCTTGGCCGCGACCGGATCGGCGAGCGCATCGATGCCGGCGATGCGGATCGCGCCCGCATCCGGACGCAAGAGGCCGGCGATCATGCGCAGGGTCGTGGTCTTGCCGGCGCCGTTCGGGCCGAGCAGCGCGTAGAATTCGCCGGTGCGCACGGCGAGATCGAGGCCATCGACCGCCGGGCGGTCGAAGCTTTTGAACAGGCCACGGATTTCGAGCGCAAGCGGCGGCGGTGTGTGCTGCATGCAAAACGTCTCACACGCGTTTCCCAAGCTCTGCGTACGCAACGATTCCGGGACTGCAGCGCATCACTTCGTGCTGCGCCGCGCCCGGGATACGCGGGCATGGGTCTTACCTGACACTGGTTTCGGGGCCGTGAATCGGCAGCCCCGATTTCACGTCCTTTTCCGCTCATTCCCGCGCAAGCGGGAATCCAGACAGGCTCGCACGATGGCGCCGGATACTTGCGTCCCCGCCTTCGAAGGCGGGCACGAGCGGACCAAAGCGCGGCTCTAGCCGCTGATATTATAGGCTGCGAGCGCCGCCATATTGACGATCTGCGAGTCGTTTGAGCCAAGCTGCACGATCTGCACCGAGCGGTCGAGCCCGACCAGAAGAGGGCCGATGACGGTGGCGCCGCCGAGTTCCTGCAGCATCTTGGTCGAGATCGAGGCCGAGTGGAACGCCGGCATGATCAGCACATTCGCCGGCCCGGACAGGCGGCAGAACGGATAGGCCTCGCGCAGTTCCATGTTCAGCGCCACGTCGGCCGCCATCTCGCCGTCGTATTCGAAATCGACGCGCTGACGGTCGAGAAGGCGCACAGCCTCCTGCACGCGCTCGGAGCGCTCGCCCGGCGGATGGCCGAAAGTCGAGAAGGCAAGCAGCGCAAGCCGCGGCTCGTAGCCGAGCGCACGCGCCACCCGCGCCGCCTCGATCGCGATGTCGGCGATGTCGGAGGCGTCGGGCATTTCGGTGACGGCGGTGTCGGCGACCAGAACGGTGCGGCCGCGCGCCAGCACGAGCGACACGCCGATCACGCGATGGCCGGGCTTTGGATCGATGCAGCGCTGCACGTCTTCCAGCGCCACCGAGAAATTGCGGGTGACGCCGGTGACCATTGCATCCGCATCGCCGAGCGCCACCATGCAGGCGGCGAAGTGATTGCGGTCGGTATTCACCAGCCGCTGGCAATCGCGCTGCAGATAGCCGTGGCGCTGCAGCCGTTCATAGAGATGAGCCGCATAGGCGGCGTTGCGCGACGACAGGGCCGCATTGACGATCTCGATAGCGCCGCCACCGAGCTCGACGCCGGTCGCCTTGGCGGTGTCGCGCACGCGCGCTTCGCGGCCGACGAGCAGCGCCGTGCCAAGGCCCTGCTGCACGAACGACGCCGCGGCGCGGATCACCTGCTCTTCTTCGCCCTCGGCAAAAACGACGCGGCGCGGCTGCCGGCGCAGGCGCTCGAACACGCGCTGCAGCACGCCGGCGATCGGATCGCGGCGTGTGCGCAATTGCTGCCGGTAGGCTTCCATGTCGACGATCGGCCGGCGCGCAACTTTCGAATCCATCGCCGCCTGCGCCACCGCCGGCGGAATGTAGGAAATGAGCCGCGGATCGAACGGCACCGGAATGATGTAATCCGACCCGTATTTCGGGCGCGCGCCATAGGCGGCGGCGACTTCGTCGGGCACGTCCTCGCGCGCCAATTGGGCCAGCGCGCGGGCGGCCGCGATCTTCATCTCCATGTTGATCGCGCGCGCCTGCACATCGAGCGCGCCGCGGAAGATGTAGGGGAAGCCAAGCACATTGTTGATCTGGTTCGGATAGTCGGAGCGGCCGGTCGCCATGATGGCGTCGCTGCGCACCTCCGCCACCTCTTCGGGCGTGATCTCCGGATCCGGATTGGCCATGGCGAAGATGATCGGCTTGTCCGCCATCACTTTCACCATGTCGGGCGTCACCGCACCCTTCACCGAGAGGCCGAAGAACACGTCGGCGCCGGCCATGGCATCGGTCAGCGTGCGCGCGTCGGTCTTGACCGCAAAGCCCGACTTCCACTGGTTCATGCCCTCGGTGCGGCCTTCGTAGATCACGCCCTTGGTGTCGCAGAGGATCAGGTTCTCGGGGCGGAAACCGATGGCGCGCAAAAGCTCGAGACAGGCGATGCCGGCGGCACCGGCGCCGTTGCACACCACCTTGGTGGTTTTGATCTCGCGGCCGGTGAGCTCGAGCGCATTGATCAGGCCGGCCGCGGCGATGATGGCAGTGCCGTGCTGGTCGTCGTGGAAGACCGGAATGTCGAGCAGTTCGCGCAGCCTCTGCTCGATGATGAAGCATTCCGGCGCCTTGATGTCTTCCAGATTGATGCCGCCCCAGCTCTTGCCCAGGAGCTTGACGCAATCGATGAATTCGTCGGGATCTTCGGTCGAGACTTCAAGATCGATGGAATCGACGTCGGCGAAGCGCTTGAACAGCACCGACTTGCCTTCCATGACGGGCTTGGCGGCCAGCGCGCCGCGATTGCCGAGCCCGAGAATCGCGGTTCCGTTGGTGATGACGGCGACGAAATTGCCCTTGGTGGTGTAGTCGTAGGCGCGGCTCTCGTCCTCGGCGATCGCCAGCACCGGAACGGCGACACCGGGCGAATAAGCAAGCGACAGGTCGCGCTGGGTGGCCATGGGCTTCGTGGCCACGACCTCAAGCTTCCCCGGCCGGCCCTGGCTGTGAAACAGCAGAGCTTCCTGATCGGTAAACGTCGGCCGGTGCGAGCGGCCGCCAGATTTCGTAGCCATTTCAATTCCTTGGTGAAAAGCGTCGGCAGTCGGGCCTTGCGGGTGGGACGACGTTAGCGGAAGCCCTTAGCGGAAGCCACTAGCGGAAACCATGGCCCGCGCTCAAGGGATGGCAGCCCGGCGCCGGCTGCGGACGCCAAAAGCGCCGCAGTCATCTGGCAAGGAGATTAAGAGAGCGCGAACAAGCGGAGGACGAACACACGGACATTGAACGCGAGGGTTTGACAGGGTAATTCCTGCATTCCTGCCCGTGTCTTTTGAGTCCAGCCGCTTCGCCCACGATCAACGGCTCACGACCAAACGCTCATGATCAGATTTCTGCTGCGCTTCATCGGCCTCTGTATCCTGGCAATGGCATTCGTGCTGTTTGTCTATGACGGCACCAAAACGATCGCCAACCAACACGTCGTCTACGCCAAGCTCGTGGAGGTTTGGGCGATGGTCGATCAGTCGAGCCTCAACCAGGCGCAGGCCTGGTTGAAGCAGAAAGCACCCTGGGCGTGGGACCCGTATATGCAAGCGGTTTTCGACTTGCCGGCCTGGGGCGTGCTGGCGATCGTCGCCATGATCCTGATCGTGCTCGGGCGTAAGAAAAAGCCGCTGATCGGCTACGCGCGAAACTAGAGCGCGGCGTGCGCTTCTCCCTGCCGTCAGGCCTGCGCCGCTTCCTCCTGACTATCGGCATCGTCATTCTGATCCTGCTGGCGCTGCCCTATCTGCTCGTGCCGCTCTACCGGTTCGGTCATCCGGTTTCGATACCGATGACGTGGCGCTTCATCACCGGCAGGCGGGTCGAGCGCATTTACGTGCCGATAAGCCGCATCGCACCGAGCCTGCCGCTCACAGTCATCATCGCCGAGGATGGCAGCTTCTGCCGCAATCGCGGCGTCGACCTGGGCGCGATCCGCGAGGCTTTACACCAGGCCGACGACGACCTGCAGGAAGCGCGCGGCGGCTCCACCATCACCCAACAGACGGTGAAGAACTTGTTTCTTTGGCAGGGCCGCAGCTTCATTCGCAAGGCTCTGGAAGTTCCGCTGGCGCTGTGGATGAATCTGGTGCTGCCCAAGCGCCGCGTGCTCGAAATCTATCTCAACATCGCCGAATGGGGCCCGAACGGCGAGTTCGGCGCCGAGGCCGGCGCCCGTTACGCTTTCGGCAAGTCGGCACGCGACCTGACGCCGCGGGAAGCGGCCGAGCTGACGGCCATTCTTCCCAACCCGGTTCATCGCAGCGCCCGCATACCGAGCCTGCAACTGCGCAAACTCGCCGGCCTTTACGAACGCCGCGCCGCCGCCCATCCGGCGCTCGATGCCTGCATCCGGCCGCGTTAAAGCGCTTGACGACCAGGGCTATTTTGTCCTGTGCGTGGGCGCCTCGTCGACGAGTGTGCATGCGTCCGCGTTAAACACGAACAGTCTGCCCCGCCTCAGTAGATGTGGAGCGTTGTCGCGCCACCACTTCGCAGCCTCAGGATTGGAAGCGGCCAAAAGCTCCACCGCGCCCCCTGCGTAGACCGGGTAGCCGGCCAAACGCTCGGCCTTTCCACGAAGCAGCCCCCATAGGTTGCCAAGATAGGACGTAGGGCCAGTAAGGACGCCAAACACTGGATATGCCTTTGGTTGCGGATTGCCGACAACCGACAGTTCCAGTCCTACCCAGGCCCGACGGACCCAATCCGGCGCCTGGCCAGTTGGAGTGGCTATTACTCTTATCCTGCGCGTTCGATTTTCCATTTATCGGCAGGAATTCATGGAATTGTGCAGCAGGCCCGCTCGCAACCCAAATTCAATAGGCCACTAGCATCTGCCGGACCATTCTTCTATAAGGCCGCCAACCCCAGCATTACGGCGGTCCCACCAGGAGACGTTCACCATGGCCGTGCCGAAGAAAAAGACTTCCCCGTCGCGACGCGGCATGCGTCGGTCGGCGGACGCGCTGAAGCGTCCGGCTTATGTCGAAGACAAGGATTCCGGCGAATTGCGCCGGCCGCACCACATCGATCTGAAGACCGGCATGTATCGCGGCCGCCAGGTGCTGACCAAGAAGGCTGAAGCTTAAGAACGCATCGCCTCTCCCCGCCCGGGGGAGGTGGAGCGATGCGCCCGGGTGTGCCGGGAGGGGAAATACAACAGGCGACGTGACGCCCCCTATTCCCGATTTTTTTGCTTTTCGTTTTGAGCATGATCTTGTCCGAAAACCGGATTCCACTTTTCGGGATCATGCTCTAAGGTGAAAATCGACCTCTTCCAGTAAGGCGTAAAGAATATTTCGGTGCGGCTTTGAAATAAGAGGCGCGCAGTATGTTTATTCTTGGCTTTCCTCTGCTTCTCATCCCCTTCGCCATCTACAACATGATCGCGTTCCTCACGCCGGGCGTCGGCTGGACCGCGCCGGTCGCGACCATCCACATGATGTCCGGCCAGGATTGGGTGCTGACCTACGAGGATCTGCTGATCGCCTTCGCTATCCTGCTGCTCGCGGTCGAGATCATGAAAGCGACCCGGATGGGCATGCGCACGATCGTCGACCACATCCTGGCAATAGCGCTGTTCATCGTGATGCTGATCGAATTCCTGCTGGTGCGGCAGGCCGGCACATCGACCTTCTTCCTGCTGACCATGATCGCACTGGTCGACGTGCTCGCGGGCTTCATCGTCAGCATCCGCAGCTCGCAGCGGCAGGTCGAAATCGACGCCGAGCGGGCATTGTAACGCGGGATCGGGAAAGCCCTATAGCGAGCGCGAGAGGGCGGGACGCCGCGCAGCCTCGCGGCGCTCGATCGCGCCATAGACGGCGACGGCTTCCGCCGGCTCGGCACGCCGGCGCGTCCGCGTCTGCGGCACTTGCGCAACCGTCGCGATGAGCTGCGCGAGAAAATCCGCCCGCGGCCGCCCGAAGTCGGCGCGTGTATGCGCCGAGGAATCACTGACAGAGACGGGGACGAGGGCGGCGCTCACGTGTTGCGTTTCCTGTACCGAAACGGCACGTCGTCGCTCGGGAGCGGGACGCGAACGCCAGGTCGGCAGCTCCACCGCAAGCCGCATGCCGCGCCCGCTGTGCCAGAGTCGGTGGTGCATGATCTTTTGGGAAAACCGGTTTCCACTTTTTCCGGGTCATGCACGGTCCGGCAGCGTGATTTTCCGA
Organism: Xanthobacteraceae bacterium; assembly: GCA_035566615.1. Taxonomy (GTDB): domain Bacteria; phylum Pseudomonadota; class Alphaproteobacteria; order Rhizobiales; family Xanthobacteraceae; genus BOG-931. The sequence goes on from DATMQV010000141.1 coordinate 14,127, forward strand.
ATTCTTTAGGCTGTCGCGGTAGTTTAAGGTTAAGTTCGTCCGATTCCCCGACGTCACCGCAGGAGCGGATTTCGCGCTCCGCGAATGGCGAAATTTGGCAAGCGGTCCGCGTAATCTCTCGGGCACAGCAGGACGACGAGGCGACGGTGAACGACAATGCTTCGCGCGACCCAATCCCCGCCGCCGAGCCCGACACGGTTGAGGCGCCCGGTAGCGCGGCTGCGCCGCCGCCGGTGTGGCTCGATCCAAGCGAGATTCTCGCCTCCGTCGGCGAAGCGCTCTACCGCTGGGACATCAAGAACGACGTTCTGACCTGGAGCGCCAATGCGGCCGACGTTCTGCTCGTCCGCGACATCGGCGCGATCGGCAGCGGCCGCGGTTATGCGCAGCTATTGGAGCCCGACAATGCGCAGGCTCCGTTCGACGCCATCGTCAAATCCGCCCAGCGCGACGAGGGCCAGGGCGTGACCTACCGCATCCAGTACGCCATCCGGCCGGATGCCGGCTCGGAAACGAGACTGTGGGTGGAGGATGCGGGCCGCTGGTTCGCCGGCCCCGACGGAAAGCCTACGCGCGCACACGGCACCATCCATGTCATCAACGAGCGCCATGAACGCGAACGCCGGCTCGAGCACCTCGCCCGCCGCGACGAGCTCACTGGCGAATTCAACCGCTATCACCTGACGGAAATCCTGGAGAAGACGCTCGAGGAATCCGTGCGGTTTCGTTCCTCCTGCGGCTTCCTCCTGGTTGCCATCGATAATCTCGGCGGCATCAACCGATCCTACGGCTACGACACCGCCGATCAGGTGATCCGCGTGGTGAGCAAGCGCATCCGCGGCCTGATGCGCGGACGGGACACGCTCGGGCGCTATTCGGGCAACAAATTCGGCGTCGTCCTGAAGGACTGCACACCCGACGATATGGCGGTCGCGGCCGAGCGGCTGTTAGCCGGCGTGCGCGATGAACTGGTCCCGACCGATACCGGCGCGATCGCGGTAACAGTGACGATCGGCGGCGTGACGGCGCCGCGTCATGCGCGCACTGCCGCCGACGTGCTGGCGCGGGCGCAAGAGACGCTCGACGCCACCAAGGCGAAAAGGCGCGGCTCTTTTCTTCCCTATCGGCCCAATGTCGAGCGCGAAGCGCAACGCCGCGAGAATATCCGCGCCACCGACGAGATCGTGGCCGCGCTCAACGAGCGGCGGATCTTTCTGGCCTACGAAACCGTGGCGCACACCGCCGACCGGCGACCGGCTTTCTACGAGTGCCTGATGCGCGTGCGCCGCGCCGACGGCAGTCTCTTGGGCGCGGGCGAGGTGATCCCGGTGGCCGAGCGGCTCGGGCTCGTGCGTTTGCTCGATCATCGCGTCCTCGAACTCGTGGTCGACGAAATGGTCGCGACACCGACCTTGCAGGCGAGCGTGAATGTTTCGCCCGGTTCCACGACCGATCCCAATTGGTGGACGGGCCTGGGCTCGCTGTTGCGCACACATCCGAGCGTAGCGCAGCGGCTGATCGTCGAGATCACCGAGAGCGCGGCGATCCACGATATCGACGAGACCCGCGGCTTCGTAACCCGGGTGAAGGATTTCGGCTGCCGCATCGCGATCGACGATTTCGGCGCCGGCTACACCTCGTTCCGCAACCTGCGCAAGCTCGGCGTCGACATCGTCAAGGTCGACGGCGCCTTCGTGCAGAACATGATCCGATCGGAAGACGACCGCGCCTTCGTGCACACGCTCATCGATCTCGGCAAACGGCTCAAACTCGCGACCGTCGCCGAATGGGTGCAGGACGAAGAGACGGCGAAGCTCCTGCAATCCTGGGGCTGCGACTACATTCAGGGCGCGCTGATCGGGCTTGCCTCCACCGAGCGGCCGTGGCGCGCGGGGCTTGCGAAGGCGATGTAGCACACGTTCCCCGGACGCGGTGCAGCGCGTCGCGGTGCACCGCCGATCCGGGGTCGTTCCACATTCAGTACTGTTAGGTTAGCGCCTGTAACGATCCCGGGTGTGCAACGCAGCACCAGAAGCGCGTCCACGCGCGCGCTATGGTGCTGCATTGCGCCCGGGAAACGTCGGCTACGAGTTGCCGCCGCGCTCCGACAGGCGATCGACTTTCTTCTGCATGTCCTCAAGCTGCCGCTTGAGATCGTCGATGTCGCCGCCTTTGCCGAAAGGCGTCTTACCGGCTTCCGTTTCGCTTTCGCCGCCGGCCTGGCCTTCGCGCCGGGCGAACGGAGCAAACATCGCGAAGGTGCGCTCGAACATTTCCATGTTCCGGCGCACCTGCTCTTCGAGCGAGGTGAAGGCGCCGACCCCGAAGGCCTGCGCCATCTGCTGGCGGAACTTCTCCTGCTCGCGCGTCAGCGATTCGATCGAGACTTCCAGATAACGCGGCACCAGCATCTGCATGCTGTCGCCGTAGAAGCGAATGAGCTGGCGCAGGAAGGTAATGGGCAGAAGATTCTGGCCCTCCTTGTTTTCCTGCTCGAAGATGATTTGCGTGAGCACCGAGCGGGTGATGTCTTCGCCGGTTTTGGCGTCGTAGACCACGAAGTCTTCGCCGGTCTTGACCATGGCGGCGAGGTCTTCGAGCGTCACATAGGTGCTGGTGCCGGTGTTGTAGAGGCGCCGATTGGCGTACTTCTTAATGGTGATAGGCTCTGCAGTCTTACTCATCGTGTCAGGCTTGGTCATCGGTTCTGGCATGGGATAACCGCCGTTTGTTCTGTCGTCAAAATAGGCGCTTTCGGCCGCAACGGCTACCGTTTTGTGCGAGGGCCGTTTTATGCAGGCCCGGGCTGCAGCCAGCGGCACCCGCCGGCGGCCGCCGAGGCGGCGCATGGCCGCGATGCGGTGCGCTTGTCCCCGCTTGTCGGCGGCCTGTCGCCTCCTTATGACATAGATCAAGTCAGCCGCGGCGATCCCGCGTTAGTCACCCACAGCGCTCAAAGCGATCCCCGAAAGGACCTCCCATGAAGGACGATATTGTCATCGTTGGCGCGGTACGCACCCCGATCGGCGCATTCAATGGGGCACTTGGCTCTGTGCCTGCCCACGAACTCGGCAAAATCGCCATCAAGGCGGCGATCGATCGCGCCGGCGTCGAGGCGCCGCGGGTGTCCGAAGTGATCATGGGGCAGATCCTCACCGCCGGCCAGGGCATGAATCCGGCCCGCCAGGCCTCGCTCGGCGCCGGCATTCCCATCGAAGTGCCGGCCTGGGGCGTCAACCAGGTCTGCGGCTCCGGATTGCGCGCCGTGGCGCTCGGCTATCAGGCCATTGCCAACGGCGATTCCGAGATCGCCGTGGTCGGCGGCCAGGAATCGATGAGCCTGTCTCCGCATTGCGCGCATCTGCGCAACGGCGTGAAGATGGGCAATTTCGACATGGTCGACACCATGATCAAGGACGGCCTATGGGACGCCTTCAACGGCTACCACATGGGCAACACGGCCGAGAACGTGGCGCGCCAATGGCAGATCACCCGCCAGCAGCAGGACGAGTTCGCGGTCGGGTCGCAGCAAAAAGCCGAAGCCGCGCAGAAGGCCGGCAAGTTCAAGGACGAGATCACGCCGGTGACGGTGAAGGGCCGCAAGGGCGATGTCGTGGTCGACACCGACGAATATCCCAAGCACGGCACCACGCTCGAAGTCATCGGCAAATTGCGCCCCGCCTTCGACAAGGAAGGCACCGTCACGGCCGCGAATGCGTCGGGCATCAATGACGGCGCCGCCGCCATGGTCCTCATGACCGCGGGCGAGGCCGCCAAGCTCGGCAAGACGCCGCTCGGGCGCATCGTGTCGTGGGCGCAGGCCGGCGTCGATCCCAAGGTCATGGGAAGCGGCCCGATCCCGGCGTCGCGCGCGGCGCTGAAAAAAGCGGGCTGGAGCGCCGCCGATCTCGATCTCATCGAAGCCAACGAGGCGTTCGCCGCCCAGGCCTGCGCGGTCAACAAAGATCTCGGCTGGGACACCGGCAAGGTCAACGTCAATGGCGGCGCGATTGCGCTCGGCCATCCGATCGGCGCTTCCGGCGCCCGCGTCCTGGTGACGCTGCTGCACGAGATGCAGAAGCGCAACGCCAAGAAGGGTCTCGCCACGCTCTGCATCGGCGGCGGCATGGGCATCGCGCTCTGCGTGGAGCGCTGAGCGCAAAAGCTGCATCGCAATTGACCTGCATCATGGCCGGGTTTGTCCCGGCCATGTAATTTTGCAATACACTCAGGCGGATGCTCGCGAAGCCGGGCAAGACGAGGACGGATCAGGGGAGGAGATCATGCCACGCGTCGCAATCGTGACGGGAGGAACCCGCGGCATCGGCGCGGCAATTGCCAAAGCGCTCAAAGCCGCCGGTTACAAGGTCGCCGCCAACTACGGCGGCAATGATGAGGCGGCGCAGAAATTCAAGGCGGAAACCGGCATCCCGGTCTACAAATGGGACGTGTCTTCATTCGAAGCTTGCGCCGCCGGCGTGAAACAGGTCGAGGCCGACCTCGGCCCGGTCGACGTGCTGGTCAACAATGCGGGCATCACCCGCGACGCGCAGCTGCATCGCATGAAGCCCGAACAATGGGCGGCGGTGATCAACACCAATCTGGGCTCGCTGTTCAACATGACGCGGCAGGTGATCGAAGGCATGCGCGAGCGCAAATTCGGCCGCATCGTCAACATTTCTTCGATCAACGGACAAAAAGGCCAGTTCGGCCAGACCAATTATTCGGCCGCCAAGGCCGGCGAGATCGGCTTCACCAAGGCGCTTGCGCAGGAGGGCGCGCGGCTCGGCATCACCGTGAATGCAATCGCGCCGGGTTATATCAACACCGAGATGGTGCAGGCAGTGCCGAAAGACGTGCTGGAAAAAAGTATTCTGCCGACGATCCCGATCGGCCGGCTCGGCGAGCCGGAGGAGATCGGACGCTGCGTGGTGTTTCTCGCTTCCGACGATGCCGGCCTGATCACCGGCTCCACGCTCACCGCCAATGGCGGCCAGTACATCACGTAGAACGCAACGCCGCCGCCGCATCTTTGATTTGACTGGTCATTTGCGACGCGGTGGCGGCATCGCCAGCGGGCGCTCGGATCCCGGATGCGGCCCGGCCAGCGCGTGATATAGTGGACGCTCGCTCGGAGCGGCGCGGTGCTGCTCGTGTGATACGTCTGAGAAATCGAGGCGCAGATCAGACTGTGGACGCAACGGCCTCAATGGATTGCCATGCGTAAGAGCTGTCAGAGCGCGCGCAACGGCGCAGCGTACCGGATGGTGACAGTCCGGACGGCGACTTTTGTCGTCGGTATGTTGCTGGCCGCATCTTTGTTGATCGGACCGGACGCGGCCCGCTCCGAAGAAGGATTTTTTGATTTTCTGTTCGGCGGCTCGCGCCGCTGGGAGCCGCCGTCGCATTCTTACGAGCATCCGCCGGCGCCCGCGCCGCTGCCGGGGCGCATCGCGCCAGCGCCGCTCGGACGCGAGAGCATCAGTGAAGGCGGCGGCACGACCGGCCATGGCGTCGCCTTCTGCGTGCGGCTGTGCGACGGCCACCATTTTCCGATGGAGAATATGGTCAAAGGTACGCCGGGCGAAACCTGCCGGGCGATTTGCCCGTACAGCAAGACTAAAGTGTATTTCGGCGCGGAGATCGCCGGCGCGGTCGCGCAGGACGGCCAGCGTTATGCCGACCTCGACACCGCCTTCATGTACCGCAAGCAACTCGTCGACAAATGCACCTGCAACGGCCGGGACGCGATGGGCCTTGCACCGCTCGATGTGCGCAACGATCCGACGCTCCGGCCCGGCGACATGGTCGCCACCAAAGACGGGATTGCGACCTTTACGGGCCGCTCGGGACCGGGCGCGAGCTTCACGCCGGTCAATCCGGCGACGCTGCCGATCGATATTCGGTAGGCGGTCTCGGCGTCGAATTCGCCGAGTGATGCATTTATCTGCTCGACACCAGTAGCGCGTCGCTGTTCGATGCCCGCTTAGTTGGGCTCCCAGTCCGGCGGCGCCAGCTCGAATGTCGCGAACTCGAAGCCCGGCGCCACCGTGCAGCCGACCAGAGTCCAATCGCCGAGCGAGCGCGCCGCCTGCCAGGCGTGCGCGGGGACGATGCCTTGCGGACGCTCGCCGGCGGCAAGGTCGTTGCCGAGCATGATGCGCTCGCGCTGCCCGGGCGCCGCAGCGATCTCGAGCGCCAGCGGCGCACCGGCGTGCCAGTGCCAGATTTCGACCGCATCGACGCGATGCCAATGCGAGCGCTCGCCGAGTGCCAGCAGAAAATAGATCGCCGTCGAGGCGGCGCGAGTAGCCCCCACGCTACCCTCCGCCGCTTGCGGGTGAGAGTAAGTGAGAGGATCGCGAAACGTCTGGCGGTAATGCCCGCCTTCCGGATGCGGCTTAAGTTCCAGGAGCCGGATGATTTCCGCGGCAGTGAGCATACTAGAGCGCGATGGCTTCAGGTTGAATCATTGTCGCGCTCTAGATCTTTGATGGAGTATGATCTCTTCGGAAAACCGGCATCCACTTTTCCGGATCATGCTCTAGAATCTATTTTTGCGCTCGCGGATTTCCGCGAACACCTTCCAGGCCGGGCTGCCGGCGAGACCGACAGACTGCGCGACCTCCGGCAGGTCGGCGCGCAAGAACGGATTCTCCGCCTTCTCGGCGCCGATCGCCGCCGGGATGGTGGCCTTGCCGGCGGCAAGGAGCCGCTTGACCTCGTCGGCGCGCGCGGCCAGCGCTTTGTTGTCCGGCTCGATGGTCTTGGCGAAGCGGATATTGGCGTCGGTATATTCGTGGCCGCAAAAGAATTGCGTGTCGTCAGGCAGGCCGCGCAGCTTGAGCAGCGATTGCCACATCATTTCCGGCGTGCCCTCGATGACGCGGCCGCAGCCGATCGAGAACAGCGTGTCGCCCACAAAGACGAGCTTATCCGCCGGGAAGAAGTAGGAGATGTGACCGGCGGTGTGGCCGGGCGTGTCGATGACGCGGCCGGTGAGCCCGCCGACCTTCACGGCATCGCCCTCGCCGACTTTTTCATCGACATGCGCGATCGGCTGCTTCTCGCCGCGCGGCGCCACCACGCGACATTTGTGCTTGGCCTTAAGCTCGCCGATGCCGGCGGTGTGATCGGCATGATGATGGGTGACCAGGATGTCGGTCAGCCGCCAGCCGGTCTTTTGCAGGGCGGCCTCGACCGGCGCGGCCTCAGGCGCATCGATCGAGGCGGTGGCGCCGGTTTGCGGATCGTGCAGGAGAACGCCGAAATTGTCGCTAAGGCAGGGGAACAAATAGGTCTGCGCTGGCATGTCCACTCCCGGTCATTCCGGGGCATGCTGAAAGCACGAACCCGGAAATTCATAAATCGCGAACCGTAACGTAAGGGCTCCATATTATTAACCGCAAGGTCAGCGGCTAGTGATTCCGGGCGCCTCGCGGAGTTTACCATCGGGCGGACCCGCTGGCTCGGCCCGGAATGACGGCAAAATACGTGGTAATTTGCGGCCATGGACGTCGTCGACCTTCGCAATTTCTATGCTCAGCGGCTGGGCGTCGTGGCGCGGCGGTTCATCGGCCGCGGCATCCGCACGCATTGGACCGATACGACCGGCCAGCGCGTGCTCGGGATCGGCTACGCCACGCCGTATCTCGGCTTGTTTCGCGAAGAGGCGGAACGCTGCCTTGCGCTGATGCCAGCGCCGCAAGGCGTGGTGCGCTGGCCCTCGGCAAAGCCGGCGCTCGCCGCGCTGGTCGAGGAAGACGACTTGCCGCTCACCGACTCGGCGGTCGACCGTGTGCTGCTGGTGCACGCGCTCGAGAACTCGACCGATCCGGTCGGGCTTTTGCGCGAAGTCTGGCGCGTGCTGGCCGGCGGCGGCCGCTTGCTCGCGGTGGTGCCGAACCGGCGCGGGCTGTGGGCGCGCATGGATACGACGCCGTTCGGCCATGGCCGGCCTTATTCGCGGCCGCAGCTCACGCATCTGTTGCGCGAGACTTGGTTCACGCCGGTGGCCTGGGGCGAAGCCCTTTATGTGCCGCCGGTGGGACGCGGCTGGTTTTTGCGCTCTGCGGTCGCCTGGGAACGCGCCGGGTCCACCATCTCGGCCCCGTTTGCCGGCGTGCATATCGTCGAGGCGACCAAACAGGTCTATCGCGCGATTCCGACCCGGCGCGAACGGCGCCGGCTGGTGCCGGTCCTGCAGCCGGTGCTGGCGCCGACGCCGGGCGCGGCGGCCTGGCGATTCGAGGATGGTCGCAGCGGCAAAGAAACCCGCTAATCGGGCCACGGCTCGGCGGTGACCGCGGCCGCGTCGACGCCGGTCAATTCGGCGAGGCTGTCGAATCGGTGGCGCTCGAGCGCGCCGACCAGCGCCGATTTGATGTCGGCGACCAGGCCGAGGCCGCGGAACACCAAAGCCGAATAAAGCTGCAACAGCGTCGCGCCGGCGCGGACCTTGGCAAGTGCAGCCGAACCCGAATCGATGCCGCCGGCGCCGATGAGCGGAAACACGCCTTCGACCCGCACATAAGTTTCGGCCAGCATACGGGTTGCAAGCGCACGCAGCGGACTGCCGGACAAACCGCCCGCCTCTTGCGCAAGCTTCGTTTCCAGTAGCCTCGGCGGACGTGCGAGCGTCGTGTTGCCGACGATCATGCCATCGACCCGGCGCGACCGCGCGATGCCGACCACATCATCGAGCTCGGCTAGCGACAGGTCGGGTGCGATTTTCAGCAGCACCGGCGTCGGGCCTGCATTCGGCGCCACGCGCTCGCGCGCATCGACGACGCGCGCGAGCAGATCGTCGAGCGCGGTCGCCTGCTGCAGGTTGCGCAAGCCCGGCGTGTTGGGCGAGGAGATATTGACGGTGACGTAGCTTGCGACCGAGGCAAAGCGCTCGATCAGAGTCACGTAATCGGCAACGCGGTCTGCCGAGTCTTTGTTGGCGCCGACATTGATCCCGACAATGCCGCCGGCATCGGCGCGCGCCGCAAGCCGCCGCAGCACCGCGTCGGACCCTTGCGAGTTGAAACCCAGCCGGTTGATCACGCCGCCATCTGCGTCGAGGCGAAACAGCCGCGGGCGCGGATTGCCCAGCTGCGGCCGCGGCGTAATGGTGCCGACCTCGACAAAGCCGAAGCCGAGCCGCAGCAGCACATCCGGCACTTCCGCATTCTTGTCGAAACCCGCCGCCATGCCGACCGGGTTGGGAAAATTCAGCCCGAAGGCGCGCACCGCGAGCCGCGGGTCGTCGCGCACACCGGGCAGCACCGGCGCGCATTTCAGAAGCTTGAGCGTGAGCGCGTGAGCATCTTCCGGATCAAGCGCGTGCAGGAGCGGCCGGACGAGATGCTCGAACGCGGCAATCACGAGACGAGCTCCGGAAAAGCACGCCGGCCTTCGATCTCGTCGGCGAGCGGGCGCACCCACAGCACCGCCGACAATGCAAGCGCGGCATAGAGGTGAGGAAAAAGCTCACCGCCGCGCGAGGCTTCCCATTTCAGTGCGCCGCCGAGCGCGTCGTCATCGACCGCGACCAGCACCAAATCCGACAGGCCGGCAAAATGTTTGGCCGCCGTGCCCTCTAGCTGCGCGGCGCTGGAGAAATGGATGAAGCCGTCGCGGTGATCGACCGGCGACCCGGCGTATCGCCCGGCAGCTTCGGCCTCCTCCCATGCGGTGCGCTCGCAGATTTTGTAGATCGTCGTCACACCTTTCGCCCTGCGTCTCGACCGGCAGTCCTGCCGGCGTGTTCATAAGCGCGGCTTGGGTTGCTGGTAAGCTCCTAGAGCGGGATGATTTCTCTTCGAAACGTCACCCCGCTCTAGCGTTTTGTTTGAGCATGATCTTTTCGGAAAACCGGCTTCCACTTTTCCGCATCATGCTCGGCGCGGCTCGACTTGTGACAGGACTTGAGCGATCAGGCAATCATTCCTATCATCGTGGCAGCGGCTTTGGGGGCTTTCGATGCTCACCCATGCGCAGATCTGGTCGGCGATCGATCGTCTGGCGGAGCAAGCCGGTCTGTCGGCTTCCGGACTCGCGCGCCGCGCCGGGCTTGATCCGACCACGTTCAACAAGTCGAAACGCATGACCGCGGAGGGTCGCGCGCGCTGGCCCTCGACCGAGTCGATTGCCAAGGCGCTGACGGCGACCGGCACGCCGGTCGAGGCGTTCGTCGGCTTGATGACTGCCGGCGACAGCCATACGGCCAAGACGTTGTCAAAGACGCTACCGCTTCTCGGCTTCGCGCAGGCCGGCAGTGGCGGCTATTTCGACGATGCCGGCTTTCCGGCCGGCGAGGGCTGGGACCAGATCGCATTTCCGGAAGTCGCCGACACGCACGCCTATGCGCTGAAGATTTCCGGCCAGTCGATGCTGCCGGCCTATCGGGACGGCGACGTGATCCTGGTTTCGCCGTCAGCGCCCGTGCGCCGCGGCGACCGCGTGGTGGTGAAAACCCGCGACGGCGAAGTGATGGCCAAAGAGCTCAAGCGCCGGACCCCTAGCGCCGTCGAGCTTTGTTCGCTCAATGCCGAGCACGAGGACCGCACGCTCATGGCCGAGGACGTGCTCTGGATGGCGCGCATTCTGTGGGTTAGTCAGTAGGTTTTCGGCGTAGAAATCTGGCTATATTCTGGCTATAATGCCGTACGCGATCTTAGTCGCTGCGGAAGCGGGTCGAAGACCTCAAGCGCCTTAAAGCCAACGTCCGGGCAGTTGTCCGCGCGGCAATCGAAACCCATCTTCGGCATGAGCCGACGAGAACTAGCCGCAGTCGGATTAAAAGGCTGCGCGGACTCGGACGTCCGCAATACAGACTGCGCGTGGACGATGTTCGCGTCTTCTACGATATTTCGAATTCGAGCGTGGAAATCCTCGCATCAGCAAAGCAGAGTCGGAGTCATGGCTAAGTCAACCCGGAAAAGCGGAGTAAGGGAAATTCCGCTTTCGGAAGTAAAGGACGGGCTCTCGCATTTGCTGCGCGAAGCGGCAGACGGCGATATCGTGATCACGCGCCACGGTAAGCCGGCCGGTGTTCTGATCGGGTTTAAATCTGACGATGATTGGTTCGAGTATCGACTGCAAAACGATTCACGGTTTTTGCAGCGGATCGAAAAGGCGCGTCGGAACCTGCGTGCTGGCCGCGGTATTCGCATTGAGGACCTATAACGTCCGCGCCTCCTTAGCGGCTTCCAATATCGTCCCCCTGAAAGGGGGAGGTGGCGAGCGCAGCGAGCCGATGGGGATCCGTTTTCAACGTCGGCGCAAGCGGTGCGGCCGCGTGACTCCCACCCTCACCTCCCCCTTTCAGGGGGAGGGTTATTTGGTCAAGCCGATCTTGCGAGCGCGCCGTCGATCATGTCGACGGTGTTCTGGATGCCGTAGGCGGCGACGAACGAACCGAAGCGCGGGCCTTTCTCCTGGCCGAGCAGCACCTGATAGAGCATGTTGAACCAGTCGAGCGAGACGCCGGGCTTGCCGTCCTTGGCCTTCTTCTTGTGATCGAGGAAGGGCTCGCGCCGGCCGACCTCATAAACAACATCTTGGATTTCCTGCGCGTCGGCATCGGGGCGCAGTTGCGAGAGCGCATCGCGCAAGTCGATGAGCGCGGCGCGCTCGCCGTCGCTCGGCTCGCGGAATTTTTTCGCCGGCAGCACGAAGTCGCGGAAGTAATGAATGGCGTAATCGACGAGCTTGGCGAGGTGCGGATGGGTCGCGCGGGTGACGCCGGGGCGATAGCGGCCGATGAAGCCCCACAGCGTGTCGGCATTCTCCGCATTCGAAGCGGTGACGAGCGACAACAGCATCGCAAACGGCACCGGATTGTCGATCTTGGGCGGCGCGCCGGAATGAATGTGCCAGACCGGATTCGACAGCCGCTCGCGCGGGCCCTGCCGCTCGTACGCGTCAAGGTATTGATAGTATTCGTCGACATTACGCGGGATCACGTCGAAATAAAGCCGCTTGGCCGCCTTCGGTTCCCGGTACATGAACAACGATAGACTCTCGGGACTCGCGTAGCGCAGCCACTCGTCGATGGTGAGCCCATTGCCTTTCGACTTGGAGATTTTCTGGCCGGTCTCGTCGAGAAAGAGCTCGTAGTTGAAGCCCTCCGGCGGCACCCCGCCTAGCGCGCGGCAGATCTCGCCGGAAAGCTTCACCGAGTCGATCAGATCCTTGCCGGCCATCTCATAATCGACGCCGAGCGCGACCCAGCGCATCGCCCAGTCTGGCTTCCACTGCAATTTGCAACGGCCGCCGGTGACGGGCGTCGTCACCTGCTCGCGCGTATCCGGATCCTCGTAGGTAATGGTGCCGGCCTTGGCATCATGGGAGATCACCGGCACCTGCAGCACGCTGCGGGTCCGCGGCGAGATCGGCAGGAACGGCGAATAGGATTGCGCGCGCTCCTCGCGCAGCGACGGCAGCATGATCGCCATGACCTGATCGAAATGCGCCAGCACTTTGAGGAGAGCTTCGTCGAAACGGCCCGACGTGTAGCAGGCGGTCGAGGACATGAACTCGTAGTCGAAGCCGAATTGATCGAGAAAGGCGCGCAGCCGCGCATTGTTGTGTTCGCCGAAGCTTCCGTGCGTGCCGAACGGATCGGGCACCTCGGTGAGCGGCTTGTTGAGATGCTGCGCGACCATCTCCTTGTTGGGGATGTTGTCGGGCACCTTGCGCAAGCCGTCCATGTCGTCGGAGAAAGCGATCAGACGCGTCTTGATCTTGTCGTCGGTGAGCACGCGGAAGGCGTGGCGCACCATGGTGGTGCGCGCCACTTCGCCGAAGGTGCCGATATGCGGCAGGCCGGACGGGCCGTAGCCGGTTTCAAAAATGACTTCGTCATTCGCGCGCTTCTTCAGCCGCGCAACGATCTTGCGCGCTTCCTCGAACGGCCAGGCGTGCGACTGCTCCGCAAGCGCCCGCAAATTCGATGCATCCTCAATCGTCACTGCCGTCATGGTCTGTTTCTTAAGGCCGGTTGTTCTTAGAGTGGTCCGTTTCGCCGAAGCGCGAGCGGAACGAGACCAAAGAGCGATCGACTTGGATCAGGTACTCTCATTCCGCTCGTCCCCGCGAAGGCGGGGACCCAGCGCTTTGCAGCCGCCCTTGGATTCCCGCTTGCGCGGGAATGAGCGGTGCTATGCGCTCGCCTGATCGGATCATGGTCTAAAACGGGCTGATCGGGAAATAGCGCAGCCACAGGTCGGTGAAGCTGCCTTTTTCCCAGAGCTGGAACAGCGCCCAATTGAGCGTCTGCCGCAACAGGTCGTTGTCGCGTTTCACCGCGATGCCGATGCCTTCGCCGAAGAAGCGGCTTTCCAGAAACGGCCCGCCGCGGAAGCTGCAGCAGCCGGCGGAATCCGCGCCATTGAGCCAGAAAGCGAGCGCGATGCCGTCGCCGAACAGAAGATCGGCGTCCTTATTGCGCAGCGCCTCGCGCGCCGCCTCGGCGTTGGGATAGGCGCGCACCTGGGCCTCGGTGAACATGGCCTTGAGGTAGGCCTCGTGCGAGGTGCCGGCAACGACCGCGATCTTCTTGCCTTCGAGCCGCTCCGGCAGCACGTCGGCGATCGGCGAATCGAGCCGCGCCACGAAACGCGCCGGCGTGCGGTAATAGGGATCGGTGAAATCGGCGCGGCGCCGGGTATCCGCGGTCGGCGCGATCGAGGCGATCACCGCGTCGCCGCGATTGTCGTTGAGCGCATCGAGCAGCGTGTTGAAGGACCGCGCCTGGATGGTGCAGCTGATCTTGATCTCCTCGCAAATGAGCCTTGCGAGATCGATATTGAAACCGGCCGGGTTGCCGTCCGGGCCGACATAGTTGAACGGCGGATAATCGACGTCGGTGAGAAAGCGGATGGTCTGGATGCGGGTCAGATCAGGCCGCTCCGGCCGCCGGCGCGGATCCCAGAAGCCCGGAAGCACCACGGCGCGTTGCGCAGCGGCGCTCTCGGTCGCCGG
>DATMQV010000142.1:0-3329 GCA_035566615.1 Xanthobacteraceae bacterium
TGACCAATCGGCTCGGTATCGCCATCGCGCAGCGCGCCTACAAAGCCTATCTCGACTTGCTCGCCTCGCCACGTTTTCAACGTGCCGCCAACGCCGGCGCCCGCGCGCAACGCCTCCTTTGGGCCAGCACCGGCACCAAGGATCCAAAAGCCTCCGACACACTTTATGTGAAAGCGCTCGCGGCGCCCTTCACGATCAACACCATGCCCGAGGGCACGCTCAAAGCGTTCGGCCAGCATGGGGAAATCGGCGCGACGCTAGCACCGGACGGAGGCGACTGCGAGAAGGTGCTCGGCGCCTTTGCGAACGCCGGCATTGACATCAACGCCTTGGCGCAAAAGCTTCAGGACGACGGCGCCGCGTCGTTCGACAAATCGTGGAACGACCTGATGGCCTGCATCGAATCCAAGAGCGCGGCTATGCGCAAAGCGAGCTGATTCCCATGGCAATCGCGTCCGGTCAACGCAAGCGAACGTCCGATTCCACCGGCACTCAATCCGTCAGCGTGCCGCCGCTGCGCAGCCGCCCCGCCTGGGCGTTGCTCGAGAAGCATTATCAGAAACTCAAGAGCGTCCATCTACTGCAGCTTTTTGCCGACGATCGCGACCGCGGCGAGAGGCTGGCGCTCGAAGCGGCCGGGGTCTATCTCGACTATTCCAAGAACCGGATCACCGACGAGACACTGCGACTGTTGTTGCGGCTCGCGCAAGAGTCGGGGCTGCGCGATCGCGTCGACGCCATGTTCCGCGGCGATAAGATCAATGTCTCGGAGAACCGCGCCGTCCTGCATGTCGCGCTGCGCGCACCGCGCGACGCCAATATTCTCCACGATGGCCGCAATGTAGTCCCCGACGTTCACGCCGTTCTGGACAGGATGGCGGACTTTTCCAAGCGCGTGCGCTGCGGCGACTGGAAGGGCCAGACCGGCAAGCGCATCCACAATGTCATCAATATCGGTATCGGCGGATCAGATCTTGGACCGGTCATGGCCTACGAAGCCCTCAAGCACTACAGCGACCGGGCCATGACGTTCCGTTTCGTCTCTAACGTCGACGGTACGGATTTCGCCGAAGCGGTGCGCGATCTCGATCCGGCGGAGACAATGTTTATCGTCTCCTCCAAGACCTTCACGACGCTGGAAACCATGACCAACGCGCGCACCGCGCGCGAGTGGCTATTGGCGGGCATGCAAGGCGAGCTGGGCGCCATCGCCAAACATTTTGTCGCCGTATCGACCAATGCGAAGGAGGTTGCGAAGTTCGGCATCGACACCGCCAACATGTTCGGCTTCTGGGATTGGGTCGGCGGCCGCTATTCCATGGATTCGGCCATCGGTCTTTCGACCATGCTGGCCATCGGGCCGGACAATTTCCGCGCCATGCTCGACGGTTTTCATGAGATGGACGAACACTTCCGGACGGCGCCTTTCGAGCGTAATCTGCCGGTGCTGATGGGCCTGATCGGCCTCTGGTACAACGACTTCTTCGGCGCCCAGACCGTCGCCGTGCTGCCATACGAACAATATCTGAAGCGGTTTCCCGCCTATCTTCAGCAACTCACCATGGAGAGCAACGGCAAGCACGTCACGCTCGATGGCATGCGGGCCGATTACGACACTGGGCCGATCTTTTGGGGCGAGCCGGGAACGAATGGCCAGCATTCATTCTATCAACTGATCCATCAAGGCACGCGCCTGATACCTTGCGACTTCATCGCTTTCACCCGGCCGCTCAATCCATTGGGCCGGCATCACGATATGCTGATCGCCAATGTCTTCGCGCAGACGGAGGCGCTGGCTTTCGGCAAAACCGCCGATCAAGTCAAGGCGGAAGGCACGCCCGATTGGCTTGTGCCGCACCGTCTGTTCGAGGGAAATCGCCCGTCCAACACCATCATGCTGGACGCGCTCACCCCGGCAGCGTTGGGCAAACTCGTGGCGCTCTACGAGCACCTTGTCTTCACCCAGGGCACGATCTGGCAGATCGATTCCTTCGACCAATGGGGCGTTGAACTCGGCAAGGCTCTTGCCCAGCGGATCATTCCCGAACTGGAAAGCGCAACGGAGCCAAAGCTCGAACATGATAGCTCGACGAACACGCTGATCCGCCGGTATCGCAAGCTTAAGGGAGATGCTTGATGCCGCGAGGATATGATCGTCCACTCTATATTCAGCCGTTCGATCATCGCGGCTCGTTCCAAACCAAAATGTTCGGCTGGCAGTCGCCGCTTAGCGATGCGCAGACGGCAGAGATCGCCGGCGCCAAGCGGGTCATCTACGATGGCTTTCTTGCAGCGCTCGCGCGCGGGGTACCGAAGGAGAAGGCGGGCATCCTTGTTGACGAGCAATTTGGCGCCGCCATTCTGCGCGACGCCGCCTCCAAGAAAATCACCACCGCTTGCCCGGCGGAGAAAAGCGGACAACACGAATTCGGTTTCGAATATGGCGAGGATTTCGCGCGCCATATCGAAGCGTTCGATCCGACCTTCTGCAAAGTGCTGGTGCGGTACAATCCGCAGGGCGATGGCGCGTTGAACAAACGCCAGGCGGCCAGCTTGAAACGCCTGTCCGATTTTCTCGCCGCCCGCGGCCGCAGCCGCTTCATGTTCGAGCTTCTGGTTCCGGCGGAGAAGATGCAACTCGACAAGCTCGCCGGCGACAAAAGGGCCTATGATCTCGAGCTACGGCCTCGCCTGATGGTCGAAGCCATTCAGGAACTCCAAGATCAGGGCGTGGAGCCGGATCTGTGGAAGGTTGAAGGGCTTGATCGGCGCGAGGATTGCGAGCGTGTTGTCGCAGCGGCGCGCGCCGGCGGGCGTCACATGGTCGGCTGCATCGTTCTCGGTCGCGGCGAGGACGACTGCAAAGTCCGTGAATGGCTCGAGACCGCGGCGGCTGTGCCGGGCTTCATTGGGTTCGCGATCGGCCGCACTGCTTTCTGGGATCCGCTGGCCACCTGGCGGAGCAAACAAGCGACGCGCGATCAGACCGTCGCCGAGATCGCCCGGCGCTATCGTGAATTTGTCGATGTGTTCGAGCGGAAAGGGGCAAGCCTGTCTCCTGCCGCCTCGTCGGGCGTCCGACCGGAACGCCGTTCATCTATGGAGGGCTAAGCCATGCAGCTTGGAATGATCGGTCTTGGCCGGATGGGCGGGAACATGGTGCGCCGCCTGTTGAAGGGCGGCCATCAATGCGTGGTGTACAACCAATCAGCAAGCGCGGTGGCGGAGCTGGTCAAGGAGAAAGCCGTCGGCACCACGTTGCTGCCGGACTTCGTCAAGAAGCTAACGAAGCCGCGCGCCGTCTGGCTGATGGTGCCGACCGGCGTGGT
>DATMQV010000143.1:0-3700 GCA_035566615.1 Xanthobacteraceae bacterium
CTCGATCGCGGGCTCGCGCGTGCATCCGTTTGCCGGCGCGGCGTATTCGACCTCGAAAGCGGCGCTCGCCGCGCTCACCCGCGAGATGGCGCACGATTTCGGCGCGGTCGGCGTGCGGGTCAACGCCATCGCGCCGGGCGAGATCGATACCGCGATGCTTTCGCCGGGCACCGAGAAGATCGTCGAGATGATCCCGATGCATCGGCTCGGCACGCCCGATGAAGTGGCGAAGATCATCTACGTGCTGTGCACGGAGACTTCGTCTTACGTGAACGGCGCCGAAATCCACATCAATGGCGGCCAGCACGTGTGAGCAGACAGGCCGCGCGCGCATGACCAAGGTCAGGGTCGGACTCGTCGGCACGGGCTTTGTCGCCGAACTGCACATGTACGCCTACAAACGCGTCTACGGCGTCGGCGCCGAGGTGGTGGCCGCCGTATCGCGCAGCGATCAGGTCGAGACGTTCGCGCAAAAGCACAAGATCGCTCAGACCTATCGCGACTATCGTGCGCTGCTGGCCGATCCGGCGATCGACGTTGTCGATATCTGCACGCCGCCGGCGCTGCATGCGCAGATGATCATCGACGCAGTGCGCGCCGGAAAGCATGTGATCTGTGAGAAGCCGCTCACCGGCTATTTCGGCCGTCCGGGCGACCCGGCGCCAATCGGCACGAAGGTGCCCAAAGCGGCGATGTACGAGCACGTCATGGCCGAGCTGAAGGACTTGCGCGCGGCGATCGAGAACAGCGGCAAGCTGTTCATGTATGCCGAAGACTGGGTCTATGCGCCGGCGCTGGCGAAGACCGTCGAAATCCTCAACGCGACCGGCGACAAGATCCTGTTCAT
This sequence comes from Xanthobacteraceae bacterium, assembly GCA_035566615.1. Classification (GTDB taxonomy): domain Bacteria; phylum Pseudomonadota; class Alphaproteobacteria; order Rhizobiales; family Xanthobacteraceae; genus BOG-931. Next base: position 848 of record DATMQV010000143.1, read on the forward strand.
GAAAGCCGAGGAGAGCCACAGCGGCTCGCACGCCGCGCACGCGGCGCAGTGGTCGATGACCGGCGGCGGCTCGCTGATCCGGATGGGATGTCACCCGTTGGCCGCGGTGCTTTATCTCAAGCGCATCGAAGCCCGCGCGCGCGGCGAAACCATCGGCGTGCGCGACGTGACCGCCGACGTCGGCAATGTCGCGGCTTGCCTTGCGCCTTCGGAACGCCCCTTCATCAAAGCCAACCCGGTCGACGTCGAGGATTGGGGCATGATGACCGTGACGTTCACGGACGGCACCAAGGCCGTCGTCCTGTCGGGCGACATGATCATGGGCGGCGTGCGCAATCTGATCGAGACTTACACCAATAGCGGATTGCTGTTCGCCAATATCACGCCGAACAACCAGATGACGACCTATATGACCGACGAGAGCAAGCTCGGCGGCGTTTATTTCACCGAGAAGGCGGACCGCAAGACCGGCTGGCAATTCGTTTGCCTCGAAGAGGAATGGACGCGTGGCTATTTGCAAGAGATCCAGGATTTCATGGAATGCGTCGCGACCGGCCGGCAGCCGCTGGCCGATCTGGAACTCGCCTACGAAACCACCCGCATCCAATACGCGGGATATTGGGCGGCGGAGGAAGGCCGGCGCATCGCACTGTGATGTTGCGAAGGGCTGGACGCCTGGCGCATGCCGAGTAAGTTATGGACCACGGATGAGATGTCGACGGACGCAATGACGACAAAAGAAATGACGACAAAAGAGACCGACTATTTGCACGCCACGCCCTTCATCGACAGCGACGATCCGGCGATCGTCGCGTTTGCCCACAACGCGCTCGGCGATGCGGAAACCGTCAAGGACAAAGCGCTCGCGCTCTACGGGGCGGTGCGCGATCAGATCCAGTACGACCCGTATATCGACTTTCTCAATCCGGCCGAATTCCGTGCCAGCGACGTGTTGCGCGCAGGCCGGGGCTTTTGCGTCGGCAAGTCGGCGCTGCTCACCGCCGCCGCGCGCGCTGCCGGCATTCCGGCGCGGCCCGGCTATGCGGACGTGCGCAACCATCTCACCTCGAAGCGGCTCAAGGAGCAGGTCGGCGATACCTTCATCTGGCACTCCTACACCGAGTTGAAGATCGACGGGAAATGGGTGAAGTGCACGCCGGCCTTCGACAAGGTTCTGTGCGAGCGCGCTAGGATCAAGCCGCTCGACTTCGACGGCGTCAACGACAACCTGTTTCATCCGTTCGATCAGGCCGGCCGCCGCCACATGGAGTACCTTCAGGACCGCGGCGCCTATGCGGACGTACCGTTCGCCACCATCCTGGCCGATTTCAAGACGTTCTATCCAAATCTCGTTGCCGCAAGCCCAACCACCGCAAGCTTCCGCGACGAAGTTACGACCTGATCGCGGCGGCGCGCACGCGCCGAACGTCATGATCACCAAGCTCGCCATTTCCGGCTATCGATCGCTGCGCGACGTCAGACTGGGACTTGGCGCGCTCAATGTGGTGACCGGGGCGAACGGCAGCGGCAAGTCGAGCCTTTATCGTGCCGTGCGCCTGTTGGCGGACATCGCGCAGGGCCGCATCATCCAATCGCTCGCCGCCGAGGGCGACCTGCATTCGACATTGTGGGCCGGGCCGGAATCCTTCTCGCGCAATGAAGAAAGGCGTGCAGCCGGTGCAAGGCACCGTACGCAAGGCGTCGGTGAGCCTGAAGCTCGGCTTTGCGGGCAAGGACTATGGCTACGCGATCGATCTCGGCTTGCCCATTCCTTCCGCATCGCACTTTGCCCGCGATCCGGAGATCAAGGCGGAGAGCCAATGGGTCGGGGAAACGCTCGCCCGCGCCAACGCGTTCGCCGTGCGCGATGGTCCGAGCGCTCGCGTTCGCGACGAAGCCGGCGCGTGGCGGCAAGTCGCCACGCATCTGGCGCCGTTCGACAGCATGATGACCCATTGCAGCGATCCACGCGATGCGCCCGAACTGTTGTTGCTGCGCGACCGGATGCGGGACTGGCGCTTCTACGACCATTTCCGCACGGATCGCGACGCCCCGGCGCGCAGGCCGCAAGTCGGGACCTACACGCCGGTGCTCGGCAGCGACGGGTCCGACCTCCCCGCCGCCATCCAAACCATACGCGAGATCGGCAATCCGAAAGAGCTTGACGCGGCAATCGCCGATGCGTTTCCCGGTTGCAAGATCGAAATCACGAGCAGCGACGGCTATTTCGAATTGCACATGAGGCAACACGGCCTGTTGCGTTCATTGAAAGCGGCCGAGCTTTCCGACGGCACATTGCGCTATCTGCTGCTGATCGCGGCACTGTTGTCACCGCGTCTGCCGGACCTGATGATTCTCAACGAGCCGGAGACCAGCCTGCATCCGGACCTGTTGCCACCGCTCGCGCGCCTCATCGCTCAAGCCGCGCAGCGCACGCAGGTCATCGTCGTCTCGCATGCGGCGCGCTCGTGTCGGCTCTCGCGAAAGACCCGCAGGCGGGGCAGATCGTGCTGGAGAAGCAACTCGGGGAGACTCTTGTTCAACCCGACGAGCGGCCGTCCTGGACGTGGCCAACGCGATGACCGGGCGGGAAATGTCGGCAGTCACACGTGCAAAAAATCCAGAACTGCAGTTTCGTCGAGCACCGCTTGCGGAGTGCCGTGCTGCGCCGAGCGCGTACGCTCCTCGGCGCTCTGCGCTGCTTGCAGATACGCGCCGAGATGGCGCGCGCGCTCGATGATGCGGTTGTTGTCCGGCAAGCGCTCCGCTTCGTAGCGGCGGAGCGCTGTTTCCACATCATCGCCGTCGAGCGCGGCTGCCAGCACCGCCGCATCGTCGGCGGCTTTCGACACG
>DATMQV010000144.1:0-3066 GCA_035566615.1 Xanthobacteraceae bacterium
GGCTGCCGCGATCTTTGTTGTTGGATCGATGACTGTCGCCAACGCGCAGACACAGGGTGCTTCGAGCCTCAATGCGCAGGCGCAGAATGCGACCATCATCCACAAGGCAGCGTGCGGCGGCGTGTGGGGCCGCTGGTGCCCGCCAGGCCGTCATCGGGTCTGCGGCCCGTATCGCTGCTGGTGCGCGCCCTGCTGGTAAGCAGAGCGCCGATCGGCGAACTCGACGACGAGGCCGCCTGCAGGCGGCCTCTTTTCTTGCCGTCATTGCGGGCCAACGGGTTCGGCCCCGAAGTGGCCGGCCCGATAGCAAACACCGCGAGGCAGTCCAGCCCAGCGCGCGAGCCCGGCAATAACGAGCCGAGTGCCTACTCCAGCTCCACCACCCCGCCCTCGCGGATCGTGACGCGGCGGTCCATCTGGGAGGCGATGTCGAGATTGTGGGTGGCGATAATGGCGGCGAGCCCCGAAGCACGCACCAATTGGCTCATCGTCGCGAACACCCGCTGGGACGTGCGCTGATCGAGATTGCCGGTTGGCTCATCCGCGAGCAGGATGCGCGGCGCGTTGGCGACCGCGCGCGCAATCGCAACCCGCTGCTGCTCGCCGCCGGAAAGCTCCGCCGGGCGGTGCTCCAGACGATCTTTCAGCCCCAGATACGACAAGAGCTCAGATGCGCGCGTGCGCGCTTCCGACTTTTTGAGACCGCGGATCATCTGCGGCAGCATCACGTTCTCCACCGCCGAAAATTCCGGCAGCAGATGGTGGAATTGATAGACGAAGCCGATGTCGTCGCGGCGGATGCGGGTGCGCTCAAGGTCGGCGAGGTTCGAGGTGGCGACGGAATCGATATAGACCTCGCCGGCGTCGGGTTGTTCGAGTAGCCCGGCGATATGCAAGAGCGTCGATTTGCCGGCGCCCGAGGGCGCGATCAGGGCCACCGACTGGCCGGGCCACACCGCGAGCTCGGCGCTCCTGAGAATATCGAGCGTGTTGTCGCCTTGACGGAAACGCCGCGAGATTGCGTGCAGGAACAGGAGCGGTCGCTTTTCGTCGCTGGCGGCGGGAGCGGCGGCAGTCGATGGCGCGGGCTCCATGATGGCGGTTTTCTCATCCATCGCGCGTGATCATTCGTACCGCAGGGCTTCGACCGGATCGAGCCGCGCGGCCCGCCACGAAGGATAGAGCGTCGCCAACAGCGACAACCCGAGCGCCATCACCACCACTGCCGTAGTCTCGCCGGCATTCATTTCGGCCGGCAGCCGCGACAGAAAATAGAGCTCGGGCGAAAACAGCTCAGTGTTGGTGAGCCAGGAGAAAAAACGGCGGATGGCGTCGGCGTTCAGGCAGATGATCGTGCCGAGCAGAAAGCCGACAACGGTGCCGACCACGCCGATCGACGCACCGGTGATGAGAAAGACCCGCATGATCGCGCCCGGCGTCGCGCCCATGGTGCGCAGAATGGCGACGTCGCTGCCCTTGTCTTTAACCAACATGAACAAGCCGGACACGATATTGAGCGCAGCCACCAGCAGGATCAGCATCAGGATCAGGAACATCACGTTGCGCTCGACCTGGAGCGCATTGAAGAAGGTGGCGTTGCGGTGCTGCCAGTCGATCATGTAGATCGGGCGGCCGGCGGTGTCGTGGATGAGCTTGCGAAAGCGCTCATCAACACGGTCGGGATTATCGGTATAGATCTCGATGGAGGTGACGTCGCCCGCGCGATTGAAATAGGCCTGCGCCTCGGGCAGCGGCATGAACACGAAAGCGGCGTCGTATTCCGACATGCCGATCTCGAAGATGGCGGCAATCTTGTAGGACTTGATGCGCGGCGTCGTGCCCATCGGCGTGACCGCGCCGCGCGGCGCCACCAGCGTGATGCTGTCGCCGACCCGCAGCGAAAGCTGATCGGCGAGCCGTTTGCCGATGGCAATCCCCTGTCCTTCGTCGAAGCCGTCGAGCGTTCCGAATTTGATGTTGCTGGCGACCGACGACAGCTTGGTCAGATCCGCGCCGCGAATGCCGCGCACCAGCACGCCCGAAGCATTGAACGGCGACGAGGCCAGGGCCTGACCTTCGACGATCGGCGCGGCAAGCCGCACCCCGGCCGCGTTCGAAACCCGTTCGGCGACGGCCTGCCAGTCGGTGAGCGGGGATTCGAGCGGCTGGATCAAGAGGTGGCCGTTAAGCCCCAAGATCTTTTCCAGGAGTTCCTGACGGAAGCCGTTCATCACCGCCATGACCACGATCAGCGTCATCACGCCGAGCATGATGCCGAGAAACGAAATTGTGGCGATGACCGAAATGAATCCTTCCTTGCGCCGCGCACGCAGGTAGCGCAGCGACAGCATCCACTCAAACGGCGCGAAGGGATGAGTGCCGATCGGCTCTCGCATTATTGTGCAGTCCCCGCGAGATTACCGAGTTTCACATGATTCTGGCGGATTCAAGCCGCCAAAAGCCGCTGCGGCGCAGCAGCGCACAGCTTTAGCGCAAAAATCACCATCGGAAGCTTCGCCATCCGACTGCGTCTCCGAGCACAGCCCGATTGGTAGAATCGGACTGTGCTCTCAAATCATACCGGTTCACATGTCCTTTCGGAAAACCGGTGTCCAGTTTTCCGGGACATGCTCATGCGCCGACGCGGACAAGCGCGTCGGCCGGCGCGAGAAGTTCCCGCGAACCGTCGAAGCGGCGCTTGACCTCGACCTTGCCCTCGGCAAGGCCGCGCGGCCCGACCATGATTTGCCAGGGAACGCCGATGAGGTCGGCCGTGGCGAATTTGGAACCCGGCCGCTCGTCAAGATCGTGATAGAGCACGTCGATGCCCTTAGCCATGAGTGCGGCATAGAGCTTTTCGCAAGCCGCATCGGTGTCGCTCCCGCCCTGCTTGAGATTGAGGATTGCGACATTGAACGGTGCGACCGCGTCGGGCCAGCGAATGCCGGCCTCGTCGTGGGACGCTTCGATAATGGCCGCGACCAGCCGGCTCGGGCCAATGCCGTAAGAGCCGCCATGGATCGGCCGTTCGACGCCATCCGGGCCGGTGACGACGGCCTTCATCGG
>DATMQV010000145.1:0-4332 GCA_035566615.1 Xanthobacteraceae bacterium
GAACAGATCGCGCTTGTCATGATACCGCGCATAGACGGTCGGCTTGCTGACGCCGGCCGTCTCCGCGACCGCATCGATCGACGTGCAGTCGAAACCCCGCTCCATGAACAGCCTGGTTGCGACCTCGAGCAGGCGGGCGTCACGCCGCACGGCCTCCTCGCGGGTCGGACGGCCGCCGCCGCCCCGCCGGGCCGGGCGCGTCGCCGTCATTGTTGCTTCCTTCGCCATCCAAAGCCCCTTGTCAGCCTGTCAAAGTTGGATTATGTAAACGATACAGTATAGTTTTAATGCGGCCGGTTTCAACATGTTTCGTAACATGAATCGCAAAAGCGCCGAAGACCCGCCCACGTCGCGGATCTGGTCGCATTGCGAGAGGTGAACCCGTGCCTGCGACATTTTCAACAATTTACCGTTAGCGCCGGCGAACAAACCCCGTCCCAAGAACGGTCGCCCGCGCGGAGCCGCCGAGCAGCCCCCTCGGCGGCTCTCCGGGGCGGGTCGGGGGAGCGGCTTCTCCGGTGCGATATTTAGTGCATAATCGAATGGTTGCTGCTCCCTGCGTGAGTCCCCCCAAATGTCCCTCCACCTCTATTTCGCCTTTGTCGCCGCCTGCATCGCGCTGGCCCTGTTGCCGGGTCCGGTGGTGACGCTGATGATCGCCAACGGCCTGCGTTACGGCACCCGCGCGGCGGTGACCAACATCCTGGGCGTGCAGGCGGGGCTTGCGATCGTGATCGGCATCGTCGCGGTCGGGCTGACCTCGCTGATGGCGACCATGGGCTACTGGTTCGACTGGGTGCGCTTTGCCGGAGCCGCCTATCTGGTCTGGCTCGGCATCAGGCTGATCCGTTTTCCGGCGGAAGCGGTCAAGGCCGACGAACCGCCGCCACCACCGCGCGGCGGGTTTTTCCTGCAGGGCTTTGTGGTGCTGCTGTCCAATCCGAAGGTGATGATATTCTTCGGCGCCTTCATTCCGCAATTCATGGACACAAGCCGCGATCAGGTCCCGCAGGTCGCGCTGCTCGGCGTCACCTTCATGGTGATCGCCGGCATGACCGACGCCATCTACGCGCTGCTGGCGGGCCGGGCGCGACACTTCTTCTCGGCGCGACGGACGCGGCTGTTGTCACGGCTGTCGGGCGGCGTCATGATCGGCGGTGGCGTCTGGCTGGCGCTGACACGGGCGCGCTAACTGCGGAATGGGTGGGATGGGTTGAGCCCTTCGCGAAACCCGTCATCGTTCGCAAACTGCAAATGATGAGTATCGCGGAGTTTATCATCGGGCGCGCATTCGCGCGACCCGTTGGCTCCACCGATCCTTCGGGCAGAATGCGCCAACACAATACTGAGCTAACCCTCTCACCACCAACTGATCTTCCCGATCGATACAGTGGCGGTGCGCCCGGCGACGAGAAGAAGATCCGGCGGCACATTGTCGAGCTTGATGCGTACAGGGATGCGCTGCGCCAGGCGCACCCAGCTGAAGGTCGGATTGACGAACGCCAACAGGTCGCTGCTGGTGCTGCGGTTCTGGTCCTCGATGCCGTAAGCGATGCTCTCGACGTGCCCTGATAGCACGCGCGCATCGCCGATCAGTTTTACAGTCGCATCTTCGCCGATATGGATGCGCCGCAGCTTGGTTTCCTCGAAATAACCCTCGACGCGGAACGTGTCGGAATCGATCAGCGCAAACACAGCTGCGCCGGCATTGACGTAGCGCCCGGGCAGGAGATCGAAATTGGTGACTATGCCGTTGACTGACGCCACGACCGTCGAGCGCTCGAGATTGAGCCTCGCGACTTCAAGCGCCGCGTTCGCCGCGTCGAATTGAGCCTGATCGACGTCGACCGCCTGCTGCCTCTGCTCGACCTGCTGGACGGTAATCGCGGCGCTGGTCAGGCTCTTGCCGCGCTCGAGATCGCGCTTGGACTGGTCGAGCGTAGCCCGTCGGCTCGCGACATCAGCTTTCGCCTGATCGAGCGCATATTGAAAGCGCCGCTGATCGATACGGAACAGCTGCTGGCCTTTGCTCACCTTTCCGTTGTCGTGAACAAAGACGTCGCTGATCAGGCCGGAAACGTCGGCGGCGACCGGGACCACGTCGGCGCGTACACGGCCGTCGCGCGTCCACGGCTCCAGCATGTAATAGCTCCAGAGCTGCCAGCCGACGGCAATTGCCGCCACCACTACAACGAGCGTGAGTAGCGCGCGGCCGGTAGAGGCGAAAAAGATTTTCATTGCACCATCACCCGAGATTTTACGTCCACGATCTTATGCCAGCGGCAGGATGCTTGCGCCCGCCGCCGTGACAACGCCAAACAGAATGACGTAGATCGCGAGATCAAACAGCGCGCGATGCCAGACCAAACGATAGAAACCACAGGCATCCAGGAGCCGCTTGATCACGACCTGAAACAAAAAAGCGATCGCGGCAAAGACCGCGAAAGCCGGAAAGTACACGCCGTAGATATCGAACTCGCCAATCACGATACGCTCACATCATGTCACGCCGGCGGCTTCGCTCTGCCCGGGTAGCGCTGCATCAGCCTGCTCTACTTGCCTCGGCCGATACGGCGGCGCATCAGGATAGAGCGTCTGCCGCAGGCCGACAATCGCGGCGACGCAGGCATGCGTGGTTGCGGTGCAGGCCGTTACTTCGCTGATCGCAATGTCGATCTTTTGCAACGAATCGTCGCCAAGCTGCGCCACACGGCCGCGCACCAAGGCACGGAAATGCGCGGCCAGGCTCGCGAACATCACCGCCAAAGCGTCTTGCGCCGGCTTCGACATGGCGGGCGCGATCGATTGCGTCTCGATCATATTGACGCCGAGCCGCAGATCTTCGAGCGCATCGGCGAATTCATGCCGCGGCCGCGGCTCGAAGCGCGGCTGCCGGTACAGCAACAGCGCGACGCGATCCAACATGCGGCTGGTCCATTGGTCGCGGGTCGGATGCGAGCGCCCAGCGGCAAGGTCGGCAAGGTCGCGATAAGTTGCCCGAATCAGGCGCCGCGCGCTGGCCTGCGTGCCGATAACGCGCAACAGCCGAGTCGCGACCAGCGCCGCGACGCCGCCGAGCACAAAAGCGCTGTTGGAATTGACGATGGCCGCAAGATCGGCGGTATAGCTCGTCTGCAGGCCCAGTTCGACACAGAACCCCAGGGCGAGCGCCAGACCGACCGCTGCATAGCCCGGGATCGCCATCAATATGCCGGCCGGAATCAGCACAAAAGCGAGCACGGCGCAAAGCAGGACGAACCCGCCGATCGCCGGCAACACAAAGAATTGGTAGACGAATACGATCGGAATGCACAACGCCAAGAGGAGCGTAATGTTGCGAATGGTCGGCGTCGGATCGTCCAGAGAGGCAAACAAGGTGCAGGACACGGCGGCAAAGGCAATGGCGCCGGCGCCTTCCGGCCATGCGGTCGCGATCCAAAAGAACGCACATGCGCCCATAGCGACGGCGGCCGCCAGTGCTGATAACAGCGCAATGCCCGGATCCGTATGCATCGGTTTGGGCCCGATTTGCGCGGCGGCTGCGCGAATGTCGGCGCTCGGCGTCTGGCTCGGATCGGCCAGATAAGCGGCAAAGCTGAGACAAGCTTGCCAGGAGTCGATTAGCTCGATCAATCGCACGGTGAGATTGACCGTCACGAGATCCGCCCAGCTCGATTGCGGGCCGACAGCAGGCGTCATCGCGAGGCAGGCTTCCTTGAGTTCTGCCGCGCGCAGTCGGTCGCCCGGCGCTTTCGACTTCAGCAAATCGCAGACGCCGGCCAGCACCCGCGTCAGCTTTGCGTCCAGCGGCCCAATACGCCGAAGCAGCGCCAGACGATCCTCGATGGCACTCACCAGCGGCAACAGGGCCACGATCTTGCGGTCGAAGGCGCGAATGGTGGTGATATCCGGTCGATGCGGCGAGGTGTCGAAGCGCAAGCTCGTGCCGAGCAAATAAAGCTCGCTGATATCGGCGGCGATCCGGCGCCGCTCCATCTCGGCTTCCGGAGTCGCTTGCTGGGTCAAGCCATCGGCAAGCCAGCGGCGCGTATCCGCAATGGCACTTCTCAACTTTTGCTCAAAGGCGGAAAACGCGCTTTTGGGGAAGATGAGACTGTGAACGATGGCGGCGCAGACGACGCCGAGCGTGATCTCCTCGACGCGCGACACCGCGATGTCGAACACCGTGCCAGGCGCAAGCACGCTTGGAAAGCCGATCAAGGCCGCGGTATAGCCCGACAGCACGAACATATACGACCGCGGCGTGCGGTCGAGCAGCGAAACGAAAACGCAGAGCGCCACCCAAAGTATGATCGCAAGCGTCGTCAGCTC
>DATMQV010000146.1:0-5819 GCA_035566615.1 Xanthobacteraceae bacterium
CGTTGCGACTGGGCCGGGATTGATCCCAAGCTACAGTCCTCATCGGGAGGACGGAGGGCCCCAATCATCCTCCGCCTCACGTCGTACCGGCCGGCGCCGCCGGTTTCGTGATCCTCAGTCAGTGATGACGCGGCCAGAGCGATAGTACGATCCGAGCCGCTCCGAGAGACGGAGACGGTGCGATTATCTTCAAGCACGCCTACGCGCCCGGCTGCAAAGGTAAACACGGGCGAGCCGATAGAAAGCCCGCTGGCGCGTTCGTCGCCCCGGGGCTGCCTCCTTCCCTACCCTCGCCGCCAAAACGAACGTGCGACCGCGGCTGCGGCGTTAGCGTGCCGTTAGCGTGAGCTCGATGGTTATGGAGGAATGCCCGCCGGTATTGGCACAAGTACAGTGTTCAACCAGTAAGAGAAGGTTAACGGAAGCGACCTCATCTGCCGTGCGATACTTCGATTTGATTCGCGTGACGGCACAGCACGGGCATGAGGGCGCAAGCAATCGCTCGTTCCAGATTAACGGGATGGAAGTCGCGAAGCCTCCTCGCAGCGCTTGCGATCGCGGCAGCGCTCCTGGCGGCGGTGGCGACTTTCGTTTCGTACCTGCTGTGGCCGATGTGGCCCAAATCGCAGGTGTCGCTCGATGCTCCCGCCATCCCGGTGATCGTGGCCGGCGTCCTCTTCAACGTGCCGCCAGCAGCGGTGCGCGCCAAGGTGCAGCGCCAGCCGGGTGCGCACGAGCGCATGGATCTCGTCTTTCTCTGGCCGTCGCTTGTGCCGCCATCGCCGGATTCGCTCGCCGACATAAAAACGCTGGCCGCCGAGGATGGCGAGGCTCCGCCCGCACCGCGCACCAGCGACCGCTTGTTCGTTACCATCGCGGGCCTCGGCGCCGTACTGCCACCGCTCATTCGGCTGCGCACGATCTACCCGCGCTACATCGAGGCGCAGGCAACCGCCGGACCGGACGGACTGGCGATCGTGCCGTTTCGCGCGGGCACGCCTTATGAAGGCGAAGACCTCGTCTATTTTGCCGAAGTCCCGGAGCAATTTTTCGCGCTTTGCTCGCGGCCGGTGCGCAGCTTGCCGGGCACCTGCATCCAGGAGCGCTCGCTGGATGCGGCCGTCGTTACGCTGCGCTTTTCACGCGAATGGCTGGAGGACTGGCGCAACACCGCCGCCGGCTTCGATCGCCTCGTGACGCAGCTTCACGCGCAGAGCAAGTGAAAAGCCGCAGCCTTTAGTCCAAGTCGCTGCCCAGAATGGCCATCTGGAAATTGTAAGAACGCTCTTCGTCCTCGTCGTCGACGAACAGCACGCCGACGAATTCGTCGCCGACATAGACCTCGGCGGAGTCCTCCTTCTTCGGGCGCGGCACCACCCGGATGCGCGCGTTGCCGAACAGCTTCTTTAGATAAGCGTCGAGCTTTTTGACTTCTTGTACGTCCACCGCGCGCCTCCTCGAGCATGACCCCGAAGAACGGGAATCGCGTCTCCGGAAAAAGCTACTTGCCGCTGTAACCGTCTAGAGCATGATCCCGAAAAGTGGAAACCGGTTTTCGGTCAAGACCATGCTCAAACAGGCAATCTAGACCATGATCCGATTCACTGAATTGGATCACGGTCTAGCGCGCGACCCGATAGCACGCAGTGATGCCGCCGATCAAATCTCGCCGTAGAGCATTTGATCCATGAGCCGGGCAGGCTCGGGACAGCCGGCGACGCCGACCACCCGGGCGGGCACGCCAGCGACGGTGACATTGTTCGGCACCGGTTTGAGCACGACCGAGCCGGCTGCGATGCGCGCGCAATGCCCGATCTCGATATTGCCGAGGATTTTCGCGCCGGCGCCGATCATCACGCCATAGCGAATCTTCGGGTGGCGGTCTTCCCATTGCTTTCCGGTGCCCCCGAGCGTGACGTCGTGCAGCATCGACACGTCGTCCTCGATGACCGCCGTCTCGCCGACAACCAGTCCGGTGGCGTGGTCGAGAAAGATCCCGCGGCCGATCTTCGCCGCAGGATGGATGTCGCACTGAAATACCGCCGAGCAACGGCTTTGCAGGTAGAGCGCGAAATCCTTGCGGCCCTTATGCCACAGCCAATGCATCAGGCGATGGGTCTGGATGGCGTGAAAGCCTTTGTAATAGAGGACAGGTTCGATCAGCCGATGGGTGGCCGGATCGCGGTCGATAATGGCGGCAATGTCGGCGCGGAAGCTTTCGCCGATCGACGGCGAATCCTCCAGGGCGTCCCCATAGGCTTGTCTGATCAATTCGCCGGAGAGCGCGGCGTGATCGAGCCGTTCGGCCAGCCGGTAGACAATAGCTCCCTCGAGTGTGTCGAGATGCAGGATGCTCGAATAGATGAATGTAGCCAGCTCCGGTTCATTGCGAGCCACGTCCTCGGCTTCGCGGCGGATGCGCGCCCAGACCGGATCGACCTTGTCGAGAACCGGCTTCGTCTGATGTTGCGCCATTTGGTTGTCCTCTTGGAACGGCACATCCTGGAATAACCATCCCCCAGGACGGGCCCTTCTAGCACAATTTGGGTTCTGGTGGGCAGAGAAACCAGGGGTGGGCAAATGCTCTGTCAATGGCCGCAAGACAATCGGCTTCTGGCCTAAATACAGAAGACCATTGGCCGACATTGTTGTTGGCCGGCACCGCCAACGTCATAGACGTTGTGCCAGGAATTCCACCACGCCGGTCTTGAACACCCGGTCGCCGACCGCGAGCATATGATCGCGGTCGGGAATGACGAGTGCCTTGGCGCCGGGCACCAGCGCCGCGAGCGCTTCAGGCGAGCCCGCAATGTCGTCCTTGCTGCCGGCGGCGACCAGAAGCGGCATGGTGACACCTGCCAACTCGTCGCGCGCGATCGTCTGCCGCGAGCCGCGGATGCAGGCCGCGAGCGCACGCAGGTCCGACCGCGTCTGTTCGGCGAAAGCGCGAAACGTATGCCCTCTTGGATCTGTTACGTCCGCACGCGTCGGCGCCTCGAGCGCCGCCGCGATCGTTTGCGCGGACAGCCCCGGTCCATCGACAAGATGAATCCCGATCCCGCCGAGGATCGCCGCACGCACCCGCCGCGGATGCGCGACCGCGAATATGGTCGTGACCCGGCTGCCCAGCGAATAACCCATGACATCAGCGCGCGATATTTCGAGATGATCGAGCAATGCGCGCACGTCCTCCGCCATGAGGCTACTGTGATAGGCGGCCGGATCGTAGAGCTTGGTCGATGCGCCATGGCCGCGATTGTCGAGCGCGATCACGCGACGGCCCGCGCGCGTCAGCGTCGACACCCAACCCGGATAGACCCAGTTCACTTCCTTGTTGGAGGCAAAACCGTGGACGAGCACGATCGGCTCGCCCTCCCCTTCGTCGAGATAGGCGAACTCGACCTCACCATGCGTGAAATGCGGCATGCGCCAGCATATAGTCGATCCCCACAGCTTTGCACAAAGGCTCCGGGTGAGCGCGAAGGCGGTTAGGCTCTCGGGCACATGGAGTTGCGGTCTTTTCGCACGGCATCCACCCTTCGGTTCAGAAGACTCATGACAAGCGCATTTGGCATCATCCGCAACGGCCGTCTGGTGGATGCGCGCCGCCGGCTCGCCGAGCCGGCCGACATTTTGATCAAGGGCGACACCATCCTGTCGGTCGGGCCACCCGGATTGGACGCGCCCGAGGACGCCACCCTTATCGACGCCTCCGACCGCGCGCTGATGCCGGGACTGGTCAACGCCCATGTCCACGGCCACGGCACGCTGGCCAAGGGCCTCGTTGGCGATCGCTGGCCGCTTGAACTCTTCCTCAACGCCATGCCCGGAATGGCGGGTAATCGGACGATCGAGGACAAATATCTCAACGGCCTGGTCGCGGCCGTCGAGATGATCCGCAAAGGCTGCACCGCCTGCTACGACCTCTTCTTCGAATTCCCAGTCCCGAGCTTGGAAGGCGTCAACGCGCTGGGCCGTGCCTATCGTGACGCCGGCTTACGGGCGGTGATCGCCCCGATGCTGGCGGACAAGACGCTCTACCAAGCCTATCCGGGCCTCATCGATGCCATGCCGGAGGTGCTGCGCGACGACGTGCGCGCCTTCAAGCTTGCGCCGTACGAAGCCGCCGCCGATGCGGTCGAAAAGATCTACGCCGATTGGCCGTTCGATCGCGATTGGATCCGGCCGGCAATCGCGCCTACCATTCCGCTTCATTGCAGCGACGCGTTTCTCATCCGTTGCAACGACCTTGCCCGCGCTTACGGTCTGCCACTGCAGACGCATCTCGCCGAGACCAAGGCGCAGGCGGTGCTCGGATTGCGGAAATACGGAAAGACGCTGACTGCGCATCTCGATGCGCTCGGTCTGCTCGGACCTCACCTTTCCGCTGCTCACGCGATCTGGCTCGACAGCGACGACCTCAGCCGCCTGTCTGATAACGGCGCCTCCGTCGTGCACGCGCCGGTCAGCAACATGCGGTTCGGCTCGGGGCTCGCGCATCTGCGGCCGATGCTTGAGCGCGGCATCAATGTCGGGGTAGCGACCGATGCGGCCAACAGTTCCGATCAGCTCAACATGTTCGAGGCCGCACGCCTCGCCGCCCTGATCTCGCGCGTGCAAACACCGGATTTCAAGGCATGGCTCGGCCCCGATGACGTGCTGCGCATGGCGACGACCGGCAGCGCGCGCGCCATGGGCTTCGACGGCACGATCGGCGAGATCGCACCGGGCTATAAGGCCGACATCGTCTTCCTCGATCTCGGCCACATCAACTACGTGCCATGCCACGACCTCGTGACGCAGATCGTGTTCACGGAGAACGGGGCCGCCGTCGACAGCGTCATGATCGGCGGACGCCTGGTGCTCGATCACGGGCGGCTCACGACCATCGATGAAAAGAAGCTGCGCCGTGATGCCACCGCAGCGGCGGAGCGCTTATACGCGGCCAATGCGGCGACGCGCGCCTTCGCCAAGCAGTTGCAGCCTTTCGTCGGCGAGTTTTGCCACGGGCTCGCCTGCGAGCCCTATCACGTACACCGCTTGGCGCGCCCGCACGAGAAGTGATCGCCCGTCTGCCTGAGGTGCGAATAGCGCGCCGATGTTACAGTTCCCAATCGCGCCGACGCGTTTCTTCTTGACGGGGCCTCAGCCTTACAAGATCATTCCTTGCAAGAAATATTTTCTATTAGCAGGAATGCTGGGACCCTGCGCAACCCCAAGAGGTAGCGATGCCAATCCCAACATGGACTCTGCCGAATTCCGCCACGCTACAATCACGGACACTGCGCAACGCTCTTGCGCCGCTCGTGATCGGACTGGGCCTGGCTGGGATTGCCGGCGGAATTGCCCGCGCCGCTGACGCCTATCTGCCGATCGTGATGCCGATCACCGGCTTTCTTTCGGTCGAAGGCGGCAGTCAGCGCAACGGCGCCGTGATGGCGCTCGAACAAGCACCGGGCGGACTGAAAGTCGATTTTCCGATCTTCGATACCGGAACGTCGGCGACCGGCGCCGCCACCGGGCTCGACAAAGCGTTGAGCAGCCAGAAGGCAACCGCCGCTGCGGTGACCGTGTTCGGCACCGAAATGGTCGCCATGATGCCGATCGCCGCCGAATATAAAGTGCCACTGCTGACCATCTCGGGGCTCGCCAAGATCACCGAGAGCAGCAATCCCTACATCTTCCGCTTCCTTCCCAACGATCGCGAGATCAAGGTCGCGCACGCGCGCTATGTCGTCGAGGTGATGAAGAAGACCAAGATCGCGCTGATCAGCGACACCACCGCCTACGGCCAAGGCGGCTTCGCGCTGCTGCAGGAA
>DATMQV010000147.1:0-2164 GCA_035566615.1 Xanthobacteraceae bacterium
TTGGGCGGCAGGCTCGCTTCCACCATCGCGGCTTCGGCAATGCCGAGCTCGTTATAGGACGCCTGCAGCCCCTTGTTGTTCAGAAGCGCGATGCGGACGGCGCCGTCTGCGGAAAGCGTGGACGCGAGCAAGTGCGCGGCGCGGCCGTGGGCCTCGCCCGCCACATCCTCGCCATTCACTTTCACGACTTCGCTCTTGAGCTCCGGCGCGACGATCCCGTTCACCACCGCCATGCCGCCGTCCGGCGAAAATGCCGCGCACCCGCTGCAGGCGGCCGCGAGCAAAAGCGCAGGGGCGAGGCGCAAACGCCTGCGAAAAGCGAGCGGGCTCGTTCCAAGCTGACGAATACGCGCAGACAGACGATGTCCGGCCATGAACTCCAACCTCAAACATGATCGCAGAAGCGCGCCGCGCCGGCGGACGCGCTTCGATGAGGATCACGAAAGCGGTCTTGGAGGACGGTCGAGGCGGCTGGGGTGAAGGCCGAGCGCGATGTCGGTCACAGCCGGACGCAGTATCTCGCCGGTGACGACGGCATTGTCGATCGCCGCCGCCGGCGGAAGAATGCCGGCAAAGAACGCATGCAGCGCGCAGCAATAGTCGGCGTGATCGGTGCATGCGCCAGCGTCCGGACGTGCGCATGCGTCGTGACGATGACCGTCAGCGCGATGGCTACCGGCTTGATGACTGTCAGCCTGGTGGTGACTGGTATTCGCAAGGACGGCGCCGGCAGCCGCGTGGGCTTGCTTCAGCGGCGACGAGACGACGCCGGCAAACTGGGCGACCAAAAAGAGGGCGACCAGAAGGCGAATCGCTCGCGTCTTTGTCCGGAACCACTGCATGACAGCTCTGGCTGCTCAGGGAAGCGACAGCGATTCTGGTCCGTCCGGCCGCGAGCGTCAATCCCATGTGCGCTGCGCGGTGCATAAGGCCAAAAGCCGCTCCAAGCGACCGAAGTCAGGCGCCCGATGGTTCCTGTGCGGAGCGCGGCCGCACCCCTTCCCTCGCCCGCATTTCTCGTCTAAAGACGCCCCGCGCGGGGTCGAGCCCCGGCGCCGGCTGAGGGACGCGCGTGAGGCGCGCCCTTTTTTTGTGCGTCCCCGTCATTCGGGACGGCCAAAGGCCGGGCCCGGAATCCATAACCACCATCGGTGAATATGGATTCCGGGCTCGCGGGCTAGCGCCCGCGCCCCGGAATGACGGGTCACAGAACGGAAGATATGCCCAAGCGGACCGACATCTCCTCGATCCTCATCATCGGCGCCGGGCCGATCGTTATCGGCCAGGCCTGCGAATTCGACTATTCGGGCACGCAGGCGTGCAAGGCGCTGAAGGCCGAGGGCTACCGGATCGTTCTGGTCAATTCCAATCCGGCGACCATCATGACCGATCCGGATCTGGCGGACGCGACTTATATCGAGCCGATCACGCCGGAGATCGTCGCCAAGATCATCGCCAAGGAACGCCATGCTGTTCCCGGCGGCTTTGCGCTCCTGCCGACCATGGGCGGACAGACCGCGCTCAACACCACGCTGTCGCTCCGGCGCATGGGCGTGCTGGAAAAGTACGACGTGCAGATGATCGGCGCGACCGCCGAAGCCATCGACAAGGCCGAAGACCGCAAGCTGTTCCGCCAGGCGATGGAGAAGATCGGCCTCTCGACGCCGCGCTCGCACCAAATAAAGACGCTGATCCAGGCGTTGCAGGCGCTCGACGATATCGGGCTGCCGGCAATCATCCGGCCATCGTTCACGCTCGGCGGCACCGGCGGCGGCATCGCCTACAACAAGGAGGAATTCATCGAGATCGTCGAGCGCGGCATCGACGCCTCGCCAACCAGCGAAGTGCTGATCGAGGAATCGGTGCTCGGCTGGAAGGAATACGAGATGGAGGTGGTGCGCGACAAGAACGACAATTGCATCATCGTCTGCTCGATCGAGAACCTCGATCCGATGGGCGTCCATACCGGCGACTCGATCACGGTGGCGCCGGCGCTGACGCTCACCGACAAGGAATATCAGATCATGCGCGACGCCTCGATCGCGGTGCTGCGCGAGATCGGGGTGGAGACCGGCGGCTCGAACGTGCAGTTCGCGGTCAATCCGGCCGACGGGCGGCTCGTGGTGATCGAGATGAATCCGCGCGTGTCGCGCTCGTCGGCGCT
>DATMQV010000148.1:0-5238 GCA_035566615.1 Xanthobacteraceae bacterium
AAGCGAATTGCGACGCGATCGTGAAAGCCGCGGTCGACCGCTTCGGCCGCCTCGATATCCTGGTCGTCGCCTCGGGCCAGAACAAGGTGTCGAAGATCGTCGACCAGGCGGCCGCCGACTTCCTCGATGTGATGGATGCCAACGTCACCCAGTCCTGGCTGATGGCGCGCGCCGCCGGCCGGCAGATGATCAAGCAGGGCGGCGGCGGCAAGGTGATCCTGATGTCGTCGGCGCGCGGCCTCCTTGGCCATCCCGCCGGCTATACCGCCTATTGCGCCTCCAAATCTGCGGTCGACGGCATCACCAAGGCGCTCGGCTGCGAATGGGGCGAGACCGGCATCACCGTGAATGCGCTCGGCCCGACCGTCTTTCGTTCGCCGCTGACGCAATGGATGTTCGAAGATACCGAGCGCGCAAACACCGTGCGCAAAGGCTTTCTCACGCGTGTGCCGAAGGGCCGCCTCGGCGAGCCGTCCGATCTCGCCGGCCCGCTCCTGTTCCTGGCCTCCAAGGCGTCGGACTTCTACACCGGCCACATCCTGTACGCCGACGGCGGTTACACCGCTGGCTGACAGACAAGCGTGTCTCGGCGCAGCGCAGCGCGAAGCCGCCGCGCTGCAGAACCGGGACCGTTTGAAACGCTGAGTACATCGCGTTCCCGGATCAGCGCTGCATCACTCCGTGCTGCAGCGCGTCCGAGAAACGAAAGGAGTTGAATGGGCAACGCAAAAATCGCTGTCGTCGGCCCCGGCCTCATGGGCCACGGCATCGCGCAGGTGTTCGCGCTCGCCGGCCATGACGTGACCATCACCGACTCGTTTGCGCAGAATCTCGACACGGCCAAATCGCGCATCGCCGCCAATCTGCGCGATCTCGGCGAGGACGAAAGTGCGGTCGAAAACGTGCGCGCCTGTGGCGATCTTAGCGAGGCCGTGCGCGACGCCGACTACGTGGTCGAGGCGGTGCTGGAAGACCTTCCGCTCAAGCAAAAGCTGTTCGCCGAGATCGAGCACAACGTCCGTCCCGACACGATCCTCGCCAGCAACACCTCGGTTATTCCCATCACCGCGATCATGCAGGGGCTCACCCAGCGCGAGCGCGCGCTCGGGACGCATTGGTGGAATCCGCCCTTTCTGGTGCCACTGGTGGAGGTAATCGAAACGCAATGGACCTCGGCCGAAGCGGTTGCCTGGACGATGAAGCTGCATCAGGCAGCCGGCAAGACGCCGGCGCATGTGAAAAAGGACGTGCCGGGGTTCATCGGCAATCGCTTGCAGCATGCGCTTTGGCGCGAGGCCATTTCGCTGGTCGAGCAAGGCATCTGCAATGCCGAGACGGTGGACTCCGTGGTCAAAGCCTCGTTCGGCCGCCGCTTGCCGGTCCTGGGCCCGTTGGAAAATGCCGATCTGGTCGGCACAGATCTGACGCTCGCGATCCACAACACCGTGCTGCCGGCGATCGAGAGCCGACCGAGTCCGTCGCCATATTTGCAGAAACTCGTCGCCGACAAGAAGCTCGGCTTCAAGTCAGGCGAGGGCTTCCGCAAATGGAGCCCCGATGAGCGAGCGGCGTTGCGAGCCAAATTGATGAATCACCTGAAAGCGATGCGCGATTCCTAAACGCCGCGCGTCCACTGCAAACAAGGTTCGGCCGACGAAAAGTTGGAGGCATATATGGAGCTCAGCAGGGCGAACGATCTGCTCAATCCGGGCTATTTGCCGTTCGAATCCGGTTATTGGGATCTTGCCGACAGCAAGCGGCTGGTCGCCGCGCTGACGCGCATGCCCGGATGCCGCGCCAAGATGGTGCATTGGTGGTTCTCGTGGCTTGGCGGCACCGAGCAATACAAGCTCTGGCATCCGCGCGACCACATCTTCAGCGACTGGGAAGACCGCCACGACGGCAACTATATTGGCGCCTCGCATCTGGTGCATGAATATCTCGCCGGTCCTAGCGGGCCTTTGTTCAAGCTACGCATCAACTTTCACGATCCGGCGGAGATGTTCGACGCGCGCCGTTATCGCGAGGCCGGCGTCGTTGCGGTGTGCGCGCGCATCGGCGATCTCGAGCACCCAGTGGATTTCGGCCGCATGGTGCATTTCGTCCGCGATACCGATTATGGCTGCGAGATGCGCAGCCGCTTCTGGCTCGGCGAGATCGAAAGCCGCGATCCGAATGTGAAATTCTCCGAGGAGCAGGTCCGCGCCATGCGCCAGAGCAATGTCAACGAAGAGCTGGCGAGGAGGCTGCACCAGCACGCGACCGAGGAAATGGGCTATCTCGCGGAAATCTTGCCGACGCTGTACCGGCGCATCACACAGGACAATACGTTCTGAGAGGAGCCGGCCGCCTCACTGCGGCCCGGTCAGTTTAAGGAAGGCCTGCTCGACGGTCGCGGCGCCCGCGCTCGCGACCAGGCCGGCCGGCGTCGTATCGGCGAGCACCTTGCCGCGATGGAGAACGACCACGCGGTCGGCGTCCGTCACCTCGTCGCACAGATGCGTCGCCCACAGCACCGCCACGGAGCGCTCGGCGCGCAATTCGAGAATGAGCTTGAGAAGATCGCCGCGGCTCGCTGGGTCGAGGCCGACCGTCGGCTCATCCATCAGCAGGAGGCGCGGCTCGTGCAACAGCGCGCGCGCAAGCTCGACGCGCCGGCGATTGCCGCCGCTCAATTGCGCGGTCTTGCGGTGCGCGTCGTCGGCGAGGCCAAGCCGCGCCAATTCCTTTCCGATGCGCGCCTTGGCGACCGCGCGCGGGATGCCGTGCAGGCCGGCGTGAAACAGCAGATTGCCCATCACCGTCAGCTCAAGATCGAGCGTAGGCTGCTGAAACACGATCCCAAGTTCTGCCAGCGCCGGCACCGGGTCGCGCCGCATGTCGTGACCCATCACGGCGATGCGGCCGGAATCCGGGACGAACAGCCCTGACAGGAGCTGGAACAGCGTGGTCTTGCCGGCGCCGTTCGGACCGAGCAGCGCGACGAAGTCGCCGGCCATCGCCCGCAGCGAGACGCCGTCCACGGCGCGCGTGGCGCCATAGGTCTTGACCACATTGTCGAGCAGAAGCGCCGGAGTGCCTTCGCCGCTTGTCATTCCTCCCCCTTGCCTAGCCTGGCCTGTAAGACTTAGAGCACATTGTAATGAAGCGGTATGGACCTACACCACAGCGTCGGCCTGAACCCCCAGTTCTTGCGGTGGAGGGCCAGGGAACCCATCCCGGCAAGCGCGGGGGGAACCTTCCGCGCATGCGCAAATCGGTTCTCGTTGTTCTCTGCGCGCTGGCCAACAGCCCGGCCGCGGCCAAGGACACGGGGCTGATCTTCGTCAGCAATGAGAAGACCAACAACATCGTCGTGATGGATCCGGCAAGCTAAAAGATAGTCAAGGAGATCAAAACCGCGCGCCGCCCGCGCGATCTGCACTTCAACGCGGATCATTCAAAGCTCTACGTCGCCTGCGGCGACGACGACGTGATCGACATTGTGGACGTGGCGAAGCTCGATGTGGTCGGCAGGCTCAAGACCGGGCCAAGCCCCGAGGCCTTCGGCATCGACGAGAAACGCGGCCGCCTCTACGTCTCCCAGGAGGAGGGCTCCTCGCTCGCCGTGATCGACATGGAGCGCGACACGATCGTGCACGAGGTGCCGACCGGCGCGGAGCCGGAGGGCGTGCTTGTCTCCGAAGACGGCAAGATGGTTTTTGTAACATCCGAGGCCGGCGATCTGCTGCACGAGGTCGCAGCCGACAGCGGCAAGATCGTGCGCGACGTGGTCGCCGGCTTGCGGCCGCGGCGGATCGCGGCGACGCCGGACGGCAGGGAACTGTGGGTGACCGCGGAGCTTGCCGGCGAGGTCGATATCGTCGATCGCGCCACGTTCGTCATCACCGGCAAGATACCGTTTCTGCCGCCGGGCATGCGCAAATCCGACGTTACGCCGGTTGGGCTCGTCATGACCAAGGACGGCAAAACGGCCTACGTGGCGCTTGGCCATGCCGCGCATGTGGCGGTGGTCGACGTACCGGCGCGCAAAGTCGTGGGCTACATCCTGGTCGGCAAAAGGGCCTGGGGTCTCACACTTTCACGCGACGAGAACACGCTCTATGTCGCCAACGGCTTCGGCGACGACATCACCGTGATCGACACCAAGACCCGCAAGGCAAAAATCTCTGTGCCGGTCGGCCGCATTCCTTATGGCATCGCGGTCGATGACTAGCTAGGGTGCAAACTCGCTCAAGCGAGTAACCCGCGCGTGCGAAAAGCCGCTACCGCTCGTTTTCGCCGCAACCACTGAGTATCGAGCTTTTCCCCTGTCCGAGCGACTTGCGCGCGTCGACAAGCGAAAACGTTTCCGACGTATCGTATTTCGGAAACTCCACCACGAACGACTTTTGTTTGCTCGCCACCAACGCATCCACAAGCGCAAAGAATCGCCATTTTTCAGCCCGAGAGCTTGCGGTGAATTAGATCTCATTCAGTTCGAAGGGGAAGCTGTCGCCATCAACGACAATCTGTACGGTCACCGATTCGCCCCTCTGAGGCTTGATCCTCTTCACTTCGAGAAACATTCCCGGCGTTGTATCCTCTTGACCCTCTGGGCAGTAGATGACGATGTTCGAAGCGTTGCGATTCCAGATAGTTGCTTCGAGCGTTCCTTGGTCATAGCTTGACGTCCACCGATAATCGACAGCCATGGCGGTGGACGCCGAAAGCGCTAACGGTAAGATCGAAAGTAACGGTTTCAAGCGACGCATCCTGGCGCACCCGGAAGTCTTTTGAGAGAGGATAGATCAACTGCAAGATTTTCCATCTCCATTGCCGCGCTGTGAGGGCACTGACAGCGACGCGCGGGATTTCTCTCGCGGCAACAAGCCACCCCCACGCCTGGCCCCCGTCCGCAAGCGGGAGGGGAGCAGCTCGTCGCTCGTATTTCTTTTCTCGCTCACGCTTGTTTGGTCAATCGCTCCCGGATCGGCGCAGGAGGCGCCATCGGCAAAGCAGCAAATTAATATCGCCTTCGTCGAGATCGAAAACGACCCGCGCTATGCTCCGGTGCGCGCCTACGAGCGCATCATTCTCAAGACCCGCGCGCACCCGCGGTGGCGTGGCACTGGACCTGGGAACGGCACGGCGCGCCGCAGGTCAATTCACGCTTCGAGAAGAAATCCGGCGGTCGGCACATGGAAGGCCCCGATTGGGCGGCCTGGATGGCGGTCAGGGTGATCGTGCAATCGTCGC
>DATMQV010000149.1:0-6141 GCA_035566615.1 Xanthobacteraceae bacterium
AGCAGAAGGCGCTCGACGGTGACAAAACTGTCGCCCGCCTTCTCGCCGGCTTTCTCGGCGGTATCGAACACCCGCGCGAGCGCCGGATCGAGATAGACCTGCCCGGCACCGCCGCCCGAAATCTTCGGGCGCTTGGCGAGCACCGCCTCGACGGCGGATAGGGCCTGCCGGGAATTGCCCCCCGACCGATCGATCAGACCGGCGGCGAGCCCTTCGGGGTCGTCGAGCAGAACCTTCAGCAGGTGCTCGGGCGCAAATTGCTGGTGTCCCTCGCGCAAAGCGAGCGACTGGGCAGACTGAACGAAACCGCGGCTGCGGTCGGTATATTTGTCGAAATTCATGTTCCTTCCCTCGGCCTATTCCGTCGCCCTAGCGGCGCGATCGAAACATCGTCATGGGGTTGTAACTACGGAGAACCGCTTGGCGTTGCCGCGACCAAGGTCAAACGGGAGGCTAGCCCGGCGGGCGGACCCAAGAAGGCATCCGCCCCCAAAATATGGGGGCGCTACGGGCTAAAGGAAGAGCCGCGACGGGCGACGGCTAACACTTAATTTACGCCGTGATTGGCGCCATTGCCGCCAGCTTCGCATCCTCGGCCGGCGTCGAGGTCTAGTCGCCGTCGGCGCGTTACGGATGCCTCCCAAGTACACGCAAGCGGTAAGTGGGTATTAACACCATCAACTGCACTATCCAGCTGCTGCTATCCCCCGCGAGGATGCAAATGAACGGACGCCGAGCCAGCCGGCGGCAGAAGAGTTTCTTACGCGGCGTCGTTTATTTCGACAAGCGACGCAGCGAGACAGCCTGCCTGGTGCGCGACCTGTCCGAAGACGGCGCACGCATCGTTCTTTCGCAGACCATCACCATTCCCGATGTCATCGAGCTCCAGATCCCGCAGCGGGAGCAGACGCTATCCGCCCGCGTGCAATGGCGCCGCGCCGACGAGGTCGGCCTTTCCTTCTCTAAGCCTGATACCGCGACCACACCGCGGGAAAATCAGCTCATCAAGCGCATCGCCGAGCTCGAAGCCGAAATCACCACGCTCCAGCGCACCATCAAGCGTCTCAAGCGAGACAGCAACGGCGACGGTGGGATCGAGGCGGCTTAGCCGCAATGCCCTCCACGCGAAGCGATTGACGCTCTAATTTTCTTTGGTGGTGCGTGATCTTTTCGGAAAACCGCATTCCACCCCGGATCAAGTCCGGGGTTGGCTTTTTCCGGATCATGCTCCGAACATCCGCTCGCCCTGCAGGTCGACCATCTGCCGCGCCTTGGCGAGCGTAAACGCCACCGCATCGTCGAACGACGCGAAGGCGTCGGCGCGGATGAAGCGATGCTCCTTGCGCACACCGCCGATCTCACGCTCGATCGTCCCCGCGGTCTGAAATTGGCCCTCGGTCTTGAACGGCGCCGGGCGGATGATGAAGCCCTTATACTCGACCGGTTCCGTGACCTTTTCCGCCGGCGCCGGCGCGAGCTTTCCAAACAAAGCGCTGAGAAGCGACATCACCGGCTCCCGGGTTCAGAAACGCAAACGCGGATCCCAGCCGTAACCATAATAGCGGCGCTCGACCGGCCCGGGATAACGCGAGGCCCAAAAGGTGTCCTCATGGCCGCCAAACGTTCCATAGAAGGGCGAGGTCGCAACCTCGGTGAGAATCACGCCGACGCTTCGATAAGGATAAGCGTAGGTCGCATAATGGTAATGCCTGTAGGCCGCGTGACGAGAGCGCACGGTATCAGCCTGTGCGATCGCCGGCAGCAGGATGACGGCGCCGGCAGCGAGCATCAGACAATGCGAGATACGCGCCATCAAAAGGCTCCGCTTCTTTCCACGAGCGAGACATCGGGATACCACGAAAGAATACCATGTGAAACGGCGCCGAGCCTATTGCCATCACCGCACATCCACTCGCCTAGAGAAGCGCCGACGAACGCGTCTTCGACAAGAAGCCCGGGTCTCAATGCACATCGTGATAGCCGCGCGAATAAAGCACCAGCGCTCGCGCCTCGTCGCCATGAGCGGCCCGATAGGCTCCGGCCAGATATGGCACGCCATAGGCCATGTTGGTCGCCGGTTCGAGCAAGCCTTCCGCATCGCCGCGATAGCCGAGCGCCCGCGCGGTGCCGAGCCTGATCTGCATCAAACCGTAATTGCCGCGATAGACGGCGCGCGGATTGAAATTGCTTTCCCGCCGGATGACGAGCCGCACCAACTCCACCGGCAAGCCGTGGGTCTTGGCATGCTGGACGATCAGGACCTCGATCGCCGCTCGCTCTTGGGTCACCTGCGCTTGGGCCGCCTGCCGCTCGACCGCGGCCACCGGCTGCGCTAGTGCGCTCACCACCAGCAAACAAAGCGGGATCGTGCGCCGCATCGACCGATGACCCCCAAACCATCGCCGAGATGCGCCGACGGGGCGCTCTTGTCAAATCGACGTCACAACGAAATACCGCTGATACCAAACGCAGAATCGGCAGGACGCCACCCGGCGGCAGGCTACCAGATTGCCAAAACGGCAAATCCATTCTATATATGTGCCATTCGCGATTGAGCTTGCCTTGCAGTTTCGGCCATAGCGCCTGATCGGAAATATCATGCGCCGAACAAAGGCCTTTCCCAAGAACACGCAAAATCCGGATTTGGACCGCGCGAATGGTTTGTGCGGCCACAAAACGCGTTAGCGTTTTCCAAAGGAGGCCATCATGGCTACAGGTACCGTCAAGTTTTTCAACGCCCAGAAGGGTTACGGCTTCATCGTGCAGGATGCCGGCGGCCCGGATGTATTCGTGCACATCTCCGCCGTCGAGCGCGCCGGCATGCGCACGCTCAACGAAGGACAGAAGCTCTCGTTCGATATCGAGGCCGACCGCCGCAGCGGCAAAAGCTCGGCGACCAATCTTCAAGCCGCGTAAGCGCGCACTATATAGGTGAAGCCGGCGCCGCACTGGCGCCGGCTTTTTTCTTTCTGAAACGACGCGTTTTCCCTGGACGCGGCGCAGCGCGCGAGCGCGCAGCCCCATTGCCTGACGGAAGATAGGCCGCGCGCTGTCGGTCCGGGTTGTGCCTTGGAGCTTGTCTGCGGGCCGCGAGCCGCCAAACCCTGCGCCGCGCACAGTCCTGCGCCGCGCCAAAAACCATGAGAAGAGTCCATGCCAAGAAAGCCGGGATTGAACTCCGAATTCGTCATGTTCGACGTGATCTACGAAGACGGTTCGCAACGCTCGAACCGCAAGGTTCCGCGCACGCTGACCGGCGGGATCGACGGCGACAAGCCCGCGCACGAATTCCTGATCGAACAGGACCGCGACATCGCCGAGAAATCTGGCCGGCCGCCGGTCAAGATCAAGAGCATCATGCGGGCCGGCGCCAAGAAGAAAGACCGTGGCTATTCCGAGCGTCGCGCCGACTGAGCCAGTTCCAACTCTTCCCGGCAGGCGGGCCGGCACGCCTTTGAACGGTCTTGTCGCAAGAAGGGGCGCCGAAATTTTAACCACCCACCCGGCGCGCTTTTGATCGCGCCCCTCCCTGTGCAAGGGAAGGTGAAACAGCAGCAAGCAAAAATACGATTGCTCAGCTTCAACTTGGCCGGTGACTTGACCAGCGACTTGGCTGGTGACTTGACCAGTGACTTTGCCTGCGAACTGGACGGTCGAAGGTGGCGTTCGCTCACGATTTTCACCACCAAATGTCGGCTCCATTAACCGGATCATGGTAGAAAGGTAGGGGAGCGCAACCGATTCGGGGCCGCTCGCCGGAGTCTTCCCACTATGTCCGAGATTGCGGCCGCCGTGGCCGCCATTTTTTCCTCCCACACTACCATTAACGCGCTGCTGCTTGTCGCCGACGCGCTGATCTACTTCGCCGTCCTCGCCGCCTTGTTCCGCGCCCGCCACCGCATCGGCATCGGCGCCTTTTTCTGCGCGCTCGGCGTGATGCACTTCCTCGAAACCTACCTGGCCAGCATCGTCTATGTCGTTCTGCCGTTCGGCATCGTGGCCTCGCCCGGCTCGACGGTGCTGTTCACCGGCAAGCTGATGCTGCTGCTGCTCGTCTATATCCGTGAGGATGCGGTGGTGGTGCGGCAGCCGATCTACGGTCTCTTGATCGGCAATCTGCTTTTGTTCGCGCTTGCCTTCCTGACGCGGCACCACGGCGCGGAAAGCGTGCTGTCGAACCGCCACGCCGATTTCGCTTTTCTCGACGAGATGGGCGCCCTGATGGTCTGGGGCACGCTGATCCTGTTCGTCGATTGCATTCTGATGATTCTGCTCTACGAGCGCTCGCGCTCCTTCTTGGGCGGCCGCCGGCTGCTCCTTCGGCTGGCAGTCACCGGCGCGCTGATCCTGAGATTCGATCAGGTCGCATTCTACGCGGGCTTGCGTTTCCTCACCGGCGCGCCGCTTGCCGTGCTGTTCGGCGGCTGGATTTCGAAAATGGCGGCGGTCGCGATCTACGCCGCGCTCGGCGCGATCTACCTCCGCCTGGTCGAGCTTCCGCGCAACCGCAAGCATCCGCCGCGCCTCATCGACGTGTTCGACCTGCTGACCTATCGCGAGCGCTACGAGGATCTGTTGGCCCGCTCGGGACGCGACGCGCTGACCAGTGCGCTCGATCGCGGCCGGCTCGAGCATCTGGGCAGGAAGCGTGTGGAGGACGCAACTCTGGCCGGCCGGCCGCTCAGCTTGCTCATCATCGACATCGACCATTTCAAGAGCTTCAACGACCGCTTCGGCCATGCCGCCGGCGACGTCGTGCTGCAACGGATCGTGCGCATCATCGCCGCGGCGTTGCGGCCGAGCGATGGTGTATTCCGCTTCGGCGGCGAGGAATTCGTGGTGATCGCCGATGAATTGACCCGCGCGGCGGCGCTGGCGCTCGGCGAGCGCATCCGCCGCGACGTTGCAAGCCACATGGAAGCCGACGTGCCGCTCGTCACGGTGAGCATCGGGCTTGCCACCTGCGCCGAAGATGCCTCGGACTATGAGGGGCTGTTCGAGTGCGCCGACCGACGGCTTTATCTCGCCAAATCGGCGGGGCGCAATTGCGTGATCGGCGAAACCGGCACCGACGCCGGCGCGCCGAAGCTCGCCTGGGCGGGCTAGGGCGGGATGACTCTTCTTCGAATCGTCATCCCTCTCCGGCATTTTGGTTTGAGCATGATCTTTTCGGAAAACCGGTGCCCACTTTTCCGAATCATGCTCTAGCGCAAGACGCAAGCCGCCCATTTGTGCTTTCATCCAAGAAGCGAGTAGCGAGTCTGCTTTTTCCGCTCGTCCCCGCGAAGGCGAGGACCCGGCTCCTTGCACCCGCCCTGGATTCCCGCTTGCAGGGGAATGAGCGGCTGAAACGTCATTCGTGTTCGTTGCTCACTATTCGCTATTTCGCATTCGCTGAGAGCAAAATGGGAGTATCGCCCGTGCCTACCATCCAATGTCTCAACCCCGACACCATGGCGAAACCGCTCGCGCCTTATTCGAACGTCGCGCGCGTAAAGGCTTCGGACTATTTGTTCATCGCCGGCCAGATCGGCACCGACAAGAACGGCAAGGCGCCGGCCGATTTCGAGGCGCAATGCGCGCTCGTCTTCGAAGCGATTGGCGCGGCGCTCGCCTCGCAGGGCGCGGGATTTCCCAACATTGTCTCCTTCACCAGCTACCTCGTGCATTCGCAAGACATCCCGAAATTTGCCGCCTATCGGGCGCGCGAATTCCCGCGCCTGTTTCCCAGCGGAGCCTTTCCGCCGAATACGCTGCTCGTCGTCGACCGCCTGGTGCGCGAGGATTTGTTGGTCGAAGTCGCCGCGGTCGCTGCGTTGTAGGCGAGGTCGCGAGGCGGGTCGCATGCGTCCACGCTGACGCGACACCTCTCGACCCCCACCCCTACCCCTCCCAACAAGGGGGAGGGGAATCGCTTTGCGGTGCGCGCGACACGCATCGTTCTCGCGACACATTTCTTGTGCCCGAGCTTTGCCGACTACGAAGCCAATAGATTCGCCGCGGCAATGAAAGGGAGGCGAAGCGCCGAAAGGCGCATGCCAATCATTGCCGCCGCGCGAACAAGTGGACGCAGTTTGCGCCACTCATCTGCATTCGGGGCGGCTGCGCGCCATGTCGGGGCGCGCTCGCCTTCCGGCGCTT
>DATMQV010000150.1:0-8324 GCA_035566615.1 Xanthobacteraceae bacterium
GACCACCCCGAGTTCGCGGATCACCGGGTGGCTGAACACTGCGGTCAGCACCGCGAAGGCGAACAGCGGAACGCCGAAGATCAAGATCAGCGCCGCGCGGTCGTGCAGCAACCACCTGCATTCGCGTCGGGCGACAAGCAGGAACCCGGGTTTCGGCTTCGGCCTCATCAGCGGGGCCTCACCGGCGCGTCCGCCAGTCCAGATAGGCGCTCATGCCGGGGCGCAGCTCCGGTACTTTGTCGACCGGGTAGGCGCGGATCGAGAACGTGCGCAGGTCGAAATCGCCGGTGGCGCGGGTAGCGCGCCAGCTTGCATATTCGCCTTTGGTGGCGATCAATTTGACCTCGACAGTGATACGGCGGTCGGCGAGCGCCGGGATGCGTACGTCCAGGCGGTCGCCGACCTTCAACGTTTTGACGAGATCCTCGCGCAGATCGAAGTGGATCCACATGTCATCGAGATCGATCAACGTTATCAGCGGCACGCCGGGCGAGACGTATTCGCCGGGCTCCACGTTGCGCTGATACACCTGCGAGGCTACCGGCGCGTAGACCACCATCTGCTCGATGATCGATTGCACGGCCGCGATGTCGGCTATCGCCTTCTTCACGGCCGCTGCGGCGATCTCGTGCTCCTCTTTGGTGTAGCCGTTGATCGCCTGCTCGTAGGCCGATTTGGCCTGATCAACGTTGCGCTGGCTTTCATGGAGCGCATCGGTCGTCTGGTCGAGCCGCGCAATCGGCGCGTTGCCGTGTTCGGCGAGCTGGCTGACGCGGTCGTAGGTCTTTTGTGCCAGAACCACGCTGGCTTGCGCCCGCTCCAGCTCAGCCTTGCGCGCAGCGATCACCTCTACGCGCGTGCCGACTTTGACATTGGCGAGTTGCGCCTCGGCGACGATCTTGGCGGCAAGCGCCTGCTCGTTCTTGGCAAGCGTTTCCGGATTGTCGATCTTGACCAGCACGGCGCCGGCCGCGACGTTCTGGCCGCGCTCGACGGGAATCTCGGCGACGCGTCCATCGACCCGCGCTGCGATGTCGAGCCGTGTCGCGTCCACCTCGCCCTGCACCAATAGCGGCTCACCCCGTAGTAGATACCAGATCGACAGGCCGGCGACAACGACGACCACCAAGCCGACGATGATCGACGGAAGGCGACTGATCGCAGATCCCTGCTTCTTGGGCGCTTGCTTCGGCGCTTCCTTTGGCGGCTCGGGCGCGACGTGCGTTTGGGTGTCAGCCGTTGGCATCCCACACTCCGCTAGCTTCGGCGGCGACCGACGTGAGAATCGCCTGCCACTAGGACGCGCCTGCTCCAAATCTATCGAAAGATTAAGTCAAACATATCCGCGGCAACAGAAGGCGATGGTTCGCCCCACGAGCTTGTCGGCAATCAACGTCGTCCAGGCAGCAGCGTGCCGACGAGCCTACCCAGGAATTCCGTGATTGATCAAGAATCAAGTCAGGGCAGGCTGAACGTCCGGTTCCCCGGGAAAGTAGACATTAGCGCGCGACATGCGCTAGCGCGCCGGCGACCCGCGATTGGCGCCGCGCTCGATCACGTACTCGCGATCCAGGAGCTTGACCGAGTGATTGAGATCGGATTGCGCGATCAGCACGGCCAATTCCTTGCCGCGCAGCATGCCGATGACGTCGGCGAGCCGCCGCGACAGCGCCGGCGCCACGCCCTCGAAGGGTTCGTCGAGCAGCAGAAGCCGCGTGCCGACGATCAGCGCGCGCGCAAGCGCCACGAGTTTCTGCTGGCCGCCGCTCAGCACGAGCGCCTTGCGGTCGCGCATTGCCGCCACTTCGGGCATCAGGCCATAGACGAAATCGAGGCGGGCGGCGCCGTCGACACCGCGCGTGACCCAGCTCGGCAGCAGAACATTTTCCTCGACCGAGAGCTGCGGCACGAGCCGCCGATCTTCCGGCATATAGCCGATGCCGAGCGCCGCGCGGCGATGCGTCGGCAGCGCGATCAGATCCTCGCCGCCACAGCTGATGCGGCCGCCGCTTGCGGCGACGAGGCCCATCACCGCGCGCAAGGTCGTGGTCTTGCCGGCGCCATTACGACCCAGGAGCCCGATCATCTCGCCGGGCGCGAGCGCAAGGCTGATGCCGCGCAGCACCTCGACCGACTGCAGCTTGACGCGTAGCGCTTCGATTTGCAGCAGGCTCACGCGGCTCCTCCGGTGACGTAACGCTGAACCTCTTCGTTGCTCAGCACCGCAGCGGGCTTGCCATCGGCAATAATGCGTCCGGCATAGAAGGCCAGCACGCGATCGGCGTAACGGCCGATAATGTCCATGTCGTGTTCGACGAACAGCACGGTGGCTTCGGTGCCTTCGATGGCGTGCATGATCACATCCATCAGCGGGAATTTCTCTTCCACCGCGACGCCGCTGGTCGGCTCGTCGAGCAGCAAGAGCTTGGGCTGATGCGTCACCGCCATGGCAACGTCGACGAGCTTGCGCACGCCGCCGGGCAAGACCGCAATCGTCTGCGCGCGGTATGGGCGCAGGCTGAAGCGGTCGAGGAGGTCATCGAGCTCGGCCATTCTGGCGTCGGAACGCGCCGACCGCCACGACGACAATCCTTCCTCGCGCAGAATGGCGAGCGCCATGAGCAAATTCTGCTCCAGCGTCAGACTGGTGAAAAGCTGCGGGATCTGGAAGGAGCGGCTGACGCCGTCGCGGCGCACCTGGCGGGGAGCAAGGCCGGTGATGTTCTTGCCGTCGAGCATCACGCGGCCGGCATCGGGCTTGAGATGACCGGTGACGATGTTGACGAAGGTGGTCTTGCCGGCACCGTTGTTGCCGATCAGGCCGAGCCTCTGGCCGCGCTGAACCGCGACAGAGATGTCGCTGGCGGCGACCACCGCGCCGAACGCTTTTTGCAGGCCGATGGTCTCCAGGAGCGCGGTCATTCGGATTTGTCCGCGGACGCCTGCACCGGTTTGGCGCCGCTTGGCCGCAAGCGCAGCGCCAGCGAGCCAAGCCCGCCCGGCAGGAACAGGATGATGAGCAAGAGGAAGACGCCGAGCGCGCCCTGCCAAGTGTTGGGAAAATACTGGCTGGAGAAGGAGCGCACCAATTCCAGGAGAATGGCAGCGACGAACACCGCAGTGACGCTGACATAGCCGCTCAGAATGGCGAGGAAAACGAACTCGCCCGAGGTCGCCCAGAAGGCGAAATCGGGATCGATATGGCCGAGCGAGAGCGCCGACAGCGCGCCGCCGACGCCACCGAGAACGGCGGCAATCACGAAGTTGATGCCGTTAACCCACCGTACCGAAGCGCCGAGATATTCCACGCGAATCTCGTTGTCGCGCGCGGCGAGCGACAGAAGCCCGCGCACCGAATCGAAATGAATACGGCACAGCGCCGCGGCGACGACGGTCACGAGACTCGTAAAGAGAAACAGCGCGTAGCTGGCATCTTGCGATCGCGGCGGATGGTATCCAAAAAAGGTGGGCGCGTGCAGATTCAGGCCATCGGAGCCGCCGAGCGAATAGGTCTTGTTGAGAATGCCGTAGACGATCATCGACAGCGCCAGCGTCAGCGTTGCGAAGAAGATGCCGCGATAGCCCGCCAGCAGCGGCGCAATGATCACGCCGAGAATCAGGCCGGCGATCGCGCCCAGCGCCACCAGCACAGTCGCATCGCCAATCCCGAGACTGCGCATCGCCATGCCGGCCGCATAGGCGCCGGCGCAATAGAAGGTGCCCTGGCCGAACGAGACGAGGCCACCGCGCATCAGCGCGACGATCCCGAGCGCCACCAGTCCCTTGGAGAAGGCGAGCGTGGCGACGAGAACGAGCCAATTCGGCGCCGCGTAGCCGGCGAGAGCGAGCGCCGCGCATGCGATCGCCGCGGTCGCGAGCGTGCCGACGATGCCGGCCATCAGATTTTCCGCGCCGCTGTGCGCTGGAACAGGCCCTCGGGCCGAAATGCCAGCACCAACGCCATGACCAGATAGACAATGAAAAGCTCCGCCCACGGCACCAGATGAATGGCCGCGGCGCGGGCGAAACCGACAAAAAGCGCGGCGATGGCCGCGCCCTCCACGCTGCCGAGGCCGCCGATGACCACGACCGCGAAGCTGAGCAGGATGACGGTGATGCCGATGCCGGGCTGCACCGAAATCTTCGGTGCAGTGAAAGCGCCACCGAGCGCGGCGAGGAAAACACCGAGCGTGAAGGCGAACGCGAATACGCGGGTGACGTTGACGCCCATGGCGCGGCTGATGTCGCGATCATGAATGACCGCCAGCACGATCTTGCCGGTGACGGTGCGGTTGAGCCCGAACCAGAGCAGAAGACCGGCGACCAGCGCCAGACCGATCAGCGCAAAATCGTAGCCAACATAACTGAGACCGAAGAACGAGACATTGCCGAGGAGGCCGTAGGGCTCCGAGGCGTAGTACGATTCGACTCCCCAAATCAGCTTGGTGGCATCCTCCAGGATGAGGAAGAGCGCATAGGTCACGAGCACGAGCACCACCTCGTCGCGGCGATAGAAGAAACGCAATACGCCGCGCTCGAGTAGCGGCCCCAAGATCAGCGCGACCGCGAGCGCTGAGCCGAGCATCAAGAGATAGCCGAGGAACGGCGGGCCGAGGTCGCCGCCATAATACCAGCCGACCGCGCTCGCCGCCGCATAGGCGCCGACGGCGAACAGGCTGCCATGGGCGAAGTTGAGAATATTGAGCACGCCGAAGACGAGCGTCAGCCCGACCGCCACGATGAACAGCCACGAGGCGTCGATGACGCCGTCGATCAGGATCGCTGCTGCGAGTTTCACGCTCGTTCTCGGCATAGAGGCAAGGCGGAGCGCGTCCCCTGCGACCCGCTTTGCGATTCGTCAGCGCGCCTTGCCGTTCACTCGCATTTGGCGCCGGGGAAGCCTTGCGCGATCCAGTCGACGGACTTGATGCCGGGCGGCGGATTCACGCACTCGGCGGCAAAGCGCTCGATGTCGATGAGCCGCACCATCTTGGCGTCCGGATCCCACTTCGATCGTCCGGCGGCATTCGATTGGATGGCCTGATGTCCGTCGCCGAGCGCGAGCTTGATATGGCCGGGCGGCGCATCCCACTCGATGCCGACCATGGCGGCAGCCATTTCCTCGCTCGTCGGCTTCTTGCCGCCATTGGCGGCCATCGCCTTTTCCACGGCGGTCTTCAGCCCGAGCAGGCCTTGCGCGGCGCGGTAGTGCGGCTGCACGGGAATGAGTCCCGGGTGGGCGGCGGCCAAGGCCGTCACGTACCAATCGTTGATCGGGCTCTTCTCGGCGAATTGACCGTTGGAGCCGCGCGCGCCGATGATGACGCCGTCGGGCATTTTGTTGCCGAGCGGCGGCAGCACATGGTCGGAGGCGCTCAACACCACGACGCGATCTTTCATGAGGCCGCGCGGCGCCGCTTGCAGCACGAAGGCCTGCAGATCGCCGCCCCACAGGCTCGAATAGACCAGGGCCGGATTCTCCTGCAGCAGGGTTGAAATCTCGGTCCCGTACTGGCCCGCGCCGAATTTCGGCCAGAGCTCGACTTTCGCTTTCGCTTCCGGCTCGAGCTGCGCGAGGCTGCCCTTGAAGTCTTTCCACGAATCCTGGCCCCAGGCGTAGTCTTGATTGATGGCGCCGACATCGGGAACCTTGATGCCGCGCTTCACCAGGTAGCGGGCCATGGCGACGTTATCCATCGCGCCATGGGCGGCGGTGCGAAAGACGTATTTGAATTTGTTCTCCTCGAAGATGCGCGGCGTGCCGCAGTCGAACAGGACCAGAAGCTTCTTGAGCTCCTCGGCCGCCGGCGACACCGCAAGGCAATCGCCGGAGCTGACATAGCCCAGCACTGCATCGACATGGTCGCGCTCGAAGGCGTTGCGCAATTCCTCGACTTGCTTGGTGGCGCCGCCGGCCTCGTCGATGAGCTGAACTTCGATCTTCAGGCCGCCGAAGCCGATCTTGTCGTAGGGCTTGGGCAGGATTCCGGCATTGAGCGCATCGATGACGGTCTTGGCGCCCTGCACCGCGGGCTTGCCGAACGATTCGGCCGCCGGCCCGGAGAGAAAGGCGACGAAGGCTAATCTGAATACGTTGTCGTCTTGCGCTGCGGCGCCGGTCGCGAATGCACCCAGGACGCCGGCGCCGGCGGCCAGGGCAGCTGCGAATCCACGAAGTTTCATGGTCCGGCCTCCCAATTGAAATTTTTATTGCTGCGACGCGCTCACGCGGCGCGTCCGCTTGCCGTTAAGTGTGCCCGATGCGGGTGGAACTGTCCACGCCATGCGGCGGCGACATGCGGCTCGCCATGGACGATCAGTGCCTTCGTGAGTAGCCTGCGCTACTCCACGGCGCCAGGAGGTACCCATGCGCATTGCGATCGCCGCCGTCGGTTTCGCGGGCCTTGCTTATGTCTTTTGCTGCCAGAATGCGGGCGCAGTCGCCGTGAGCGAAACAGCGATCAAGCAGGCTGCGGACGCAAGCTCGCTCGTGACGCAAACGCGGTTTTACGGCCGCGGCTATCGCAAGTGTTATCGGCAGCTGGTCGTCGGTCCATATGTCTGCCGGCGCTATTGGCTGTAAAGCCCGGCCACCGAGAACTGACCGCGATCGGCTGACCGGCGCACGAGCGCCGTCGTGCGATCACGCGCGACCTGCCGATATTGCCCCGCATTCAGATTCGGCGCCGCCCGCGCCGAGGCCGGGCTGACCAGCGACCGCACTGCGTCCACCGTGCGCTGATGGAGCGATTGGTCGACCTGCACGAGAAAATGCTGCTCGGCGATGTCGATGGTTTCGATCGCGGGCCCGGCAAGGACATCGCCTGCCTTTGCGGCCGCGCTGGCAACAAGCTCACCGCCCCCGAGAGTGCCGATGCCCGGCACCCACATCATCGGGTTGGTGTTGTGATAGCAGAGCGCCCGCTTCACGTTGGTGCTGATCG
The DNA here is from genome assembly GCA_035566615.1 of Xanthobacteraceae bacterium. GTDB lineage: Bacteria > Pseudomonadota > Alphaproteobacteria > Rhizobiales > Xanthobacteraceae > BOG-931. The sequence continues at coordinate 6,945 of DATMQV010000150.1, forward strand.
GTTTCATCTGCGATCGCGGAGACGGGTCGTAATAGACCATCAAGTCGATTTGCGGCTTCGAGGGCATGTTGGCGAGCCAAGTGGCGCGCGAGCCGCCGCCACTGTAACCGATGACCACGATCTTGGCTTTGCCCTGATTGGTCAGGATCGCCCGATAGGCATCGGGCCAACTGTTCCAATTGTAGGTCGTCACTGTCGTGTCGGGCAGCTCGCGCAGCATGTTGGCGAGATGAAACATCCCGGCGCTGGTCACGGTGCCGTCGGTGCCGACCAGACCGCCGAGCAGGAGGAAGACCTGCACCGTGGTGATGGGCGCGACCGGATGGTCGGCCTTCTGATCCGGTTCGGTCAGGTCCGGTTCGGTCAGGTCCGGTTCGGCGGGTTCGGGCACGAGCGGCTCGAAGCTGCCGGGCCGCGGCGCCCATTGCTCCAGCGCCAGAAGCTCCGCCGTCAATTGTCCTGGCGGCGATGGCTCCGCCGGCGTCTCCTCCTTGGAGATGTCCTCGAACAGGTCGTGCTCGTCGCGCAGGACCTGCATCATGGACGGGGCAGCCAGGGCGCGCCTCGGAATGGGAGGCCCTCCTGCGTAAAACGTTTGGCTGCTGGGTAGGCCGAGAAACACTGCAACGAACAGACCGGCGGCGGTCAGCGCCGCCAACCCAAGTGCACCACGCGACATCCTTGCCCTTCTTATTCTGCGAAGCGCCCGCGCGGAAATAAGCGCCCGTTTGAGGCGCCTGCGGGCCGGGAACAAGGACGGATTATGGATTTTTGTGGCGTGCGGCCGGCAAATGTTGCCAAAACGCGAGACGGGCTGGGCCACTGCGTCGCCGGACGATCCCCGCGCGCAGCGCCCGTTGGGGCTTTCGGCGCTGGTGACCGGACTGCTCACTTCCACATCTCTGCGGGTCGCGTTCGAAAGCTCGTGCCGCGCGCTTCCCCAGTAAGCCGCGAGACCGTTTTGGTGGCCGGCGAGGCACAATCAAAACGATGCCGCCCCGTCGCGGAAGCGCGACGAGTGAGTTTTTCGGACGGCCTAATTTGGAGGCAGCGCGTCGGCACCAGACAGCGACCCAATCCCGTTGGATCGGGCCACGGTCTGGGGAACGGACCAACCCTACCGAGTCACCGCCTAATGAAGGTTTAACCTTGCGTCGCGGCGCGCAAAGCGCCGCACCGGTCTTCGACTCGTTTCATGTTCGAGAGGCTCGCCGCGGCGCTTCGGCGGCCGCGAACGCCAAGATCATGCGAACGCCAAGACCATCCGTTGCGCGCCCGTCAGCGGACGCGCCCGCTTGTCGTCGCTGTGCGCGCCTGCGGCTGCGACGCGAAACCGCCAAACAGGCGACCAAAGATGCTGCCACCACCGCCCCAGATTTG
>DATMQV010000151.1:0-3018 GCA_035566615.1 Xanthobacteraceae bacterium
ACCTTGTTCAATAGCGCAAGCGTGATCAGGAGGCTGCCGCAGCCGACGACCAGCGGGCGCCACGCGCGTGGTCCCCGCGTAGCTGCGACCATCAGCATCAACAGCGCAATCATGAACAATCCGGCGGACAGAAGCTCCGTCCGCAGCATGCGCATCTGCATCGCCATGCCGCCGGAGAACGCCAGCATGAAGCCGCCCAAAACGGCGACGCGCCAATCGCGTACCAGCGCCCGCAGCAGGTAGGAAAATGCCACCACAAAGGCGATGGCGTAGATGAGCGACAACACGCGCCCTGCCCGCGTTGCCTGCGTCCACGCATCGGCGAAGCCCGCGGCATCGCTCAACGGCGGCACAGCCGAGAACGCATCCACGTGCACGAGCCCGACGCTGTGCAACGCGCGCAGCCAGTAGCTCAGAAGCAAGATCGACAAATAGCCGAAATGATCGAAGAATTCCTGCGGCAGCGGCGTGTTGAGCAGGAACGCATTGTAGACCACGAAAAAATCCATATCGGCGACGCGCCAATAGGGGTACCAGAATCCGGCTACGAGAAACGACAGCAGCATGCAGGCGCAGATCAGCAGCAGTTCGTTGTGCCACGAAAACAACACCAAGCGATCGAGCGGCGATGCGCTGCGCGGTTTGATCCAACCCGCAAAGGTCGCGGACAGGTCAGTCATCGGGATGCTAAATGCTCCGGCTCGATCCGATCTGGTCTTTGGGGGGATCAAGGTCGAGGCCAAGATCGGGACGAAGCTTAGTACCAAGCTTAGTACCAAGCCTGGCGCCAACCTCGCGCTCGAAATGAGGCCCCAGCAGCCGACGAATAAATTTCGGCAGCAGGAATGTGACGATGCCCAACAGCACGGTGGCGGCACTGAAAGCGACCGCCAGCCGTCCGATGGCACTTCGGTCGATCTCGCCCGCGGTGCTGATCAGGATCCCTCCGACACTGCCGAAATACACGCAGACAAAAAGAAACGGCAATGCCGCCAGCGTGGTGAGCAGGTACTCGCGCAGCGTAATGGGCATCAGGCCGAGGGCGTAACTGGTGATGCCGAACGGCGCGATCGGCGAGGCGCGTATCATTAAGGCGTAGCGCCAGCCGTGCTTGGCAAGCCGCGCCTCCAGCCGGTCGAGATCAAGAACCTTGGCGGCGAGTTGACGGCTCGCTGTCCGGAACAAATAGCGGGCAAACGCGAAGGCGATGAGAGCTGCGGCGAGTAGCGCGCCGCTGCAGAGCGCAAAACCCTTGACAAGACCGAACAGCATGCCGCCAAGAACGCCGAACAACGATGCTGGAAAGATGCTGGTCAGAAATGCCAGGATCAGCAGCGCCGAAAATGTCAGATAAAAGAACGGCGCGTCGCGTTCCTGCAACCGGGAGAGATCGCGATAGAAGCCCTCCATCGGCCGGAAGAAGAAGGCGAGCAATACAGCCGCAGTGATGAGAATGCACATCCCGGCGACGGCACGACGATGAACCAGCAGAAAATCGCGCAGCAGACGGACCAGCCGCATTACCGCGCCGTCTGTTCGACCAGCGCAAACGAGCGGCGGCGGCGCAGGCCCTCGAACACCGTGCCGCGGTCAAGCCCCATACAGGCGAGGCGAAATGCGAGCGCGGTCTTGAGCACGCCCGTGCCATAGGTCACGCTGCGGCGAAAATTGATCGACGACGCCTCGGGAAAATAGCTGGTCGGGCAAGATACTTCGCCGATGCGAAAACCCCGATAGATCGCCTGCGACAGCATCTCATTGTCGAAGACGAAATCATCCGAGTTGCGATCGAGTGGCAGGTCCTCCAAGACCTGCCGGGTAAAGCCGCGATAGCCGGTATGATATTCCGACAGCTTGTGGCCGACCAGCAGGTTCTGGATAAGAGTCAGCGCGCGGTTGGAGATGTATTTGTATAACGGCATCCCGCCGGCGAGCGCACCTACGCCGAGAATACGCGAGCCCAAGACGACATCGAAAAATCCCGAGCCCAACAGCGAAGCCATGGGCAGCAGGAGTTTCGGCGAATACTGGTAATCCGGGTGCAGCATGATGACCAGATCGGCGCCGCGTTCCAGCGCCAGGCGATAGCAGGTCTTCTGGTTCCCGCCGTACCCTTTGTTCCGTTCGTGGCGGAACACGAAAAGGTTGTGCCTGCGCACGACCTCGACCGTGTCGTCGGCACTGAAGTCATCCACCAGTATGATGTCGTCGACGACATCCATCGGGATTTCCCGCAGCGTCCGCTCGAGCGTGCGGCCGGCATTGTAAGCAGGCAGCACAACGCAAATTTTCTTGTTGTCGATCATGCCCAGCGGTCCCCACTGATTTTGCCGGGGATTATCACTAATCCGACGGCGCGAATACTAGCAAAGCGGTCTCGTTCTCACTATGTTCATCGTTCCCGATGGCAGTGCGGTTTCCTTATCCGCTCATTTCGGCAAGGGTTCCCCATCGCGCACGCGCATGGGGTTCCGGTAAGCGGGAATCCAGATTGCCGCGGGACGATGCGCATCACGAGCCCTGGGTCCCCGCTGTTGCGCGGACGAGCGGATGAAGCATGAACGACCTGTTCGACAAGGCGGATAAACCCGCCGGCCGCGAGAACCGCGACGCCCGCATGATCTCCATCCGCGGCGCGCGCGAGCACAATCTTAAAGATGTCGACCTCGACATCCCGCGCGACAAGCTCGTAGTGTTCACCGGCCTGTCCGGCTCGGGCAAATCCTCGCTCGCTTTCGACACCATCTATGCCGAGGGCCAGCGCCGCTATGTGGAAAGCCTTTCGGCTTACGCGCGGCAATTCCTGGAGATGATGCAGAAGCCGGACGTCGACCAGATCGACGGCCTCTCGCCCGCCATTTCCATCGAGCAGAAGACCACCTCGCGCAACCCGCGCTCGACCGTCGGCACCGTCACCGAGATCCACGACTATATGCGGCTTCTGTGGGCACGCGTCGGCGTGCCCTATTCGCCGGCCACGGGGCTGCCGATCGAGAGCCAGACCGTCTCGCAGATGGT
>DATMQV010000152.1:0-19161 GCA_035566615.1 Xanthobacteraceae bacterium
TTGATCGATGCCACGATCATTTTCGGGTTGATGGCGTGGATCTTTTCCCAGGGGAAACCCATCCGGTCGAGCACGCCGGGGCCGAAATTCTCCACCAGCACGTCGCAACTCTTGATCAGCGCGGTGAGGACTTCCTTGCCCTTCGGATTTTTGGTGTCGAGTGTGATCGAACGCTTGTTGTGGTTGAGCATGGTGAAATACAGGCTGTCCACATTCGGGACGTCCTGCAATTGACCGCGCGTGATGTCGCCGACACCCGGGCGTTCGACCTTGATTACGTCGGCGCCGAACCATGCCAGCAATTGCGTGCAGGTCGGCCCTGATTGAACATGCGTGAAATCGAGAATCCGGACGCCCTTGAGCGCTTTTGTCATGTCTTCCTCCGTATCGTAGTTCCTGCACGGGCAGGAAGGAAAGAAAGGAGGGGCCTGCTACAGCCCCCTGCCGACTTACTTTTTCTTGCTAAGTTTGCTTTGCGGATTGAGGTTGCCGATTCGGCCGCTCTCGCTGCCAGCCGCCGGATCGATCGCGGCATTGATCAGGGTGGGCCGGCCGGAATCCATGGCCTCGCTGACGGCGCGTTTGAGCTCGTCGGGCGTCGTCACATGCACGCCGATACCGCCGAATGCGTCCATCATCTTCTCGTAGCGCGAATCTTTGACGAAGACGGTCGTTGCGACATCCGTCCCGCCCGACGGATTGATGTCGGTACCGCGATAGATGCCGTTGTTGTTGAAGATGACGATGCAGACCGGCAGATCATACCGGCAGATCGTTTCGACTTCCATGCCGGAAAAACCAAATGCGCTGTCGCCTTCGATCGCGAGCACGCGCTTGCCGGTTTGAATGGCTGCCGCGACTGCAAAGCCCATGCCGATGCCCATGACGCCCCAGGTGCCGACGTCCAGGCGCTTGCGCGGCTGATACATATCGATGACGCCGCGCGCGAGATCGAGCGTGTTGGCGCCTTCATTGACAAGGATGGCATCGGGCCGCTCCTTGATAACGGAACGCAATGCACCAAGCGCTCCGTAGAAATCCATCGGCACCGCATTGCTCATGAGCCGCGGCGCCATCTTGGCGATGTTCTCTTCCTTTTTCGCTTTGACTGCGTCGGTCCAGGCGGCGGGCGGTGCCGGCCACTTGCCGCCCATGCCGTGCAGAAGCGCCGACACACAAGAGCCGATGTCGCCGACAACGGGCGCTGCGATCTCTACGTTGCTGTCCATCTCCTTCGGCTCGATGTCGATCTGGATGAACTTCTTCGATCCGGGCTCACCCCAGGCCTTGCCCTTGCCGTGCGATAGAAGCCAGTTGAGGCGTGCGCCGATCAGCATCACGACATCGGAATCCTTCAACACCGTCGAGCGCGCGGCGCCAGCACACTGCGGATGGGTGTCGGGCAAAAGCCCTTTGGCCATGCTCATCGGCAGAAACGGAATGCCGCTTTTCTCCACCAGCGCGCCAATGTCGTCGTCGGCTTGCGCGTAAGCCGCACCTTTGCCGAGGATAATCAGGGGGCGCTGGGCGCACTTGAGAACATCGAGGGCGCGCGCAACCCCCGCCGGCGATGGGATCTGCGCCGGCGCCGGGTCGACAACCTTGACGAGCGATTTCGCACCGGCGTCCGCGTCCATCACTTGAGCGAAAAGCTTGGCCGGCAGGTCGAGATAGACGCCGCCCGGACGGCCGGAAACGGCCGCGCGGACCGCCCGCGCCACGCCGATACCGATGTCGGCGGCATGCAACACGCGAAAGGCCGCCTTGCAGAGCGGTTTCGCGATGGCCAGTTGGTCCATCTCTTCGTAATCGCCTTGCTGCAGGTCGACGATTTCGCGCTCCGACGAACCGCTGATCAGGATCATCGGAAAGCAGTTGGTCGTGGCGTTGGCCAGCGCCGTCAGAGCGTTGAGAAATCCTGGAGCCGACACTGTGAGGCAGATGCCCGGTTTTTTCGTCAGGAAGCCCGTGATCGCGGCTGCGTTGCCGGCGTTCTGCTCATGCCGGAAGGAGATGACCCGGATGCCGGCGGCCTGCGCCATGCGGCCGAGGTCGGTGATCGGAATGCCCGGAACGCCATAGATCGTGTCGATGCCGTTAAGCTTGAGCGCATCGATGACGAGGTGGAAGCCATCGGTCAGCGGCCGGTCCGCCGCCGCCGAATCCGCGCCTTCGCCTTTCTCCTTAACCACCGCGCCGGCCATGCGATTCTCCAAGTGACGCAATATCCCCAGGGGCCTTTTGGTAGTTCATTATTCCACAATTCGCCATGTCCAAAACGGCCGACCCGCCACGCGCCGAGGGTGCGATCGATACCATTCCCGCAAAATTTGCTGGGCTCGCCCGGAACTCTTGTTCTGTAAGGCATTTGCCTCGTAGCCGGAACATTTTGCGCTGCAAACCGGCCCTCGATAAGTCTCGAATACAACGCAGAACGTGGGCAATCGGGCGGACATTGTACCGCTGCCATGCGCATCAATCGACGCGGACATGCATCCGATCCGATGCATAGTCTGGTCACTATCCCACACTAAGCACGCTGCCGAACACCGAGGCCGAGAGTAGGAATTCGGAAGCTCAGGAAATCTCAGGACGCCAATGCCGCCGAAATCTGCAGCACAGACGCTTCCGGTTACCGCGCCCGCTGAGGACGCGTTCTACATCGCAGCCACGCAATCGGTTTCCCGGCCGCGCTGCTCGCTCAAAAGCAACGACACATTCATTGTACTGGACACCCACGGCGACATGGGCGCGGCGACGGGCGGAACCGACGGCCTGTTCTCCCACGACACCCGATTTCTCTCTCAGCTGCAGCTTCTGATCAACGGCGCGCAGCCACTGCTGCTCGGTTCAAATTTGCGCGACGACAACGCAGCCCTCGTCGTCGATCTCACCAACCCGGACGTCTTCGCCGATCAGCGCGTTATCTTGGAGAGGGACACGCTGCATATTCTGCGCACGGTCTTTCTGTGGCGCGACACGGTTTATCAGCGGTTCGGCTTGCGCAACTACGGCGATCGCCCGATCGACGTTCAGATGGCGATTCTGTTCGCCAACGACTTTGCCGATCTTTTCGAGGTGCGCGGCACCCGCCGCGACAAACGCGGTGCCTCAACCGTACAGCTGCGCGGCAGCGGCCAAGTGCAGCTCAATTATCACGGGCTCGACGACAAACTGCGCCGCACGACACTGACCTTCGATCCGCCGCCGAACAGATTGGCGACCAACGGCGCGCTCTACGAGCTTAAGCTCGAGCCGGGCGAGTTCCGGCCGATCTTTCTGGCGGCCGGGTGCAACACAGCAGAGAGCCGGCCCGTGCCGTTCCTGCGCGCGCTGATCAAGGCACGTCGTGAGCTGCGCCAGTCGAGCTGCGGCCGTACCACCGTCGAGACGTCGAACGAGCTTTTCAACGAGATGCTGTGCCGCGCCGCCGCCGATCTCCAAATCCTCATGACCGATACGCCGCAGGGGCGCTATCCCTATGCCGGCATTCCCTGGTTCTCGACCACTTTCGGGCGCGACGGCTTGATCACGGCTTTGCAGATGCTGTGGTGGAGCCCCGACGTGGCGCGCGGCGTGCTGCGCCGCCTCGCTCATTATCAGGCGCAGACCACCGATCCTCTCGCCGATGCCGAGCCTGGAAAAATCCTGCACGAAATGCGCGGCGGCGAAATGGCGGCGCTGCGCGAAGTGCCGTTCGGCCTTTACTATGGGAGCGTCGACTCGACACCGCTTTTCGTCCTGCTCGCGGGTCTGTACCTGGAACGCACCGGCGACGTCGAAACCATTGCTGAACTGTGGCCGGCGATCCGCGCCGCGCTCGATTGGATCGATGGCCCGGGCGATCCCGATGGCGACGGCTTTGTCGAATATTTGCGCGCGACCGAGCAGGGTCTCGCCAATCAGGGCTGGAAGGATTCGAACGACGCGGTTTTTCATGCCGACGGACGACTGGCCGAAGGCGCCATCGCGCTCGCGGAAGTGCAGGGCTACGTCTACGCCGCCAAGCGCATGGCGGCTTGTTGCGCGCGCCGTATCGGGCGTAAACCCGAGGCCGACAAGCTTGATGCCCAAGCCGACAAACTTGCCGCGCAATTCGACGCCGCCTTTTGGTGCCCGGAAATCGAGACCTACGCGCTGGCGCTCGACGGCGCCAAGCGGCCCTGCGCAGTGCGCACCTCGAATGCCGGCCAGGTTCTCCTGAGCGGCATTGCCAATCCGGCGCGCGCCGCGCTGATCGCGAAGGGACTGTTGCGGCCCGACTTCTTCTCCGGCTGGGGCATCCGCACGGTGGCACGCGGCGAACCGCGCTACAATCCGATGTCCTATCATGACGGCTCGATCTGGCCGCACGATAACGCTCTCATTGCACTTGGCTTCGCGCGCTACGGATTAAAGCAGCCGATCGATAAGTTATTCGAGGGCTTGTTCCACGCCGGCACCTATATGGACCACCGGCGCCTGCCGGAGCTTTTCTGCGGTTTCCAGCGCCAGCACGGTCAAGGGCCTACGCTTTATCCGGTCGCATGCGCGCCGCAGGCTTGGGCCGCGGCAACGCCGTTCGCGCTTCTGCAAGCCTGCCTCGGGCTCGAGTTTGATCCGTTCGCCAACGAGATCAGATTGAGCAATCCGCGGCTGCCCGCATTTCTCGACGAGGTGACGCTTCGCGATTTGCAACTCGGCTCGTCCTTCGTGGACCTGCGCGTGCGGCGGCACGGCGAGACCGTGTCGCTCGATACGCCGCGCATCAGCGGCGGCATCCGGGTCTCCATCGTCCATACCTGCTGAATCAGCCGCCGAAGCCGACCACATGGAACCAGACGGGCCGGCTCAACTTAGTGGGGTGAACGTTCGCTGGAGGGCGGTATGCATGGAAGTTCCCGACCGGCGCTGGCGCTCGCCGCACTTTTGGCGCTGATCGCAGCGGCAACCTTCGCATTTGCCGAAAATGATACGGAAAAAACCGAGCCGCCCGCCGCCAGCACAACCCCGCCGCCCGCCAACCCTCCGCCCCCTCAGGTCACTCCGGAAATCACCGTCCTGAACAAGCACGAAGTCGAAGGCATTCTCGGCCGTGACGTGCGCAGCAGCGCCGACGAGGACATGGGCCGGATCGTCGACGTGCTCGTCGACCGGGCCGGCCAAGTGCGGGCCGCGATCATCGATTTCGGCGGCTTTCTCGGCGTCGGCAGTCGCAGGATCGCGGTGGATTGGAATGCGCTGCATTTTCCGCAGCCAGGCAACCCAGGGGAGCGGATCGCCCTCGATTTGACCCGCGATCAGGTCAAGGCCGCTCCCGAATACAGGGAGGGCAAGCCTGTCGTCATCCTCGGCTCGCTCGGAAAGCTCGAGTCCCTGCCCGAATAGCGACAATGCTGGAGATCTGTTCTGGCTGCGGAACCCCTACACCGCTTCGGCGACCGTCATGATCGGCAGCGCGGTGGCGTAGGCGCGTCCGCCCCACCGCCGCGCGAGCGGCCCGACGCCGCCGAGCCGCCGCTGGCGCCTTCGCGACGCAGCCTGCGCGGCCTCGATTGGTTCGTCTTCTTCGTTGCCGACGTGCAGACCGGTTTCGGCCCCTTCGTCTCGGTATTCCTCACCACCCAAAAATGGACGCAGATCGATATCGGCCTTGTTCTCTCCGCGGCCGGTTTCGTGTCTCTCATTGCACAGATGCCGGGCGGCGCGCTGGTCGACGCGGCGCGCTCCGAACGGCTGGTTGCCGGGATCGCGATCGGCGCGATCTGCTTCAGTGCGCTGGCCTACGCCGCGATGCCGATATTCCCGATGGTGCTCTCGGCGGCCGTTGTGCATTCGCTGGCGAGCTGCGTGCTGGGCCCGGCCATTGCGGCAATCAGCCTCGGTCTTGTCGGGCACGCGGCAATCAGCGAACGGCTGGGCCGCAATGCCCGGTTTGCCTCCATCGGCAACGGACTGGCCGCCGCCGTGATGGCCGGCGTTGGATATTTTTCACCGCGCGGGGTTTTCATCGTCACCGTCTGTTTGCTGATACCGGCGGTGTTGGCGTTGCGCAGCATCGCCGCGGGCGAGATTGATCCGGAGCGCGCCCACGGAGCGGCATCGCGGCGCGTTCGGAAGCCGCCGACCAAGCCCGGCGAATTGATGCACAACCGCTCGCTCTTGATATTTGCCGGCTGCTTGCTTCTCTTTCACCTGGCCAACGCGGCCATGTTGCCGCTGGTAGGCAGCGTCGTCACCATGCGCTCAGCGCGCTGGGCGACAATTTTGATCGGCGCTTGCATTGTCGTCCCCCAGCTCGTGGTCGCGGCCCTCTCGCCGTGGATCGGCCGGCGCGCGCAGATTTGGGGCCGCCGGCCGTTGCTGCTGATCGGTTTTGCCGCCTTGCCGGTCCGGGGCTTGCTGTTCGCATGGGTCACCGATCCGGAAATTCTGGTTGTGATCCAGATCCTCGACGGCATCACCGCGGCCGTGTTCAGCGTGATGGTGCCGCTCGTGGTCGCCGACCTTACGCGCGGGACCGGACATTTCAATCTCGGGCAAGGAATCGTCGGGACCTTTGTGGGGATTGGAGCGTCGCTGAGCGCGACGCTGGCCGGCTACATCACCGACCGTTTTGGCAGCCCGGCCGCCTTCATGGGGCTCGCGGCAATCGCGGCGATCGGTTTTGTGGTGGCCTGCCTGTCGATGCCAGAGACACGGACCGGCGCGGAGGAAGCGGACTAACGCCGTCGCGCGCCGGCACAGGCGCAGCCCGCGTCGCAGCTACCCCGGCCGGCCTCCGGCCGAGTTGGGTTCAAACCGATCCGCCAAGGCTACAAAGCCGGCGCGTCGTCGGAAACCAGACGCAGATGCGGCGCGATGCGGTCCGCCATGCTGCGATAAACCGAAAGATAGTCCTGGGCCATCCGGCGCGCCGTGAACCGCTGCTCGAAGCGCCGCCGAATCTTTTCCCGCGACAGGTGGCTCAGTCGGTCGACGGCTCCAATGGCGCCGTTGATGTCCTCGACGACGAATCCGGTAACACCGTCGTCAATCACTTCAGGCGCCGATCCGCGATTGAAGGCGATGACCGGCGTGCCGCAAGCCATCGCCTCGATCATCACCAGGCCGAACGGCTCCGGCCAGTCGATCGGAACGAGCAGCGCCATCGCGCCGCTCAGAAACTCGGATTTATGCGTGTCGTTGATTTCGCCGATATAGTCGACCTGCGCCGACTTCATCAGCGGCAGAATTTGCTCCTCGAAATACTCGCGGTCGACATTGTCGACCTTGGCCGCCACTTTGAGCGGCATGCCGCAATGCTCCGCAATACGAATGGCGCGATCGACGCCCTTTTCCGGCGCGATGCGGCCGAGAAAAGCGAAATACGACGGCTTGATCGGCTTGGGCCGCAGCAGGTTCTCCGGCAATCCGTGATGGACGGTGCGGACCCAATTGGCCTGCGGCAAGGGCCTGCGCTGCGCGTTGGAAATCGACACGACCGGCACCGACGAGAAAGTATCGAACACCGGCTGATGCTCCGGCAGGTCAAGCCGGCCATGCAAGGTGGTGACGAACGGCGTCGGCTGGCGTGAAAACAGGGAGAATGGATAATAGTCGAGGTGGAAATGCAGGAAATCGAACTCGGCCGCACGCTGATAGACCCGCTCCAGCATCATCATGTGCAGCGCGTTGGGATCGCGCACGGAACCATCGAGCCGCAGAGCGCGCGGCCAACTGGCATCGAGCCGGGCGCTCGTCACCGAGTCGCCGCTGGCAAACAGCGTGACTTCGTGGCCGAGCGCAATCAGCTCCTCGGTCAGCCACGACACCACGCGCTCAGTCCCGCCATACAGCTTCGGAGGCACCGCTTCCGTCAGCGGGGCGATCTGCGCAATATGCATCGAATTCGACCTTTCCTTTGGAACACCCCATCCCCGCGGGTTCCGCGCACAAGACAAAGAACTGCAATCTGATCAAATGTTTCAGATGCCGTGGGGAACTTTATTTTTTCCGAGCGAGGGAACTTCCACTCGATAAAAAATGTTGGCTTTAATCCGGGGTGGTCACTGGGCACGTTGGCTTCGGCGTGTCGTGCAGACATTTGGCTCGGAACTTGATCTCGAAGGGAACTCGACTTTTTCGGAAAGGCTCGTGTTCAAACAAAACGCGTAGACAATTCGAACAAAGGTGATTCCGCTCTAAGTCACCCAAAGTTCAGAAAAAGTTACCGCCACTGATGGATAGATTTGGAGTTTTTGGCGTTGTTGTGCTTGCACGGGTGACGGGTTCCCTGTCCACGAGTGGAGGAGTTGGTACGCGCATGGCCGATCTGTGTGAGTACGCCGGTCGTCCTCTCGCTTTCATTCTTCGTTATGTGCGGTGTCGACCCATCGCCCACACCGCCATCCTCACGGCAGTCTTGACCGCGGTCGCCTGTTCGGTCGGCACGCAATACGGCGTCAAGTTCCTGGTCGACGTCCTATCCAATCACAACGGAGCCGGCGTCTGGATCGCCTTTGGCCTGCTCGGCTCGTTGATCACCGCCGATAATCTTCTCTGGCGTCTCGCCGGCTGGATCGCCAACTACACGTTCGTCGGCGTCACCGGCGATCTCCGGCGCGATTTGTTCCGGCACCTTACGGGGCATTCGCAAAGCTATTTTGCCGAGCGGATGCCCGGCACGCTCACGAGCCGCGTCACGGCAACCTCCAACGCAGTGTTCACCGGCGAAAACATGTTCGTCTGGAACGTGTTGCCGCCCTGCGCCGCGACCGTTGCCGCCATTGCGCTGGTCTTCACCGTCAGCTTGCCGATGGCGGTTGGGCTCAGCTTGGTCGCGGGCGTGATGGTCGTGATCATGTTCCGGCTGGCCGCCGCCGGCCGACCGCTGCACCACGATTTTGCCAGCAAGGCCGCAGCCGTCGACGGCGAAATGGCCGACATTGTCACCAATATGCCGCTGGTGCGGGCGTTCTGCGGCTTCTTGCGCGAGCACCGCCGTTTCGATGCGACCGTCGCGCGCGAAATGGAGGCGCGTCGGCGCAGCCTGTTCTATCTCGAGAAGCTGCGCATCTTTCACGCCGTCGTGACCATTATTCTGGCGCTCAGCCTGCTCGCCTGGGCCGTCATGCTGTGGCAGCGCGGCGCGGCGACCACCGGCGACGTGGTACTGATCTGCACGCTCGGGCTTTCCGTGCTGCATGCGACGCGCGACCTTGCCGTCGCATTGGTCGATATCACCCAGCACATCGCGCGCCTCTCGGAGGCTTTGGCGACGCTGCTGGTGCCGCACGAGCTGCGCGATCATCCGGAAGCGACGCCGCTGGTGCGGCGGGGCGCCAGCGTGAAGTTCGAGCAGATCCAGTTCCGCTACGGCGAGGGCCAGCAGATCTTCGAGGACTTGAACCTGAGCTTCATGCCGGGAGAGCGCGTCGGCCTGGTCGGCCCTTCGGGAGCCGGCAAGTCGACCGTGTTCGCGCTGCTGCAGCGTTTCTATGACGTGCAAGTCGGCCGCATCCTGATCGACGGGCAGGACATTTCCCGCGTGACGCAAGAGAGCCTGCGCGACGCGATCGGCGTGGTGCCGCAGGACATCTCGCTGTTTCATCGTTCGGTCATGGAAAATATCCGCTACGGACGGCCGGACGCCTCCGACGAGGAGGTGCACGAAGCGGCGATCGCCGCGCGCTGCGACTTCATCGAGGGCCTGCCGAACGGCATGCGCACGCTAGTCGGCGAACGCGGCGTCAAGCTTTCCGGCGGTCAGCGACAGCGCATTGCCATCGCCCGCGCCTTTCTCAAAAACGCGCCGCTCCTGCTGCTGGACGAAGCCACCTCGGCGCTGGACGGCGAGTCCGAAGAGGCGATCCGCGAGGCACTCGGCCGCCTGATGAGCGGCCGAACCGTCATCGCGATAGCGCACCGGCTATCGACGGTGAGGAGTTTCGACCGGGTCGTCGTCATGCAGCTCGGCAAAGTCGTTCAAGACGGCCCGCCCGATCACCTGGTGCTGCGTGAAGGCCTCTACCGGCAACTCGTTCAACGCGAGATGGACCGGCTGAACAGGCAGGCCGCCGCTTAACAATCTTAAAGACGTCGCGTTGAGCGATTTTGCTTTCTGCAATTCCGAAAACCGGGATCGCGGGCACAAAACTTTATTTCATCATCTTAGTTTGTCGACAAGACTTTGTTCGCTTGGGCGCGTTCTCGCCAGATAAGACTATCTTATTTTGCGCGCTGCATTGACTTCGTCGCCGTACGAAGGCGACATAAGACTCAGAACTTGGTCAACTAACAGACCACAATCAATCAAACCAAAGTACCCATCCCGTTTGTCTGGTGGGACGGATGTTGGTTTGACTGGACAAAGACAAATCTTGAGGATCAAGAGTGAATTTCGTTTCGAGCGCGTCGTTCGCGCCGGCGCCGTTGCTGCGCGACGCGATGAGGCATTTGGTCAGCGGGGTGTGCATCGTCACAGCGGGGCTTGGCGACGATCAGACCGGCATGACGGTAACTTCGGCCACCTCCCTATCGATCGATCCGCCAACCATGATCGTCTGCATAAACCGGAGTTCATCGGTCTGGCAGAGAATTCAACGTTACCGGCATTTCTGCATCAATATCCTGGCCGATCACCACAACGAAATCGCCGAACGCTTCGCTGGGCGCGGGGGCCTTCGCGGCGCGGCTCGCTACGCCGGCGCGAACTGGAAAATACTGGAAACCGGCGCTCCGGCGCTCGACGGCGCGCTAGCCGCCATTGATTGCGACTTCGAAAGTCACGTCGAATGGCATACGCACGCCGTCGTCCTCGGATCAGTCAGAGCGCTACAAACAAGCAGCGGCGCGGCGCTCGTCTACAGCCATCGCCAATACGGATCGTATTCCACCGCGCGCCCAAACGCCGCCGGCTCGCCTCTTTCCTCCCGGTCGGACAGGCGCAATTAGCTCCGCAGCTCGTATCAGAACAGCTTGCATCCTTCATCGGAAAGGAATCATCATGGACAAGTCGACCCTGATCATCACGGATGGCCTAAGTCCGGCGCTTGGCTTTGCTGTCATAGGCGCTCTCGGTCTGGCGATGTTGGCGCTCGCGCTTGCCGTGAGATCGATGATCCGCACGACCGACGACTACGTCGCCGCCGGCCGCAGGATCGGGCTCGGATTTGGCGTCGGCTCGGTGATTGCGGTGTGGACGTGGTCGGTGGCCGTGCTGACTTCGGCTGCGGTCACTTACACATGGGGAATTAGCGGCCTTTTCTGGTTCGTTGTGCCAAACGGCCTGGCGATCATGTTGCTGGCACCCTTCGCCCTCCATCTGCGGAAAAAGCTTCCGGCCGGGTACACGATCACGCAATTCATCAAGGAGCGCTTCAACAATCCCGCGGCTACCGCGGCGGTGCTGGCGGTCATCGTCTTTACCGCCGGGATGTCGATCCTGCTCAACGCACTGGGAGCGGTTATCGTCCTGAATACGATTTACGGCATTCAGCCGCTGGCCATTCTCTTGGTCGCGCTGGTGATCATCCCATTTACTCGTACTTTGGCGGTCTTTGGACATCAGCGATCACGGGTACCATCAACACGCTGCTGTTGAGCGTGCCTGCGGCTATCGTTCTTCTCTTTGTGCTTGCGAAAGTGGGCGGTCCGGAGGCGATATTCAGCAAAGTCCAAGCGACCAACCCCCAGTTTTTCAATCTCGCGCGCGGCGAAACAGCCTTTAATTTCGGTATTGTGACCGCGCTCGGCCTGCTCGCTGTCGCTATTGCCGACCAAGCGTTGTGGCAAAAAGTGTGGGCGATCAAACCCGACCGCTTGGCGCGAACGTTCCTCTGGGCTGGCGCCTGGTTCTATCCAATTCCCATAACGGTCGGACTCTTAGGATTTGTGGGCATTGCACTCGGCATAACGGTCCCGGACCAGATCGCCGACCCGGCGGCAATCGGTCCGTTTGTTATCTCCCATATCGGATTGCCCGCAGCTCTCGTGGTCTTGTTCACGCTGGTTATCCTGAACGCGTCCTTTTCCGCAACAGATGGTGCGTTCGCGGCTCTGACCTCGGTAGTGGCAGTAGACATCGTCCGGCCCCTCTGGCCGGACCTAAGCGAGCGGACGCTTTTCCTCATCACAAGGCTCAGCATCGTTATCGCGAGTATCATCGTCGGTGTCATCGTGTTACTCGGATTGCAGTTCGTTGATCTTCTTCTCTTCATGTTTGCGGTGCAAATCGCGTTCGCAATCCCGATCACGCTTGCGATCTTCTGGTCTCGCTTCACCGGAACCGCATTCGTGCTTGCCTCAACGCTTGCGCTATTGATCGGTCTGCCGATCCGACTCAACGCGCCCGAGCCTTGGGGCACACTCGCCATCTTCGGCATCAGCCTCGTGGTTTCGGTGATCGTCAGCCTGATCCAAAAGCAAGAGTTCGACTTCCGCACCTTGCGCGATCGTGGGCGTACGTCGGTCAAGAGCGGCGTCGTCGAGTCAATCGCCAAAGAGACGGTGGTCGAGCCGGCACTGGCCTCTAATCCAGTCTGATTGAACGCGATATTCACGGAGAGATACGGACATGTCAGTCGCTTATTTGGCCCTCGGCGCCGGAATCGTGGTCGCGATCGCCTACCTTGCCGTCATCTATCGCGGCTTCGGCAAATCCAAAGCCGAGATGGCGGCTTACGGAGGCGCGCAACTCGGGGAGGTGACGCTCACCGACGACAGAGTATTCAAAGAACAAGAGATCGGCATCATCTGGAAGTCGGCTGCAGGATTGATCCTTTCCGGCGTCATCCTGTGGCTCATTAGTGTCAATGCGAACATCTGGTACGCCGTTCCGTTCCTCGGGCTCGGCACGTCGCTTGCGGTCATCCTCGCCTTCATCCTCGATAAGGATGACGTGCTCACTTCTGCCTGAACAATCTTTCGAGGAGTTTCCGTACAACAACATGACCCACCAGGAGCGAGGGATGAAAAACGACGCGAACGGCAAGAAGAAAATGCATCTACTCAGCTTCGTTCAGCATGGCGTCATCAATCATGCTCAACTGATGTGGGCACATCCGCGCGACAAGATCGGCTACGACTACGCCCGCCCCCCGTTCTGGCAGGAAATGGGGCGCATTCTGGAACGCGGCAAGTTTGATGCGATCTTCCTTGCCGATGTCTTGGCACCTTACGACGTGTACAAAGATAGCTACGAAGACACCGTTCGTTACGCAGTCCAATGCCCGGTCCATGACCCGGTCGCATTGGTTCCAGTTATCGGATGCGCGACGGAAAAATTAGGCATCGGCATAACGATCTCGACCACGTTTGATACGCCGTACGGCATGGTGCGCCGTCTCTCGACTCTCGATCACCTCACCGAAGGGCGGCTCGGGTGGAACGTTGTTACCTCCTACAGTCAGAATGAATTCAAGGCCATGGGCCTCAAAGAAATGGTCCCGCACGAAGAACGGTACGAGCGCGCCGACGAATTCATCGAGGTTTGTAATCGACTCTGGGATAGCTGGGAGAACGACGCCATCATAGCGGACGCGGAAACTGGCATTTATGCGGACCCAACGAAGGTTCATCGCGTCGAGCACAACGGAAAATACTATCGCTGCAACAGCCCATCTTTCGTACGGCCTTCCCCGCAGCGGCGCCCGGTCATTTGGCAGGCCGGTCAAAGCGGGCGCGGGCGCGACTATGCGGCCAAGCACGCGGAAGCGGTTTTCTCAATTCAACCGACCGCCCAAGCCATGCGCTCCTACGCGGACGACTTGCGCGCCCGAGCGGTCGCTCAAGGTCGCCGTCCGGACGACATCAAGATCATCTTCGCATTACAGGTGGTAGTCGACGAAAGTCGGAGAGCTCAAATCGAAAATTCCGGTCGATGCTTCGCTCGCGATCATGTCTGGCCATATCGGATATGATTTCTCGCAGCTCGCCCTCGACGAATACGTCGGCCAAATACACGTTGAAGGTATTCGCGGGCTTCTAGAGTCGGTCCTGGCAACCTACGATGGCGCGCCGGTCACGCTGCGCGAAGCGGCAAACTTCTACGGCATCAGTCTCGGCGCACCTGTCGCCGTAGGTAACCCAGCCGACGTTGCCGACTTTATGGAAGAACTCCTGGACGCGGGACACGGCGACGGTTTCAATGTCATGGCTACCTACGTGCCGGGGTGTTATCAAGAGTTCGTCGATTTCGTGGTGCCCGAATTGCAGCGACGTGGTCGCTTCCGGTAAGAATACAGCGGGTCGACGCTTCGCCACCACTTGAGCGAATACTGAGTCATTTCAAATCCGGTGATGAAAAAAGTTCTTTCTTCCCGCGCGCCGTTGGGAGTGCGTTCATTCGCCGGCGACCTAAGCCCTCAGTTGAGATTCTCTTATTTTGCCGCATCGCATTGACTCTCGGCTATTCGATCAATGATTTCATGGCCGGGAGCGCCGCTTTTTGCGGCGAAATGAATTCATGTCCGACACGACCGTTAACGAATTTCGCCCGCAACGCGCCGACGCCGTCACCGCCCCGATCACCGAGGATTGGCTAGCCGTTGTGCTCGGCCTTTCGATCTTTGTTCTGGCGCTGGCCGCGGTGGTCAATGTTGATCTGATCGGCTGGGTGGTCACCACCTCGGTTTGGAGCAACCTGAGCCAAGCACTCAAGGCGACCTCGAAGGATTTCTCTTCGCTTGGCGGAATCGGCGCGCTGGTCGCAACTTATGTCGCCCTTCTGGTCGTGCTCAGCGCCGGCGCCGTGGCGCTCAAGGCCAACGTGACGCGTTTCGCGCTCGCCTTCACGGCCGTGTTCTGGATCGCATACGCGAGCTGGGTGATCGGCAACTATGCCAACTTCGCCGCGGTTACGCCCGCCGAACAACAGAAATTCGGCATCAGCTGGTCGCTCAAGCTCACCAATGAAGGCGGCTATATTTTTGCGCTCATTGCCGGGCTGATCATCGCCAATTTCTTCCCGCGCTTTGCCGAAGCCGTGAAGGAAGCGGTGCGGCCGGAGCTGTACATCAAGGTTGCCATCGTCATTCTCGGCGGCGTCTTTGCCGTGACCGCGGCGAGCAAGCTCGGATTCGCAAGCTCGCTATTGCTGCGCGGCGTCGCCGCCATCGTCGAGGCCTACCTGATCTACTGGGCGGTTGTGTATTTCGTCGCCCGCAAATGGTTCGGCTTCAACCGCGAATGGGCGGCTCCGCTCGCCTCCGGCATTTCGATCTGCGGCGTCTCAGCCGCCATCGCGGCCGGCGGCGCAATTCGCGCCCGGCCGGTGGTGCCGGTTCTGGTGTCGTCGCTGGTCGTTATCTTTGCCGTGGTGGAAGTGCTCATCCTGCCGTTCATTGCGCAGGCCTTTCTCTCGCATCAGCCGCTCGTGGCCGGCGCCTGGATGGGACTTGCGGTCAAGACCGACGGCGCGGCGGTCGCGGCCGGCGGCATCACCGAATCGTTGATCCTCGCCAAGAATGCGGCCGAAGGCGTGAACTATCAGACCGGCTGGATCCTCGGCACCGCCACGACCATCAAGGTGTTCATCGACATCTTCATCGGCATCTGGGCGTTCGTGCTTGGCTACATCTGGACCAACCACATCAACGTCACGCCCGATCAGGACAAGGCGAAAGCCAGGGAAATCTGGCAGCGCTTCCCGAAATTCATCATCGGCTTCGTGATCACCTTTGCGGTCGGGCTCTATCTCGCGCTCGGCACCCCTGCCGACATCGCCAAGAAGGTGCCGGCGGCAATCGGCGAAGCCAACACGTTCCGCGTCATTTTCTTCATTCTGACCTTCTTCTCCATCGGCGTTCTGTCGAACTTCAAGACGCTCTGGCAGGAAGGGTTCGGCAAGCTCGCCGCGGTCTATGTTCTCAGCCTGTTCGGCTTCGTCATCTGGGTCGGTCTCCTGATCTCCTGGATCTTCTTCGGCGGCGTCACGCCGCCCCTGGCGAGCTAGAAAGACTTGCACGCGCTCGCGCACAACCGGCATCAATTGGATTGGACGGCCATATGTCCCAGACGAACATTCAAGAAGAATTGAACCGCGCGCAAACCGAGCCGCTATTGCCGATCGAGAAGAAGCTCATCGGCTGGAGCCTCGGCATCGGGATCGTGCTTCTCGTAGCACTGGCGCTGCTCAATCACTTCGTGCCCGCGACATTCTGAGGATTTTAGTCGCACGCCGGCGAGCGGCATGCGCATGACTGGCGCGTACGAACACGGCATTGCAGGATGATCGGGAGTAGGGCAGGGTTCTACCCTACCTGCCAGACACGCCGGACCGATCATGAACGAACATCTTCGCTTGCAGAGTGAGCCGGTCGCGGCTCCGGAAGAACTCGGGCTCGCAGCCATCGGGCTCGAGCGGTTGTCGTCTGTGATGCAGCGCGAGGTCGAAAACGGCCACGTGCCAGGCATCTCGATGCTGATCGCGCGCCGCGGGAAGATCGGCTATCGGCGGGATTTGGGCGTGCTGCGGCCCAGCGGACCGGCGATGCCGGGGAACGCGATCTTCCGCATCTACTCGATGACCAAGCCGATCGTGACGGTCGCGCTGATGATGTTGCTGGAAGAGGGCAAGCTCTTTGTCGCCGACCCGATCAGCAAATTCATCCCCGAATTGGGCAAGGTGAATGTCGGGGTCGAGAGCGGCGGCAGGCTCGAACTGGTCGCGGCGAAGCGCGCGATCACCGTTCACGATCTGCTGCGTCATACCTCCGGGCTCACTTACGCCTTCACCGGCAACTCGGCCGTTCAGCGCCGCTACGGCGAGGCGAAGCTGTTCACCGGGGATCCGGCCAACGCCAAACAATTCCTGACACGCGATCTGAACGGTGAGGAATTCATCGCCGAATTGGCCAAGCTACCGCTGATCGCCCAGCCGGGAGATTCATGGGACTATAGCCATTCCACCGATGTGATCGGCCGGCTGGTCGAGATCGTCTCAGGCAAAACGCTGGGCGCATTCTTGCACGAGCGGATTTTCAAGCCGCTCGGCATGACCGACACGGACTTCTACCTCCGTGCGGAAAAGAATGAGCGCCTCGCCGAACCCTTCCCGACCGATCCGGATGGCGGGCTGCCCGTACAACTGATCGAGACGCCCAAAACGCCGCGTTTCGAATCGGGCGGCGGCGGCTTGTTTTCGACCATGAATGACTATGCGCGGTTCGCGCAGACGCTTTATCAGAACGGCACCTTTGGCAGCACCCGCATCATCGGCCGCAAGACGCTGGAGTGGATGACGTCCGATCATCTCGGGCCCAATGTGCGGATCGGCACCCCTTCCCTCTTGCAGCCGGGACATACGTTCGGGCTTGGCCTTGCCGTGCGGCGCGAATCCGGCATGGGCCAGACACCCGGCACGCCGGGTGAATTCTTCTGGGGCGGCGTCGCCGGAACCTATTTCTGGGTCGCGCCCAAGGAGGAGCTCTATGCCATCATGATGGTGCAGGCGCCGCGGCAGCGCGATTATTTCCGGCAGCTATTCCGCACGCTGGTTTACGCGGCGCTCGCGTAGTCAGAACGAGCGGCGATATTCGTCGCGCTGCAGAACCCTAACGCCAAACCAGCCCCAATAGACGCGGTGTCGGCTAATTAGGCCCTCGTCGTTGAGTTCCATCGATTCGACGAAGTCCATTTGATCGCCGTTGGGCGTAGCGCGCGGATATTCCCAGATCAGCTTCCGCCCATCGGTGAAGAAACCCTCGCGATAGCGTTTGCGCGCGGGCGGCGTATGCGCGAAGACCAGCCGCACGAATTCCCTCAGCCTCTCGCGCCCTTCAACCACGCCCCGCTCCGTGCTCAACAGATGGCTGACAAGCGGCGATTCGAGCAGGCAATCCGGCGCATACAGCGCGATCGCCGCCTCGACATCCTTGCGGCCCAAGGCATCGTCCCAATCGCGATAGACCCGTTCGGCGTCACCTTTCAATGTTGTAAGCGACATCAGCATCTCCACACGATCTTCGCTACTATTCAACATGTCGGAAGAGCGATACCGGCGGCAACATCCAACGCTACGCAAAAGGCCGAAGTGTCGACTACGCAGATGCGTTGTCGTTCCACCCGAGCAACTTGCGCGCGCCATCCCAAATGTCCTGCACGACTTTTCCGGCGGGCTCCGCGCGCCCAAGCCGCACTGATTGCCCAGCCCAGGCTTGCATGCGCTCGACATCGCCTGTGCGCTGCGCGTCCGTGCGCATCGCGGCCGTCAAGCCGCGCTGGACCGGATATGGCGCCGGTGGCGGCGCGTCCGCCGCTGTGGCGGCGCGCACGTATTTGGTCGCGATGCTGCGTCCGGCGCGGCCGCTGAACACGCGGCTGACCATCGTGTCCTCCGGGGCGGCGCGAGCGAGTGCATCGGCCCAGGCCGGATGAAGCTTGGCCTCCGGGCAGCGCAGCAGCGCGCTGCCGATCTGCGCGGCGCTGGCGCCGAGCAACAAGGCGGCGGCGACGCCGCGCGCATCGGCAATGCCGCCGGTCGCCACCACGGGAATCTTGACCGCGTCGACAACGGCGGGAACGAGCGCAAACAGCCCGACCATCTGCCGTTCCGCGAGAGCCGCGTCGAAGCAACCCCGATGGCCGCCTGCCTCCATTCCCTGCACGGCCACGACATCGGCGCCGGCGTCTTCGGCAGCGCGCGCCTCGGCGACGGTCGAGACGTTCGCGAACCACACGATCCCGGCGCGCTTGAGCTTGGCAACGAAGTCCGGCGGATATAGCCCCATCACGGAGGATACGATCGGCGGCCTAGCGGCAAGCAGCGCCTCGCACTGCGCGGCGAAATCGGGCGGCGTCGCGTCGCCTGCGTTCGCCGCGATCGCAGGACCGAAACGTTCAAGAAATGCGCGCACCTGATCCTCGTGCGCCCGGTCACGCCGCGGCGGCGGATCCGGGATCCACAAATTGAGTTGAAAGGGCCCGTTGCCCTTGGCGCGCACCTCGTCCGCCCACGCGGCGATCTCGTTCGGCTGCATCAACACCGCGCCGCAAGCGCCGAGGCTCCCGACATTCATCATTGCGATCGACAAGATCGGCGGACAGGCGCCCGCCATGGGTGCCAGTAGAATCGGCAGCTTCAAGCCGAAGCGCTTGCAGAACGACTCAGCGCGAGCCCGGTCGAGGGACATTTTTCTCTCCCTGCGCTTAAGCCTTTCGATCCAACAATGAACAGGTTCACAGGATGAAGCGCTTCGGCAA
>DATMQV010000153.1:0-4575 GCA_035566615.1 Xanthobacteraceae bacterium
ACCTCCTTCAATCATGCTTTCGCGCGCTGGACGGGCCGATCGGCGTCAGAAGCGCGAAGGGACAATCAGCGTTCAAGCGACGATAAAGTTTCGAAACTGGGCCACGCCCCGTAAGCTCGAACCGCAAGATTGCTGCGGCGAACCGATACCCAGACGCCGCGCGCGGGCCGGGCCGCGTGATTAACCGTCAATTTGATGTAAGTTTGACGCAATTATCCCACATATGGTAATTGTCCATCGCGGCGTAGATATAACGATAGATCATGGGCGATGAATAAGATTTTTCTGGGTGTCATAGGTGCGGCAGCGACAATCCTGGGGGCCTCCGCAGCGTCCGCGGTGACGATCGACGGCATAACGGTCAACGAGTACGGCCGCGTGAACCCGGCCGGCCCTGACTATGCACAGCCCGGCTTCGGAACCGGCACCGCGCAGATCCAACTCGGCCAGGTCGACGTCATCCCTCCGAATCCACCCGAATTCGGCAATCCCGGCTGGAATCCCTACGGCCTCAGCGACACGACGCACCCCTGGTGGAACATCGAAGACGGCCAGGTCACGTTCAACGGGCCGGGCAACGCTTTGACCATCGTCTGGGGCTCGCCCAACGACAACAATCCGGCGGCGACCAACATCGTGTCGTTCTATTCTCGCGCGAACGGGACGGGCTCGCTTATCGGTCAAGTGCTCGCTTCCGACCTCTATTCGAACTTAAGCAACATCGACAATACGCAGGACCCCGGTTTCCTCGTGTCTTTCATGACGCCGGAGAAGTACCGCAGCGTTGTGTTCACGACCGGCTCGAGCGACTTCGAGTTCGCTGCGGTTCCCGAGCCGTCGACCTGGGCGATGCTGGGCATAGGCTTCGCCGGCCTCGCGCTCGCTGGATACAAGCGCTCGCGGCGGGATCGCCTCGCGCCGGCGCTCGGCTGAGCCATCTATCGCCGCATCCCGGCCGCGACAGGCCGCCCAGGGGGTTGGGCGGCCTGTTCTTTCGGAGGGCTGAGGCGTTCGATTCCAGGCGGAAGGCGGATTGTAAGCCCTCAATCGAGACAGCAAAACGAAGGGCAGGCGCGCGAGTTCGATAACACCTTGAAATTCGCTCAGATTGTATGGGGGATCGACGCCCTGCCATACTGGCGCGCGGCGCTGAAATCGGTTAGAGGGTGGCGACGCGATTGGCGTCAAGGACCTCTTCCCATTGCCCGACACTATTGACGAACGGCCCGCCCCCGGCGGACCGGCCGATATCAAGCCCGTCTCGATCCTCGATGAAATGAAACGCAGCTATCTCGATTACGCGATGAGCGTGATCGTGAGCCGCGCGTTGCCGGACGTTCGCGACGGCCTGAAACCCGTGCACCGGCGCATCCTCTATGCGATGCGCGAGCTCAACTTCACACCCGACCGTCCCTACAACAAGTCGGCGCGTACCGTGGGCGACGTGATCGGTAAATATCACCCGCACGGCGAGCTCGCGGTCTACGACGCCTTGGTGCGCATGGCGCAGGACTTCTCGATGAGCGCGCCGCTCATCGATGGGCAGGGCAATTTCGGCTCGGTCGACGGCGATCCTCCCGCGGCGCAACGCTACACCGAGGCCAGGCTCGCGCCCGTCGCGATCGCTTTGCTCGACGATCTCGACAACGACACCGTCGACTTCAAGCCGAACTATGACGACAAGGAAGAAGAGCCCGTCGTTCTGCCGGCGCGCTTTCCCAATCTGCTCGTCAATGGCGCCGGCGGCATCGCGGTCGGGATGGCGACCAACATCCCGCCGCACAATCTCGGCGAGACGATCGACGCCGTTCTCGCTTTTATGGATAAGCCCGACATCACGCTCGACGAATTGCTGGAGCATGTTCCCGGGCCCGATTTCCCGACTGGCGGTTCGATCCTCGGGCGAGCGGGCATCCGTTCTGCTTATGCAACCGGCCGCGGCTCGATCATCATGCGCGCCAAGGTCGCGGTCGAAGAGCTGCGCAAGGACCGCGAGGCGCTGATCGTCAGCGAGATCCCCTATCAGGTTAACAAGGCGACGCTGATCGAGCGCATAGCAGAGCTGGTTCGCGAAAAGCGGGTCGAGGGCATCTCGGATCTGCGTGACGAATCCGACCGCGATGGCATGCGCATTGTCATCGAGATCAAGCGCGACGCGGTCGCCGACGTGGTGCTCAACCAGCTGTGGCGGTTCACTGCCTTGCAATCGAGCTTCGGCGCCAACATGATCGCGCTGAACGGCGGCCGGCCGGAGATGCTGACGCTGACCGACATGCTGCGCGCGTTCCTCGACTTCCGCGAGGAAGTCGTCACGCGGCGAACCAAATATCTGCTCACCAAGGCGCGCGATAACGCGCATATCCAGGTTGGCCTCGCAATCGCGGTCGCCAACATTGACGAGGTTATCCGCCTCATCCGCACCTCTCCGGATTCGGCGACCGCGCGAACGGCGCTGATGGAGCGGGTATGGCCGGCGCGCGACATGGCGCCGCTCATCACGCTCATCGCCGATCCGCGCCACGCGCTCGACGCCGATGGCGCGATCCGTCTCTCGGAAGCGCAGGCGCGCGCGATTCTCGAATTGCGCCTCGCGCGCCTGACTGCGCTCGGACGGGACGAAATCGCCGAGGCGCTCAATCGGCTGTCGGTGGAAATCGCCGACTATCTCGACATCTTGAGCTCGCGCGCGCGGCTCATGGGCATCATCCGCGATGAGCTCGTCAAGGTGAAGACCGACTTCGCAATGCCGCGCCGCACGGTGATCCTCGACAGCGACGCCGACATGGAGGACGAGGACCTCATCCAGCGTGAGGAGATGGTCGTGCTGGTGAGCCATGGCGGCTACATCAAGCGCGCCCCGCTCACGACCTACCGCGCGCAGAAGCGCGGCGGAAAGGGACGCGGCGCGATGGCGACGCGCGACGAGGATTTCGTCGCCAGGCTGTTCGTCGCCTCCACGCATCAGCCGGTGCTGTTCTTCTCTTCGGCGGGTCAGGTCTACAAGGAAAAGGTGTGGCGCCTGCCACTGGCCGCCCCGCAGTCGCGCGGCAAGGCGCTCGTCAACCTGCTGCCGCTCGAAACGGACGAGCGCATCACCACCATCATGGCCCTGCCGGAGGACGAGGAAAGCTGGGAGGCGCTCGACGTGATGTTCGCGACGACGCGCGGCACGGTTCGGCGCAACAAGCTCAGCGACTTCGCCCAAGTCAACCGCGCCGGCAAGATTGCGATGCGGATCGACGAGGGCGAGCGGATCGTCGACGTGCAGATCTGCTCTGACAAAGACGACGTTCTGCTGACCACCGCGCGCGGCCAGTGCATCCGTTTTGCAGTCGGCGACGTGCGAGTCTTCAAAGGCCGCGATTCGATGGGCGTGCGCGGCATTGCGCTCGCCGAGGGCGATAGCGTGATCTCGCTCGCGATCCTGAGATCATTTGATGCCGCCGGGGACGAGCGCGTCGCTTATCTCAAGCAGCGCCGGGCGGCCGAGGGCGAGGCGGACGAAGCCGAAGGCGCCGCCGAGAGCGAAGACGAGAACGGCGCAGAGCCGAATGGCGCGGGCACGCTTGAGCCGGAGCGATTCGAGGCGATGCGCGCCGCCGAACAGGTCATCCTTACAATATCCGAGAACGGCTACGGCAAGCGGACCTCGTCGTTCGAATACCGCGTCACTGGCCGCGGCGGCAAAGGCATTGTCGCCATGGCGGTCAACGCCCGCAACGGCGCGCTCGTGGCCTCGTTCCCGGTGGAGGAGAGCGACGAGCTCATGCTGGTGACCGACGGCGGGCAGCTCATCCGCGTCCCCGTCACCGGCATCCGGATTGCTGGCCGTGCGACGCAGGGCGTGATCGTGTTCGACACGGCGGATGAGGAGCACGTCGTGTCGGTCGACCGCATCGGGGAAACCGAAGGCGACACGGGAAGCGATGACGAAGCGGAGTAATCTGCTAGTCGCCTCGCTGCTCGCGTAATCGCGCGCAGCGTTCGGCCGCCGACTCTCCCGCCTCTTCGCGCTCACCCAGGGCTGGTCCTTGGGCCCCGACCGGCATTGTGAGCCGCGTCACACCTCGCGCACAAGGCCTTGGTTAGAAGCCTTGCGACCTGACTCGCCGGTCCCCAATTGAGCGAGTAAGGGCGGGAGGCGACTCCAAGCGGGATAAGACGCGGAGTTGGACCATGCCCAAGGACGTCCCCAAACTTTCGATCGCGCAAGACGACGGCGCTCCGCCGGCGGCGCGCGGCACAGCGCCCTTCCTACGGGTTTTGCATCCAGGCGCTACAATCGACGGGCCCCCAGTGCGCAAGATGAACGCTGGAGAATCGCAGGCGTGTTCAAGGGCGCCCGTCCCTCTTGTCGCCAGACCGAATATCGTTAGCGCCATCACGCGGGAGGAACGCACAATGAGCGATTCGACCCCTTACAAAAAACTCGTCGGCGAAGAAGCGACGCCTACGTCGGTCCCGCTCGCTCGCGATGCGAGCGCGATCTACGAGCGAGCCTCAACTGCGGAAACGGCCGGCAGAGACGCGCCATCTTTTCCCATCCCCGTCAACGAACCGGGCCGGCTCAATGCT
>DATMQV010000154.1:0-2703 GCA_035566615.1 Xanthobacteraceae bacterium
TCGCTAGCGACGAAGCAGATGGGCGGCCAACGCTTCGCCATCGGGCAAACCAAAATCGGCCGGCCTGACGCAGCCTTCCAAAACCAGCTTGGCGATGCCGTGCACCAGCGCCCATAGACGCAGGCACTCGTCCGCGCTCGCTTTTCCGCTCGGCGAGCAGGCTGCGACAGCTTCCTGCAAAACCGCGTATGCGCGCTGGCGCGCCAAATCCAGCGACGTTCCTGGTGACGGGTTTTGTCCGACGACACTGAACATGAGGCCGAACAGCGCGGGATTGGCGACCGCGAATGCCACATAGCCGATGCCGCTCGCATCAAGGCGCGCGGCGCCGCCGCTGACTTTGTCCATCCGCGTCGTCATTGCGGCGGTGAGAGCATCGAAGCCACGCTCGGCGACCGCGTCGAGCAGCGCTTGCTTGTCCGGGAAGTGATGATAGGGCGCCGCCGGCGACACACCGGCGCGGCGCGCCACGCCGCGCAGCGACAGCGCCGCTAGTCCCTCGGCTTCCAGGATCTCCTGCGCTGCCAGTATCAGGGCATCGCGGAGGTCGCCGTGGTGATAAGGCGCGTCGCGTTCATCGGGTTTCGCCAACCGGCGGATATTGGTTTTGCTCACTACTTCAAGCCTTTAGGTCAGTGCACGTAAGCGCCAAAAAGGATCTTGACATCGTTTAGATAGGCGCTTAAACAAGCGCAATCTTAACGGCGTCAAGATAAGATCGCAAGGAGGCTAACGATGACAATGCCGATGGAACGAAGCGACTTTGCCGATCCGGCACCACGCTGTTTGGCGTTGCTCGGAATTTCCGAACACGGCAGGCGCGATGAGACGCCGCTGATCGATGGCGAGATTCCGCGCGACCTCAACGGCTCGCTCTACCGCAACGGGCCGGGTCTGTTCGAGCGCGGTGCTTTGCGCAAGCCGCATCTGCTCGACGGCGACGGCCTGGTGCAGCGGCTGTCGTTCGCCGGCGGCAAGGTGCGTTATCAGAACGCGTTCGTACGCACGGCGAAGTTCGTCGAGGAGGAGAAGGCCGACGCCTTTCGCTTCCCCACCTGGTCGATGCGGCGGCCCGGCGGCATGCTCGCCAATCTGGGCGGCGGTCCGGCGCGGTCGCAGGCCGGCGTCACCGTCTATCCGTTCAAGGACAAACTCTACGCCTTCGACGAAGTGAGCCCGGCCTACGGCCTCGATCCGGCGACGCTTGCGACGCTGGGCGAAGAGCAACTAGGCGATCCGACGCGCGAATTCATGATCAAGGCGCACACCAAGTTCGATCCGCTCACGGGCGAGTGGCTGCTGTTCGGCATCAGCCACGGCGCAACGATGAAGCTGCATATGATCGTTCATGGCAGCGACGGCGCGCTCAAAGCCCATCATGTCGTCCCCTCGCCGCGCCAGATCTACATTCATGATTTCTTTGCTACCCGCAATCACTTCGCCTTCGTGCTGCATCCGATGATGTTTTCGCCGTGGCGATTTCTTGCCGGACAGGCGGCCTACATCGAGTTGCTCAAGTGGCGGCCGCAGGACGGCAACCTGATCATGGTGGTTTCGCGCAACGGCGACGGCGAGCCGCTCTTCCTCGAAGCGCCGGCGGCATTCATCTGGCACGCGCTCAACGCCTACGAAGAGGACGGCAGCATCGTCGCCGATTTCGTCGGCTACGACGCGCCCGACCATTTCGCGCCGCACGACGCCTTGTTCTATCGGCTGATGCAGGGTGAGCTCGGAACCGCCAAGGCGCCCGGCAAGCTGCGGCGCTATCGCATCGACTTGCGCGCGAAGACACTGCGCGAGGAAATCGTCGATGCCGGCTCGCACGAGTTTCCGATGATCGATCCGCGCGCCGCGTTGCAGAAGCACGCCATCGGCTATTTGACGTTCGGCGGCCGCACTACGATCAACAGCGGCGTTAAGCGCATCGACTACCGTTCGGGCGCGGCGCAGACTTTCGACTTCGGTCCCGATGTGGCGACCGGCGAGCCGGTGTTCGCCGCTCGGCCGGGCGGCGTCAACGACGAGGGCTGGCTGATCGTGCAATGCCTCGACGGCTCGACCGAACGGGCGTTCTTCGCGCTGTTCGATGCGGCGCGCCTCGATGCCGGCCCGATCGCCCGCATCCACCTGCCGCACCATTTGCCGATCAGTTTCCATGGCTGGTGGAAGGCGGATTGAGCGACCGCAAGACCAGACACGCGGGCGCCAATCGAAAATGTCCGTTACGCCATTCAAAGGGCGGCGCGCTCGCTGCGGGTGAGGACGCGCGGCGCGGAGAGCGGCGTGCCGGTACGATCATCGAAGAATGGGTTCGGCCGGTCGAGCCCGTGCCACCACCAGCCGAGCACCTTCGCTGCGCGAAGAACGAAAAGGCCGAGCGACGCCGGCGCGGGCGCATACGGCGGCAGCGGCCCGGTGGCGGAGCGCTCGTAGATGCGACACAGCGGCGGGCCAAGAATCTCATTCCGGGAACGGCCCTCGGCCTCGACGTTTATAAAGGAATGGACCAGGCCGAAAAACGGGACGCGCGCGCTGGAAGCGGTATTCGCAATCGGGGTCCGGCAACAATCGGAGTACCAGCGGAAAACTTTGTTCGAGAAGCAGAGGCTTCGCACTGCGTCGATCCCTGCGGTCAGCTTCACGCGGCCGGGCGGCATCTGCACGATGTCCGTGCCGCCGGCTGCGTCGAGCACGTCCGCACGG
>DATMQV010000155.1:0-22423 GCA_035566615.1 Xanthobacteraceae bacterium
CGCCATCTGCCGCCGTCGACGCCGGTCATTTTCGGACGCGCGGTGACCAGGCCGAGCGAACATATCGACATCGTCACGCTCGATCGCGCCGACACAGTCCAGGCCGATATGGCGACGCTGGTGATTGTCGGCACGCGCGAGACGCGCGTCGTCGCGCGGCCGGGAAAGCTGCCGCTAGTTTACACGCCGCGCGCAGCCGCCGAGGTGAGCGCATGATCGAGCCAGGCGATCGCCTCCTCCACCGTCTCGACGCTCGGCGCGTCCGGCAGCGGCGGCCGGCGCAGCATGATCACTTCAACCCCGAGCGCGCGCGCTGCCGCGATCTTGCCATAGGTCGCGGCGCCGCCGCTATTCTTGGCGATCACGCCCTCGATGCCATGCGCACGCATGAGCACAAGTTCATCCGCTTCAACAAACGGCCCGCGGCCGGCGACATAAACGGCAT
This sequence comes from Xanthobacteraceae bacterium, assembly GCA_035566615.1. Classification (GTDB taxonomy): domain Bacteria; phylum Pseudomonadota; class Alphaproteobacteria; order Rhizobiales; family Xanthobacteraceae; genus BOG-931. The sequence goes on from DATMQV010000155.1 coordinate 446, forward strand.
GCGGCAGTGGCAACAGCGGATCGATCGGATCGACGCTGCGGATCACATAAGAGTGCTGCGGCGCTTCAGCCAAAGGCGCGATCTCGTTACGGCCCAGCGCGACGAAGACACGACGCGGCGTCGCCCCGAGCGCGCGCGCGGCGTCGCGCACGTTCTCGACCTCAGTCCAGCGGTCGCCCGCGACCGCAATCCACGGCGGACGGCGCAAGGCAACGAACCGCACGTCGCTCGTCTGCGACGCCGCCCACGCATTGGCAGAGATGGCGCTGGCATAGGGATGCGTGGCGTCGATCAGTACGTCGATGTGTTCGCGCGCCAGGTAATCGGCGAGCCCCGCAGCGCCGCCGAACCCGCCGCGCCGCACCGGCACCGGCTGGCGCGCCGGCGCGGCGGTCCGCCCGGCGAGCGAGAGCATCACGTCGAGATCGGCGCGGCCGGCCAGGCGCTCCGCCAGCAGGCGCGCCTCGGTCGTGCCGCCAAGAATAAGGATGCGCGTCATGCCGCTTCCTGAGACCATCGCGCACGAGGGTGCCGCATCGCCGCGCTGGCTGTCTATCGTCGGCATTGGCGAGGATGGCGTCGAGGGTTTAGGCGCGGGCGCGCGCGGCCTGATCGGCGCGGCGGAGATCGTGTTCGGCGGCAAACGGCATCTTGGCCTGGCTGCGCCGCTTATTCGTGGCGCCGCGCGGCCCTGGCCGAGCCCGTTCGACGGCGCGGCCGATGTGGTTCTGAGCCACCGCGGCCGCCAAGTCTGCGTGCTGGCGTCCGGCGACCCCTTCCTCTACGGCGTCGGCGCCACCCTGGCGCGGAGGATCGATCCGCGCGAGATGATCGTCGTACCGGCGCCCTCGGCTTTCAGCCTGGCGGCGGCGCGGCTCGGCTGGTCGTTGCCGCACACGGCGCTTCTCTCTGTGCATGGCCGCAACCTCGATCTCATCCGCCCGCATTTGCAGCCCGGCGCGCGCCTTCTTGTCCTCACCTCCGACGGTGACGGGCCCGCCGCCTTGGCACAGCTTCTGACAAGCTTGGGTTTCGGCGCGTCACGGCTGACGCTGCTCGAAGCGCTCGGTGGGCAGCGCGAACGTATGGGCACCACCACGGCGGCCGGCTTCGATCTCGGCACGGTCGATGCGCTGAACACGCTTGGCGTCGAAGTCGAAGCCGCTCCTGACGCCCGCATCATCGCGCGCACGTCCGGACTCGCCGATCATCTGTTCGAGCATGACGACCAGATCACCAAGCGCGAGGTGCGCGCCGTGACGCTGTCGTCGCTCGCGCCGCGCTGCGGCGAGCTTCTGTGGGATATCGGCGCCGGCGCGGGCTCGGTCGCGGTCGAATGGATGCTGGCCGATCCGTTGTTCATGCGCGCCATCGCGATCGAGGAACGCGCCGATCGCGCGGCGCGCATTCAGCGCAACGCCGCCGCGTTCGGCGTGCCGTCCCTCGAAGTCGTGCAAGGCGCGGCGCCTGCGGCGCTTGCAAACCTGCCGCCGCCTGACGCGATTTTCATCGGCGGCGGCGCCAGCGATGCGGGCGTACTCGATGCTGCGCTCGCCGCCTTGCGCGGCGGCGGTCGCCTCGTGGCGAACGCGGTGACGCTCGAAACCGAGGCGCTCTTGATCGCACGTCACGCGGCTTTGGGCGGCGAATTGATCCGCATCGCCATTTCGCGCGCCGGCGCCGTCGGCAACAAGACCGCATGGCGGCCGGCGATGCCGGTCACCCAATGGATTTGGGTCAAGCCATGATCGCCGCCGGCATCGGATGCAAGCGTGGCGCTCCGGCGTCCGACATCGAAGCCGCCATCCGCGCAGCGCTCGCGCGCGCGCAGATGGACGCCGGCGCGCTCGATGTCGTCGCCACGATCGATGCAAAGAACGGCGAACCCGGCATTTGCGCGACCGCGGAGAAATTCGGCGTCTCCGTCGTCGTCGTACCGGAACTGGAACTCGCCGCCGCGAGCGACCGGGTCGAAACACATTCCGAACGCGTATCGGCGCTTGTGGGCGTCGGCTCGGTAGCCGAAGCCGCCGCGCTTGCCGCGGCCGGACCCGGGAGCAAATTGATCGTGCCGCGTCTCATCGTCGGCGCCGCCACTTGCGCGCTCGCGGCTTCGCCGCCGGAGTCCGCGCCATGACCGTGCATTTCATCGGCGCCGGGCCGGGCGCGGCCGACCTGATCACCGTGCGCGGGCGCGATCTGATCGCGCGTTGCCCCGTGTGTCTCTATGCCGGCTCGATCATCCCGCGCGACCTCTTGCGCCACTGCCCGCCTGGCGCGCGCATTGTCGATACCGCGCCGCTGTCGCTCGACGAGATTGAAGCCGAGTTCGTTTCAGCGCACGCCGTCGGCCATGACGTCGCGCGGCTGCAATCCGGCGATCTTTCGATCTATTCGGCGCTCGCCGAACAGCTCCGCCGCCTCGATCGCCATGGCATCCCCTACACGCTGACCCCAGGCGTGCCCGCTTTTGCCGCCGCAGCAGCCGCTTTGCAATGCGAACTCACGGTGCCGGAAGTCGCGCAAAGCGTCGTGCTCACCCGCATCGGCGGACGCGCCTCGCGCATGCACGAGAAGGAGCAGCTTGCGATCTTTGCGGCGAGCGGCGCAACGCTCGTCCTGCATCTCGCCATCCACGCCGTCGAAAAAATCGCCGGCGAGCTCGCGCCGTTCTATGGCGCCACCTGCCCCGCGGCCGTGGTGGCGCAGGCGAGCGCGCCCGAGCAACGCATCCTGCGCGGCACGCTGGCAGACATCGCCGCCAAAGTAGCGGCCGCGCGCATCGAGCGGACGGCATTGATCATGGTTGGCCCAGCGCTTGCCGCGGAAAATTTTCGCGACAGCGCGCTCTACGATCCCGACTATCGCCGCCGCTTCCGCGGAGGCGCCGCGTGAATCCCTCACACCATCATAAACCCTCCCCCCTTGTGGGGGAGGGTAGGGAGGGGGGTCGGGAGGCAACGCACGTCCTAGAACGGCGCGCGTCCGACCAGCACCGCGTCGCGGTCGAACACGACAATCTCGATCGCAATATCGCGGCCGGCGACGACGCGCGCGGCTGTCGCCTTCGCCGCGCGCGCGACCTTATCGCCGAGCACGATGCCTTGGGCACGCGCGAGCAAAAATGCTTCCGCGGCATTGTTGGCCGTGAGAATGCGCGCACACAGTTCGGCCGAGCCGCCCGCCGCTTGCGCGAAGCGCGCCAGCGCGGCGTTGTCGACCGCGCCGCGCTTGGAGTGCAGATCCGTCAGCCCCTGCGCGAGCTTCGTCATCTTGCCGACGCCGCCCGCAATAGTGACGCGCGGCAGCGGATGCGCGCGCACATATTTGAGCATGCCGCCGACGAAGTCGCCCATGTCGATCAGCGCGATCTCCGGCAGGCCGTAGAGTTTCTGGATCGCGGCTTCCGAATTGGACCCGGTGGCGCCGGCGATGTGAACAAGCCCGGCGGCGCGCGCCACGTCGATGCCGCGATGGATCGAATGGATCCAGGCCGAGCAGGAATACGGAATGACGATGCCGGTGGTGCCGAGGATCGACAGGCCGCCGACAATGCCGAGCCGTCCGTTGAGCGTCTTGGCGGCGAGCGCTTCGCCGCCGGGAATTGCGATTTCGATCTCGGCATCGGCGGCTCGGCCATGCGCTGCGGCAACTTCGGTGATGGCGTCGCGCATCATGCGCCGCGGCACTGGATTGATCGCGGGCTCGCCCGGCGGCACCGGAAGTCCCGCCCGCGTCACGGTGCCGATGCCTTCGCCGGCGCGAAACGTCACGCCAGCGCCCGGCTGGCCGAGCCGCACCGTCGCGACAACGAGCGCGCCATGCGTCACGTCCGGATCGTCGCCGGCGTCCTTGACCACGCCGGCGCTCGCCGCCTTTTCTTCCCAGCGTGTCATTGCCAGCGCAAAGCTTGGCCGCTCGCCGCGCGGCAATGTCACCTCGACCGGATCGGGAAATTCGCCGGTGACAAGCGCAGCAAATGCCGCCTTCGCCGCCGCGGTGGCGCAGGTGCCGGTGGTCCATCCTCGGCGCAATGGCCGTTCCTGGCGCTCCATGCAGCATCCTTTAATCCTGCGCGCCGCAATCGTCACCACGGGAGCACGCCCGCATGACAGCCTGGGATTCGATCGCAACGCGGCGCGAGGGCGTTCCGGTCCTGATGCCAGGCCATGTCTGGCTCGCGGGCGCGGGCCCGGGCGATCCGGGGCTGTTGACGCTCGATGCGCTCGCCGGCCTTCAGCAGGCCGACGTGATTGTTCACGACGCGCTGGTCGATCAACGCGTGCTGGCGCTCGCGTCGAAAACGGCGCGGCTTGAATTCGCTGGCAAGCGCGGCGGCAAGCCGTCAGCCAGCCAGGCCGACATCAGCGAGCGGCTGATCGCGCTCGCACGCGACGGCCGGCGCGTGCTACGGCTCAAGGGCGGCGATCCCTTCGTGTTCGGGCGCGGCGGCGAAGAGGCGCTCGCGCTCGCCGCGGCCAACATTCCGTTCCGTGTCATCCCCGGCGTCACCGCCGGCCTGGCGGCGCTGGCGGCGGCATCGATTCCGGCGACGTTACGCGGCATCAATCGCGCGGTGATCTTCGCGGCCGGCCATGGCGCCGACGAGAATTTCGACTGGGCGCCGCTCGCCCGCGCCGGTGCGCCAATCGTGCTCTACATGGTCATGCACAATCTCGAGCGGATCGCCGATGCCTTGATGGCCGCAGGTCTCGCACCCCAGACGCCGGCAGCCGTTATCGCCTCGACCGCCACCCCGCAACAGCGCGTCCTCATTTCCACGCTCGACAAGCTCGCTGCCGATGCGCGCGAACAAAGATGCGAGCCGCCGGCGATTGTCGTGATCGGCGAGATCGTGAAAGTCCGCGAGCAACTGCTGGCCGCAGCCGCATGCGTTCCGCCGCACCCGAAATGACAGCGCGCGCCTTTATCGTCGCGGCGCCGCACTCCGGCGCCGGCAAGACCACGGTGACGCTGGCGCTGCTGGCGGCGTTGCGCCGCCGCGGCCTGATCGTTCATTCGGCCAAGGCGGGACCAGATTATATTGATCCGGCCTTCCATACAGCCGTCACTGGCGCGCCGAGCGTCAATCTCGATAGCTGGGCGATGTCGGGACAATTGCTCGATGCGCTCGCCGCGAACGCCGCCGATGGCGCCGACGTAGTGGTGATCGAAGGCGTCATGGGTTTGTTCGACGGCGCGGCCGCTGACAGCAAACACCGGCGCGGCGCCACCGCCGATCTCGCCGCCCATTTCGGATTGCCGGTCGTGCTCGTTCTTGACGTGGCGCGGCAGGCCCAGTCGGCAGCCGCGGTAATGCGCGGCTTTGCCTCGCACGATCCGGCCGTGCGCATTGCCGGCGTCATCCTCAATCGGGTCGCGAGCGAGCGCCATCGGACGCTGGTTGCCGGTGCGATCGCAGCGCTCAACATCCCGGTGCTTGGCGCGCTGCCGCGCGAGCCAGCGTTCGCGCTGCCGGAACGGCATCTCGGCCTCGTCCAAGCCGGGGAGCATCCCGATCTCACGCCGCTGATCGAGCGTCTTGCCGACACCGCCGAGCGCCGTATCGATCTCGACGCCGTTATCAGCCACGCGGGCGTTCTTCGTCCCGGCTCGGCCATTGACCGACCTGCGGCACTGCCACCCCCCGGCCAGCGCATCGCGCTCGCGCGCGACCAGGCCTTCAGTTTCGTCTATCCGCATGTGATCGACGCCTGGCGCAAAGCTGGTGCAGAGATTTTGCCGTTCTCGCCGCTTGCCGATGAAGCGCCGCCCGCGGAAGCCGATAGCTGCTGGCTGCCGGGCGGTTATCCGGAGCTGCACGCGGAGACCCTCGCGAACGCGCGCAATTTCGCCGGTGGTCTCAAGCATTTTGCCGAGACCCGCCCGGTCCATGGCGAGTGCGGCGGCTACATGGTGCTGGGCGAGAGCCTGGAAGACGCGGCCGGCCGGCGCCACCCGATGACCAGCCTGCTCGGCCATTGGACGAGTTTCGCCAAGCGCAAGCTGCATCTCGGCTATCGCACCGCGCGGCTACTTCCAGCGAGCGTGCTGGGCAACGCCGGTACCCTCATCCGCGGGCATGAATTCCACTACGCCGCGCTCATGTCGGCGGGCGGCGACGAGCCTTTCGCCGAAGTCGCCGACGCCGAAGGGCGGCCGCTGGACATGCCCGGCGGCCGGCGCGGCCACGTCACCGGTACATTCTTTCATGCCATCGCGGCGGCGGAGAGCTAAACGGCCCGAATGATGGGGCGGGTTCCGGAACGCTCAGACCTCCAAAATTCCGCTACGGCGGCGCGACCAAAGACTACGCGCAATGTTCGGCTTTGGCGGCGGAAGACTGGCCTAAAACGCCATTGCGCGGACGTCAGTCCAGGCGCAAACTGCGTAAAGCTTCGGACTTTCTAGAGGGAAAGCCGATGCCGCACCGTTACAACGCTGAGTTGACTGTCGCCAGCCTGATGCCCGGCTTGCGGCGGTTAAATCGGCCGCCCGACTTGGGCGGGGTCGAGGCCGCCATCTTTCGCCGAACCGTCGCCGCCGTCCCCGCTAGCCATTTCGCGGCCGAGGACATGGTGCTGCTCTGCGCTTGTCCGCGGACCGCCGCTTTGGAGCGGCGCGCCGCCGGAGCGCTGCAAGCCTCCGCTGTCGTTAGCGGTCAGCCGTCGCCTTGGCCGGCGCAGGGAGTCGCCGAGTTCGCGGCCTACAGCGGCCGGTGCCGCCTGCTGAATTTGGGACCGTCGTCGGTGGCCTAAAAGGTCCGACCGGGCGGCGTGCGCCCGGGGTTTCGCGCACGCATTCGGAGGGAGGAAACAATGCGTTTCATGGTCGAAGTTGATGCCGGGATGGAAAAAGCGAATGCCGTTGATGGCGCGGGCGGACCGGGCCCCATGCTCGCCAAGCTTGCGGAGCGATTCAAGCCGGAGGCGGTCTATGGCAAGGCGTCGCGGCGCGGTGCTTATATGGTCGTCGACCTGAAATCGCCAGCTGACATTTCAGAGCTCATGTACGCCCTGACATGGGGCACAGGTGGCGAGCCGAAATTCACGCCGATCTTGACCGAAAGCTTTGACGAGATAATCGGCAGGGCCAAGTCGCTCGTTTCACTGCATCGCTAAACAGCTTTTTCGGCCGGGAAGGCGTGCGCCCCGGCATTCGCGCACGCAATCGAGGGAGGAAGTGGCAATGAAGAACTACAAAATTGCAGCTGCCCTCATCGGCAGTTTTGTGCTCGGCGCTGGCATTGCCAGCGTGTTGCATGCGCAAGGCAGCGCGCCGATTTACTTGGTCGCGATGGTCAACGTCAAGGATCAGGACGCCTACGCCAAGCAATTTTTGCCCAAGGTCATGCCGGCAATCAAAGAGAACGGTGGCGAATATCTCGCCGGCGGCATGAACAAGACGACCTCGTTCGCTGGGGAACAACCGCCTAATCGAGTGGTCATCGTCAAGTTTCCCAGCATAGAAGCGTTCAAGAAGTTCGAGAACGGAGAGAACGGCAAGAAGCTGCGCGAGGAAATCAGCGCCAAGTTCGCTGATTGGAAAGGCCTGTGGGCCGTCGAAGGCGTTGAACAGAAATAACAAGGAGCGAAGCGGCGGGCTGCGCGGGCGGCCCGCCGTTTATGCGCGCGCAAAACAATGAACCGGAGTGGCCCGTCGACGCGCGCGCCCGATCTGGTGACGGCGATCGAGGCGCGGCAACGCGGCGATCTGCCGCCAACGGCTTAAAGGTTCGACCGGGCGGCGTGCGCCCCGGCCTTTGCGCGCGCGATTTCGAGGGAGGAAGTAGCAATGAAATCTAACCGCAAGATTGCAGCTGCCCTCATTGGCAGTTTTGTGCTGGGCGCTGGTGCGGTGCAGCTGTTGCATGCGCAGACCACGCCGCCCGCCTATACGGTGGCGATGATTAACGTCAAGGATGAGGAAGGCTACAAAAAAGACTTCCTGCCGGAAGCGCAGAAAATGATCAAAGAGGGTGGTGGCAAATACATTGCCGGCGGCTGGAATAAGACCACACCAATGGACGGCCCGCCGCCGCCCAACCGCGTCGTCATCCTCCAGTTCGAGAGCGCGAGCGCGCTCAAGAAATGGTGGGAGAGCGGTCTTGAAAAGCTTCAAAAGGAAGTCGGCCACAAGTACGCCGACTTCCAGACCTTCGCCGTTGAAGGCATCGAACAGAAATAACGAGGAGGGAGGCGGCGGGCTGCGTGCGCGGCCCGCCGTTTCCGCGTGCGGGAAAAAGAATGGACCTGTGCAGACTGTCGAAGCCGCGCGTAACAACGCTCATGGCTCGCACCTCGGGATGACGGATCACGCGCTTGTGAGGCAGCCTCCGACGATTACGCTTTGAACGATCTTGGTCTAAGCCTTCGCCCGGGCGATCTCCTCTTCGACATCGCGAAGTCGATCCTTGCCGAAGAAGATCTGGTCACCGACAAAGAAAGTCGGACTGCCGAACGTGCCGCGCGCAACCGACGCCTCGGTGTTCTTGAGCAGGCGGTCCTTGACCTCAGGCTCCTGCGTGCGCGCGATGAGCTGCGCTCCGTCCAATCCGGCCTGTTGCAGCGCCGCGGCGGCGATTTCCGGATCGTCCATCTTTTTCTGTTCGGCCCACATGGCCTTGAACACGGCATCGACATAGCGGTCGAACACGCCGTCCAATTGCGCCGCGACCGCGCCGCGCATGACCAGAAGCGTGTTGACCGGGAAGAACGGATTCCAGGTGAATTGTGTGATGCCGTGGCGGCGGATGAAGCGCCGCACTTCGAGCTGCTCGTATTCAAGACGGTTCTTGATGCCCGCCAGTTTCTCCATCGGCGAGCGGTTGTTGGTGAGCTTGAACACGCCGCCGAGCAGGATCGGCACGTATTCGAATTCAACGCCGGTGCGCCGTTCGATCTCGGGAACAACGAGATGCGCCAGATAAGCGTTCGGACTGCCAAAATCGAAATGGAATTCCACCTTCGCCATATCACCACACCTCGCCATAAGGCCGCACATCGAGCTCGAACGTCCAGGCGTCGCGCGGCTGCCGGTAGAGCTGCCAATAGGCTTCGGCGACCGAGGACGGATTCATGAGCTGGTCCGGCTGCAGATTATCCAGCGCTTCGGCGCCGCCCGCCTGCTTGATCCGTTCGCGCACGAACGCCGTATCGACCCCGGCATCGATGATCAGATGCGCGACGTGAATATTCTTCGGGCCGAGCTCGCGCGCCATGGTTTGGGCGACCGCGCGCAAGCCGTGCTTGGCGCTGGCGAAGGCCGCATATCCCTTGCCGCCGCGCAGGCTTGCGGTCGCGCCGGTGAAGAAGATGCAGCCCTTGCCGCGCGGCAGCATCAGGCGCGCGGCTTCGCGGCCGGTGAGAAATCCGGCATAGCAGCCCAATTCCCACACCTTGCGAAACACGCGTTCGGTGGTGTCGAGCAGCGGAAAATTGACGTTGCCGCCCACGTTGAAGATGCAGACTTCGAGCGGCGCGTGCGCGTCGGCGGCGCGCAGAAACGCCGTAATGTCATCCTCTTTACGGGCATCGAGCCCGCGCGCCACGATCGTGCCGCCGGCGGACTCGACCGCGGTTACCAGCGGCGCGAGCTTGTCGGCATTGCGCCGTCCCGCGAAGATGGTGAAGCCTTCGGCGGCGAATTTTTTCGCAATCGCCGAGCCGATGAAGTCGCCGGCGCCGATCACCGCTGCCGTCGCATTGCGCTTGGTCAAAGGCGGCCCTCCCGAAGAACCTGACGGCTTGATGTACAACAGACTGGCCGGCAAACCCTATCAGATCGGCGTTGCGTGTAGGGCCGCCCAACGCTGCTAAGATAGCCGAGCGTAACGCGAGGAGTCTCCATGACGCTTGACGGCGACATCGTCATTCGGCCGCTCAGACCCGAGGATCATCCGCATTGGCTGCCGTTGTGGAAGGATTATCAGGTTTTCTACGCGGTCGACATTCCGCCGCCGGTCACCGCGCTGACATGGGCGCGATTGCTCGACCCGGCGGAGCCCGTTGCCGGTGCGCTGGCGTGGCAAGGCATAGTTGCCGTGGGCATGGTCCATCATATCCGGCACCGTTCCTGCTGGACCGCCGGCGACTATTGCTACCTGCAAGACCTCTTTGTGGCACCCGCCGCGCGTCACGCAGGCGTCGGCCGCAAGCTGATCGAGCATGTCTATGCACTGGCGGCGCGCGAGGGCTGCGCGCGCATCTACTGGCTCACCCATGAAACGAATTCAGTTGCCATGCAGCTCTACGACCGGATAGCAAAACGCACGGGCTTTATTCAGTACCGAAAGGATCTATAGAGCCTACCCACTTTCCGCTTGCCGCAGCAAGACGGCGGACCGTTCGCGAGATGTTTGCATGGGACCCTTCAAAGATATCGGCGTACAAAAGACCGGCCATGTGGCGCTGGTCGAGGTCAGGCGGCCGCCGCATAATTTTTTCGACGTCGCACTAATCAAAGAGCTCGCGTCCGCTTTTGAAGCGCTCGACGCCGATGCCGAATGCCGCGCGCTGGTTCTGGCCGCGCAGGGCAAGGCCTTCTGCGCCGGCGCCGATTTCGGCGGTGACGACAGCGACGGCGGCGCGCTGTTGAGCGGACCGGCGCCTGGCGCCGCGCATCTCTATATCGAGGGCAACAGGCTATTCCGCACCAAGAAGCCGATCATCGCGGCGGTTCACGGCGCCGCGGTCGGCGGCGGCCTAGGGCTGGCGATGGTGGGCGACTTGCGCGTGACCTGCCCCGAAGCGCGCTTTTGCGCCAACTTCACCCGGCTCGGCTTCCATCCCGGTTTCGGGCTGACGGTGACGCTGCCCGCCGTCATCGGGCCGAGCAAGGCGGCGCTGATGTTCTATACGAGCCGCCGCGTCAGCGGCGAGGAGGCTTTCGCCCTGGGCCTCGCCGACGTGTTGGTGCCGAACGATCAAGTCCGCGGCGCCGCGCTCGCGCTCGCTGCCGAGATTGCCGAGAACTCGCCACTCGGGCTTATCGCCACGCGCGCCACGTTGCGCGGCGACATTGCCGACCGCGTGCGCGCCGCGACCGAACATGAGCTTGCCGAGCAGATGCGGCTGCGCAAGACCGCCGATTTCAAGGAAGGCGTCAGGGCGATGGCCGAGCGCCGCGTTCCGGTTTTCACCAATCGCTGAGCCGGCGCAGGCAACAAACAAAACGCAAGGGAGAGGACATCCGCCGATGGCAGTCAGAGTAGAGAAAAACGGATCGGTATGGACGGTGATCCATGATCGGCCGGAAGCACGCAATGCCATGGATCCGGCGAGCGCCGACGCATTGACCGCCGCCTTTCTTGAATTCGACGCCGACAAGACCGCGTCGGTCGCCGTATTCTATGGCGCCGGCGGCGCCTTCTGCGCCGGCTGGGATCTTAAATATGTCAGCTCGCTCGACGCGGCGCATCCGCTTGGCGAACTCGACATCCCGACCGCCGGACCGCGCGGCAATGGCGGCGAAATTCCGCGCGGACCACTCGGACCGTCGCGGCTCGAATTGGACAAGCCGGTGATCGCCGCGATCGAAGGTCCGGCTGTCGCCGGCGGCATGGAACTCGGACTCTGGTGCGATTTCCGCGTCATGGCGGAGGAGTCCTACTTCGGCGTGTATTGCCGGCGCTGGGGCGTGCCGCTGATCGACGGCGGCACCGTGCGGCTGCCGCGCATCGTCGGCCAAGGCCGCGCGCTCGAAATCATTCTCACCGGCCGGAAAGTTCCCGCCGATGAATGCCTGCGCATCGGGTTATGCGAATATGTCACGCCAAAAGGCGGCGCCCGCCGCAAAGCCGAAGAGCTGGCGCAAGACATCGCGCGGTTCCCGCAGGTTTGCGTACGCGCCGATCGTCGCTCCGCCATCAAGAGCCACGGCCTGCCCGTACGCGAGGCGCTGATCCAGGAATGGTACAACGGACGCGAGGCGCTGATCCTCGATGGCGTCGACGGCGCGACCCGCTTCAAGGACGGCCTCGGTCGCCACGGCGACTTCGCGAAAATTCGCTGATTGCGATTTAGCGCCCCCTAACCACGCAGGCCGCGGCGCCGGCGCTTCGGGTGCGCGCGGCGCCGCATGCATAACAACGCCCTAACAACCTGTGTGGCAATTCGTTATTGCCGCAACACTAGCAGAAACCGACCATTCATATTTACTCGGTGGATAGACCTTTTAAGTCATAGTCTGGGCGTGCAATTTGCAGTCCGTCGCGACTGAAAGTGGAGTGTTAATGGGTTCCGCGCTCCGGACCAACCAACCGCATGAAGCGCTGCCGCCGGAGATTTATCTTCCGCTGGTCGATTCGCTTTTCAAGGAAGGCCGGACTCTGTTCGCGGGCACCATTTTGGGTGCCGGCTCCGTTTTCATCACCTACTGGAAAACCGGCGAGCCCCTTCTTCTCTACTGCGCCGCCGCAGTCCTTATCGTTGCCGCTCTGCGCGGACTGACGATGCGCGCCTATCAGCGCGCGCGGCCGGCCATCAAAACTGTTGAAGCGGCGCGCCGCTGGGAACACATCTACGTCGCCGGCGCCGCAACCTCGATCGCGCTGTTCGGTCTGTGGTGCTATCTCGCCTTCGCGCGCACCTCCGATCCTTTTACGCAGCTTGTCAGCTTCTCGATGACGATCGCGTATACGACTGGTATCTTCGGCCGCAACTTCGGCAGCGCGCGCTTTGTCGTCGTGCAGATCTTCTGCGCCTGGGCGCCGATAACAGCGGCGCTGTTGATCTACGGCAACGTCTTTCACTGGATCTTCGCCGGCCTGCTGGTCCCCGCCTTCCTGGCGCTCAAATTCATCGCCGATCGGCTGCGCAGCACGCTGCTCGATGCCGTCGTGTCCTCGCGCGACATGTCGCTCCTCGCCAAGCGCTTCGACACGGCGATCAACAACATGCCGCACGGCCTGTGCATGTTCGACTCCAAGCGCCGGGTCGTCGTGTCGAACGGCAAGCTGAAGCAGCAGCTCGGGCTCGCGAGCGATCTCGAGCTGAAGGGACTGTGCGTGCGCGAGGTGGTCGAGGCCACCGTCAAAGCCGGACTGCTGTCGGAGACCGGCGCGCAAAGCATGATCGATCATCTCGACGCGCGGCTTGCCGGCGGCGACGATTCCGCCTTCGCTTTGGACCTGATGAACGGGCGCACGCTCGAATTCACCGTCCAGCCGATGGAGAACGGCGGCATGGTGGTGTTGATCGAGGACATCACCGAGCGGAAGATCGCCGAGGCGAAGATCAATCATCTGGCGCGCTTCGATGCCTTGACCGGGCTGCCCAACCGCGTTGTGCTGCGCGACCGCATGGAACGCGCGCTCAACGAATGGCGCGCCGACAACATGTGCGCCATTCACTTCATCGATCTCGACCAATTCAAGCAGGTCAACGATACGCTCGGTCACACCCGCGGCGACATGCTGCTCGAAGCCGTCGCCGAGCGGCTGAAGAACGCGATCCGCGACGCCGACGTGATCTCGCGCTTCGGCGGCGACGAGTTCGTCATTCTGCAAGCGCCGATCAAATCGCTCGAGCAAGGCGAGGCGCTGGCGACGCGTGTGCTCAACGCCTTGGCCGGCACGTACGATCTCGACGGCCACAAGGTCGTCGTCACCGCCAGCATCGGCATCGCGCTCGCCAAGAGCCGGATCGATCCCGAGCAGCTGCTGCGCAACGCCGACATCGCGCTCTATCAGGCGAAAGCCGACGGCCGCGGCACCTTCCGCTGGTTCGAGGCCAAGATGGAAGCAAGCGCCCAGGCCCGCCGCGCGCTCGAATTGGATTTGCGCAGCGCGACCGAGAGCGAAGCCTTCGAGCTCTATTATCAGCCGATCTTCAATCTCAAAACACGGCGGATCGAGACCTGCGAGGCGCTGCTGCGCTGGCCGCATCACGAGCGCGGCATGGTCTCGCCGTCCGAGTTCATCCCGGTCGCCGAGGAAATGGGCCTCATCGTCGAGATCGGCAACCAGGCGCTCTACAAGGCATGTCTCGAATGCCGCCGCTGGCCGGGCGACACCGCGGTCGCGGTCAATCTGTCGTCAATCCAATTCGATCGCTCCAACGTGCCCGCGCTGGTGCGCGAGACGCTGGCCGCCACCAATCTGCCGGCGCATCGGCTCGAGATCGAGATCACCGAGACGACGCTATTGCAGAATACGCGGCGCACCCGCGCCGACTTGCATCAGCTCGCGGAAATCGGCGTGAAGATCTCGCTCGACGATTTCGGCACCGCCTATTCGAGCCTCTCCTACCTGCACAGTTTTCCGTTCCACAAGGTCAAGATCGACCAATCGTTCCTGCAGGACTTGAGCGACGACCAGCGCCGCATCACGCTGTTGCGCGGCATGACGCGCCTGAGCGCGCAACTGGGATTGCGCGTCGTGGTCGAAGGGGTCGAGACCGAAGAGCAGCTCGAATTGCTGCTGGCCGAGGAGAGCATCGACGAGGTGCAGGGCTATCTATTGTGCCGGCCGATGCCGGCGGCCGATCTGCGCAAGCTTCTGTACGCCACCTACGTGTCGCCGCCGCAGAAATCGCCGTGGCCCGCGCGCGTCCGCAGCGACGCCGCCTGAGCGCAATAAGTTTCCTCAAGGCCCTGCAACAAGGCATTGCAGCAGGACATTGCTGCCATTCTTAGAGGCATAACGCGGGTTAACTTTAACCGGCTGTGAAAATTGCAAATATGTTAGGGAAGTGTTAACCGTTTTCCTGGCGGCGCGGGAATGCGCTCCCAGGGAAGGTGTGAGTATGGTTCCGGTCGCAGCTTCGCGCCGATCGCCTTCGGTCATGTCGCGGAGCGAAGGCTCTCAGACTGAACGCCCGCACAGCAGCAGCTTTTCTGTCAGCGTTGCAAAGCTCCTGGACCGGATCGACTACCGTCGCGCCGACACCGCCGAGTTGCGCGAGGCGATTTTTCGCCTGCGTTATCAAGCCTATATGCGCGACGGCACGATAACCGGCAACGCGTCCGGCACCTTCAGCGATCATTACGACGACACCGACAACGCCTATTTGTTCGGGCTCTATATCGACGGCGAACTGGCCAGTTCCATTCGCATTCATGTCGCCACGCGAGAGCATCCTTATTTTCCGACGCTCGAGGTCTTTCCCGAATATCTGCAGCCGCAGCTGGACGCCGGCAAAGTCATCGTCGATCCGACGCGGTTTGTCGCCGACGAGCGGCTCTCGCGCATCCATCGCGCGCTGCCTTATGCGACGCTTCGGCTGTGCGGGATGTGCGCCCGATATTTCAAGGCCGACGAGCTGCTCGCCGCGGTGCGAGCCGAGCACCAGGCGTTCTACCGGCGCATTTTTCAGCACCGCATGGTGTGCGCGCCGCGGCCTTATCCGCTGCTCGCCAAGCCGATCGGCCTGATGACGATCGACTATCAGGCCGTTGCTGAACAGGTGCATCGCCGTTATCCGTTCTTTCGCTCCACGCTGTTCGAGCGGCGTATGCTGTTCGAGCGAGCGCCGGTTCCGGCAAGTCCGGTTTCTGAAAGTCCGGTTTCTGAAAGTCCGGGTTCTGAAAGTCCTGTTCCCGCCAATCGCGACAACAGACAGCTGCAGGACCGCCGCGTCCCTTTCGTGGAATGCGACACCGCGCAGCTCGTCGGTTAGAGTGACACGACCGCGACAAGCCGACCGCGAATCTGATCCGGGCGAATTGCGAGTTCCGAATCGATTTCGCTCTTTCAAAAAGATCTCGCTCCCGCCTAAACGTCAGCAAGCCGACCGAAGCGCGTCTTTCGCCTCCTGAAATCTGGCTCTGCGCGTCGTCAATGACGCGCGTCACGCCAACGCACGCAATCGCCTGTGGAAAGATTGAGTTGATGACCACGCGATGTTAGCGAGATCTGAATCGTTCCTGTAAAATGCGAGCAATCGATTTCAGCCAACATTTCGAAGCGGTCGCTTAACGAATTCACCTCAGAATTCGCCGCCGAGAGATTCAGCCAATTGGCGGACACATCGATGAGCCACTATCGCATCATCCCCGACCGGGCCGAGCCCGGCAAACCGTATTGCGCTCAGCCTGTCGCTTGCCCGGGCTGCGGCGCACGCTTCGCGTTTTGCCGCAGCGAGCACCCTGTCATCGACGCCTGCGGCTTCGAGAGTTACACCTTTGCATGCAAGGAATGCGGAGCGTCGTTGTCGGGTATCGTCGATCCGTTTGACGACGCCTTGCTGATCACTGAAATGGCCGCCTGAAACTGAAGCGATTGCGCCGGAGCACGATCCGGAAAAAAGCATGCCCTCGGACTTGACCCAAGGGATCATGCTCAACAAAACCTCGGCCGACAAATCCCGCTACTGCCGCGTAAACCGCCCGCGATCGTGCGGCGCCGAGAAATTCAGTTCCGGGCCGAGCGGCACGATGCGCGTCGGATTGATCGCGGTCATGCTCATGAAATAGTGCCGCTTGATGTGATCCATGTTCACGGTCTCGGCGACGCCCGGCATCTGATAAAGGTCGCGCACATAGTTGGACAGATTCGGATAGTCGGCGATGCGGCGCAGATTGCATTTGAAATGGCTGTAGTAGACCGCGTCGAAGCGAACGAGCGTCGTGAACAAGCGCCAATCCGCTTCGGTCAGGCGTGCGCCGACCAGATAGCGCTGACGCGATAGAATGTCCTCGATCCAATCGAGCGCCGCGAACACCGTGCGGCAGCCTTCTTCGTACGCGCTCTGATTGGTCGCGAAGCCGGCGCGATAGACGCCGATATTCACGTCGTTATAGACGCGCGGGTTGATGCGATCGATCTCCGGACGCAGCTCCGGCGGATAATAATCCGTGCGGTCGTTGGTCAGTGCGGCAAACGCCGTGTTGAGCATCCGGATGATTTCGGGCGACTCGTTGTTGACGATCGTCCGCCGCTCCTTGTCCCACAGCACCGGCACCGACACGCGGCCGGTATAGCGCGGATCGGCGAGCAGATAGATTTCGCCAAGACGCTGTTTGCCGTTGACCGTGTCGGCGATGGTGCCGGGGCTCGCGCCGAATTCCCAGCCTTGCTCGCCCATGACCGGATCGAGGATCGAGATCGAAATCACGCTCTTGAGGTCCTTGAGCTTGCGGAAAAGCACGGTGCGATGCGCGTAGGGGCAGGCAAGCGAGACATAGAGATGATAGCGCCCGCGCTCCGCTGCGAAGCCGCCCTCGCCCGATGGTCCGGGGCTGCCGTCCGGCGTGATCCAATTGCGAAACACCGGCTCGGCCGGCACGAAGCGCCCGCCATTGGCCGACGTGTCATACCATTGGCTGTGCCACACTCCATCGACGAACACGCCGTGCGCCATCGCCTTTGCTCCCCTTAGAGCATGATCCCAAAAAGTGGATGCCGGTTTTCGGTCAAGATCATGCTCAAGCTAAGAATCCAGATAAGCCAGTCTAGCCCAGACCGCGGTGCATGAGATACCGAACTCGGCGCGCTGGCTGAAAATCGCCTTGCGCGTGACGGCGCGCGCGAACTGCGCCATGATTTGCGGGATGTCATTCGTGGGACATTTTCTGTGGGACGCGGCCCCAACTGAAATCGCCTTGTGCGATTTCGGCATCCTAAGTGCCAAGTCGGCAGTGGCCGACTTGGCGGCGCCGCCGGCCGAAATGCGAGGGCGACAATGATTGAGCGCTACAGCGATCACGCTGCCAACGAGCGGACCTTCCTCGCCTGGATCCGCACCGCTATCGCGGTGATGGCCTTCGGCTTTCTGGTCGAGCGGTTCGACCTGTTCCTGCAAATCGCCGGGCAGACGTTGGCGCGGCACGCCTTGTCGCCGGGCGGACAATTGGCCGGCAACATTGCCGGCCTCATCCTGATCGCGCTCGGCGCCGCCACGATCATTTTAGCGCTGCTGCGCTTTCGCAGAACCGCACGGGAAATCGATAGCCCGGAGCGGCTGCCCGGCTCGGGTGAGCGGCTCGACGTGGCGCTCGCCGCGCTGCTCGTCATCCTTGGGACTGCGCTCTTTGTCTATTTGTCCTATACGGTGATCAGGCAGCTTTGATGGCGTGATGCAGGCGAGTCCTTGCGACGTTGCCGGCCGCGCGGGAGGAAATTTCATGAAAGCGGTTTTCATCGATCGGTTCGGCGGACCTGAGGTTCTCACTTATGGCGATCAGCCAGATCCGCTGGCGGGACCCGGTCAAGTCGTGGTCGATGTCGTCGCGGCGAGCGTCAACGGCGCCGACTGGCGCGTGCGCGCCGGCCAATATGCGGAAGCTAAATTTCCCCTGATCCTGGGCCGCGATTTCTCCGGCACCGTTTCAGCAGCCGCCGCCGACGTTCATGATCTGAAAGTCGGGGATGCCGTCTTCGGCGTGCTCGAAGCCGGCCGCGAGGACGCTTATGCCGAGAAGCTAGCGATCAACGCGGCGATCATCGCCAAAAAGCCCGACGCGCTTTCACACGTCCACGCCGCCGCGATGGCGCTGACCGGCCTTACCGCGGTCATTTCCATCGAGACAACGCTCAAGCTTCAGCGCGGCGAGACGATCCTCATTCAAGGCGGCGCCGGCGGCGTCGCGAGCTTTGCGATCCAGCTTGCCAAACACCTCGGCGCGCGCGTGATCACCACCTCAAGTACCGCCAATCTCGACTATGTGCGCGGCCTCGGCGCCGACGAGGTCATCGACTACAACGCGCGTGATTTTACCCAGGCGGTCAGCGGCTGCGAAGCGGTCTTCGATACGGTCGGCGGCGATGTGGCGCTGAAGTCGTTTGCCGTATTGCGGCCCGGCGGCCGAGCGGCCTTTATCGCTTCCGGGCCGACGGCGCCGAAGCCTGAGCGCCCGGACGTGACGTCTTTGCGTCCGGCGGTCGGCCGCTCCCGTCCCCCGCTCGAGCGTATCGGCCAGTTGGTCGCCGCCGGCGCCGTGCGGCCGCCGGAAATCAAGCTATTCACGCTGTCGCAGGCCGCCGAAGCGCATCGCGTCAGCGAAGGCCGTCACTTCCGCGGCAAGCTCGTCTTTCAAGTGCGCTAGCGAACGCCCACCTGGCTGCAACACATCAAACATTCAAGGGAAGAAACATGTCCAAAGCGCTCGACGGCTACGCCGTCTTGATCACCGGCGGCAGCACCGGGCTTGGCCTGTCGCATGCCCGCGTGCTTGGCCAGCGCGGCGCCAAGATCGCAATTACCGATTTCAAACAAGGCAATCTCGATCAGGCCGCCGCCGAATTGCATAAAGAGGGCCTGCGGCCATTGTGCCTTAAGGCCGACAATCGCGTCGTCAGCGACGTGAAAGGCGCCGTTGGGAAAGCGGAAGCCGAATTCGGCAAGATCGACGTTCTGGTCAACAATGCCGGCATCAGCGGGATGATGGCGCATGTGGAGGATGTCGACGAGGCGTTTTTCGACAGCCTGTTCGACACCCACGTCAAGGGCGCCTTCTTCGCCGTCCAGGCGGTCGTGCCCGGCATGAAGCGGCGCAAGTTCGGCCGCATCATCAACACCGGATCGACTTTCAACATGACCGGCTCGCACGCCATGAGCCATTATACGGGCGCGAAAGGCGCGCTGACGGCGCTGGCGCGCGCCTGGGCGCTCGAGCTTGCACCGTTCTCCATCACCGTGAACACGGTCTCGCCCGGCTTCACCGACACGCCGATGACGCGCAGCGACGTGACGCCTGAAATCTTTCAGGCGATCATCGCCAGCATGGCGCTCAAGCGCCAGGTTTTGCCGGAAGAAGTCTCCTACGCGATCGCGTGGCTCGCGAGCCGAGAAGCTGATGCCGTCACCGGCCAGAACATCAGTCCCAATTGCGGCCAGGCGATCGTCGGTATCTGAAACCGGCCTATTCCATCTTGCCGCCTTTGTGTTTGCACTCGGCTCTGAACTTCTTGCGCTCCTTGCCGTGCAGATTCTTGGCGTTGGCCTGATCGGAGCAGGCTTTGGAAATCGCCTTCTTGTCCATGGCGCCTGCCGCTGCCTGATCGGCGGCCGGCGGAGGATTTTGCGCGAAAGCCGTACCGGCTCCGATCGCGAGCGAAAAGACAATTGCCGCAACGACAGTTGATTTCGTCAACATATTCTTCTCCCCACTATGTGGAATGTGCAGGTACGAATCGAGCCCCTGGCCAAACTTATCAGGCTTGCGCTTCGAGCAGTAGCCTGATCGGCGCCTATCGCACCGCCGCAGCTTGGTGCGGCGCGTTATCGGTTCGGTTTGCCTGTGAGCGCGGACTCCCGGAACTCTCAAAGACAAGCCGAACCAAGGTACGGCCGCGAATTTATTTGCAATCACCGCAGGCTGGCGGACGACGGCCGCCATCCCTAGATCTCAACCAACGTCGGTAACACGACACTGCGTGGAAGAACGACCATGTCTCCCCTATCGCTGCTGCTCAATTTGTTATGGATGATCTTCGGCGGCATCTGGATGGCATCGGCTGGCTGATCGCGGCCGTGATCATGGCAATCACCATTGTCGGCATCCCCTGGGCGCGGGCGGCCTTCAACATCGCTTCTTATGCGCTCCTGCCGTTCGGCCGCCGCGCCGTCTCGCGCGCCGAATATCTCGGCACCGACGACATCGGCACCGGTCCGTTCGGCTTGCTCGGCAATCTGATCTGGCTCGTGCTGGCCGGCTGGTGGCTGGCGCTGGGGCATCTGATCACCGCGATCTGCCTTGCTATCACGCTCATCGGCATTCCGTTCGCCTGGGCGCACTTGAAACTCGCCGGCATCGCGCTGTGGCCGATCGGCAAGATGATCGTGGATGCCGACGACGCGCGGTTTCGCTATCAGCGTCCGTAAAGGCTAACGAAGCGTCCATTCACGTTTCATCTTCATCGCATTCTCAGCGCCGCGGCGAAGCGCATTCTGCATTGTGCAAAGGAGCCCATATGACCAGTCATCACCATCACGCCGTCGTCTGGATCGATCATCGCGAAGCGCGGGTGTTCCATTTCAGCCCGACCGATGTCGAGAAGCTCGTGTTGCATCCTGACAATCCCACCAAACACATTCATCACAAGGCCAATTCGATCGGCAGCGGGCACGCCGCCGAAGACCACGCCTTTCTGCACGCGGTCGCGCAATCGGTCGCGGATGCGGGCGCGATCCTCGTCACCGGCCCGGCCAACGCCAAGACCGCGTTGGTCAAACATATCGGCGAGCACGATCCGCAATTGGCGAAGAAGATCGTCGGGGTGGAAAGCATCGATCACCCGAGCGACGCCCAGCTCGTGGCGCATGCGCGCAAGTATTTCAAAGCCGAAGACCGGATGCTGCCGCAAAAGGGCTGAGGCGCCCTCGATCGCCTTCTGGCCGCGTGAGGCGGCAGTCCTTATGATCCCAGCCGTGCGCCTTGCCGCTCACGAAGCAAGGCTGCGGGAGGACTCATGGACAAGGACAAGCTAAAGGCGTTTGCCGACAAAGTGTTTGGCGACATGGCCGGCGCGATGACCGCCGGCATGGGCTATATCGGCGTCAAGACCGGGCTGTTTCGCGCCATGGCCGGCAAGGGAGGAATGCGCGTCGAAGACGTCGCGCGCGAAACCAAGCTCGTGCCGCGCTACGTCGAGGAATGGCTCAAGGGCATGACCAGCGCCAAATATCTCGACTACGATCCCGCCGCCAAGACCTATCGCCTGCCCGACGAGCACGCTTATCTGCTCGCCTCCGACGACAGCGACCATTTCATGGGCGGGCTGTTCCCGATCGTGCCGGTGCTGCTGCGGCTCGCGCCCGACGTCGCCATCGCGTTCGAGCGCGGCGGCGGCGTGCCGTTCGAAAAATTCGGACCCGAAGGCGTGTTCGGCCTCGATGTGATGAATCGCGGACAATATGAGCACCGGCTCACCAGCTATTGGCTGAAGGCGATGCCGGACGTGCAGGCGCGGCTTGAAGCCGGCGGCCGCGCACTCGATGTCGGCTGCGGTGCCGGCCGCATCGCGGTGACGCTCGCCAAGGCTTTTCCCAACGCCAAGGTCGTGGGGCTCGATCCCGACCGTGAATCGATTCGTCAGGC
>DATMQV010000156.1:0-3472 GCA_035566615.1 Xanthobacteraceae bacterium
GATCTGGTGTTCCGGCGCGGGCGCGCAGTCCGGCATCGATCTGAACGAAGCCGGCCGTGCCGCGATCTGGCGGAGCCTCGGCAAAAACGCGACCGATACGCAGGTGGCGGCCGGTTTGCAGGTGGGCCAAACGGTGCCCGACCCCATGCGCGTACTGCCGTTCAGCGCGCACCTTCACAAGAAGGTGCCGGCCCTCAAATCCTATTCCTACGCGCTGGTGAACGGCCAAGTGCTGATCGTCGACGCGCGGACCAGAATGATCGTCGCGATCATTTCCAAGTAGCCGCCATCTGGCGATGCAGATATCGCCAGCACAAGGTATTCGCGCTGTTCGCCATCTTGACACCATCGAAATACAATCTAAAGTCGTATTTCGTATAGACACGCGTCTTGCCCCCCGGTGATGATCCCATGGGGTTATTCCTTATGACGGAAACCGACAAGTCAGACACATCAGATGTTCAATCACATCAAGCTCAACGTAGGCAGAGCCACACTTATTCCTTGCGTTGGCTGATCGCGTTGCTCAGTTCGCCCTTGATATTGGCGGCGATTGGATTCTTGACCAGCAGTGTCGCCACCGTCTGGCAAAACAAAGAAAACGCCAAGCTTGAACGCGCCAAATTTGAATTTGGTATGATTCAAGAAGCTCTAAAGACCGAGTACATGGAGGAGGCCACGGAGAGGCTCAAATTTCTTCTCAAAACGGAAGTCATAACTCAATTCGACACTAAGAAACTCAACGCGCTTATACAGAACCACGAATTGCCGATTTTTGCGGGTGCGGCAATTAAATTTCATCTAGTTTCCGTGATGGAAGCGAAGCAGCTATTTAAGGACCTTGGCCTGTACGATGGCGAAATAAACAACACTATCGACGACCCATTTTTTAAGGCCATTGCTGATTTTCAATACAGATTCAATGAGCACGGTTTCACAGTGAAGCCGGGAGACAAACTCGAAGTTGATGGCCTTCTGGGACCAAAGACTTATGCCGTATTGAAACGAGTGATGGCGGAAAAAGATTCGAATAAAGCAACAATCTTGTCGGTTAAGAACTCGAGTAACTGACGCTCAGCTTGCGTTCAGCTTCGTGGCCGCGTTCACCGTCTTGCCCGGCCATTTGCACAGATCGGCGATCAGGCATTTTTCGCACAGCGGCCGCCGTGCGACGCAGACGTAGCGACCGTGCAGAATGAGCCAGTGGTGCGCGTGCAGCCGATAACGCTCGGGCACGACTTGCATCAGCTTCATCTCCACATCGAGCGGCGTCTTGCCGACTGCCAGACCGGTGCGATTGCCGACACGGAAGATGTGGGTATCGACCGCGATAGTCGGTTCGCCGAAGGCGATGTTGAGCACCACATTCGCGGTCTTGCGGCCCACGCCCGGCAAGGCTTCGAGCGCATCGCGATCGTGCGGGACTTTACCGCCATGCTCGGTGGCGAGAATGCGTGACAGCGCGATCACGTTCTTTGCTTTGGTGCGGTAGAGGCCGATCGTCTTGATCAGCGAGCGCACGCGCGCTTCGCCGAGCTTCGCCATTCTTTCCGGCGTATCGGCAAGCTTGAACAACGCCGGCGTCGCCTTGTTGACGCCGGCATCGGTCGCTTGCGCCGACAGCACCACGGCGACCAGCAAGGTAAACGGGTTGATGTGCTGCAGTTCGCCGCGCGGCGTCGGGTTGGCGGCGGCGAAGCGGCGGAACGCTTCCTCGATCTCCGCATTCGTCCATTGCGGCATCTCGCCGTGAGCCGCCTCGCGGTCGGCCTTGGCTTGGGCTTTGGGGCTCCTGAGATGGGCGGTTTCGCCCTTGCCGGGGGCTTTGCGGCTTCGCCGCGCGGTTTTGCGTCGGGTGGTTTGTTTGGCCATCGTTTTTCGTATAATCGGCACCATGAACGGCGACAACAGCGCGCCTCTCGAGTCCAAGATCTTCGCAGCGGTCATCACACCGCACCGCTCGCTCGGCTCGACCGGCTTCCTCATCCTGATGCTGTGCATCGGCGGGCTCAGCTTCGCCTGCGGGATCATGTTCCTGCTGATCGGCGCCTGGCCGGTCTTCGGTTTTCTTGGGCTCGATGTGCTGCTGATCTACATCGCCTTCCGCGCCAATTTCCGCGCTGCACGCGCCTACGAGGAGGTAACGGTCACGGCCTCCGAACTCACCGTGCGCAAGGTCAACCACCACGGCAAAGTGCAGGAATGGACGCTCAATCCGCTCTGGGTGCGGCTCGACCGCATCGTACACGAGGAATTCGGCATCGAGCGGCTGTTTCTGGTCTCGCGCGGCGGGCGGCTGTCGGTCGCGGGTTTCCTGAGCCCGGACGAGAAGGCAAGCTTCGCGCGGGCGCTCTCGGCCGCTTTGGGCGAAGCCAGGCGCGGGCCGACAAGGACGGCGTTGGAATAACCACGCCCGTCATTTCGGGCCACCAAATGCGGGGCTCGGTAGCAAAGATGACAGGGCAGAAATCGGGTGGTTGGCGGCCTGTTGCGGGCCTAGATGGGAGCAAATGATGGAGGCACCCATGCTATCGCCCGACCGTATCGCTTACGAAGGTGAGTTCGACGAGGCCGCCGCCGACTACGAGGTGGTGCGCCGCGCCATCGGCTATATCCGCAACCACTGGCGCGAGCAGCCCGAGATCGAGGCCATTGCCGACGCCGCCGGCGTCACACCGACCGAGTTGCATCATCTGTTTCGCCGCTGGGCGGGATTGAGCCCGAAGGCCTTCTTGCAGGCGCTGACGCTCGACGGCGCGCGGCAATTGCTGCGCGATTCCGCAAGCGTGCTGGACGCAAGCTACGAGGTCGGCCTCTCAGGCCCCGGCCGCCTGCACGACCTGTTCGTCACTCACGAGGCGATGTCGCCGGGCGAATGGAAGTCCGGCGCCGAGGGCCTGACCGTCAGGTTCGGCTTACACCCTTCGCCTTTCGGCAAGGCGCTGATCATGGCGACTGAGCGCGGACTCGCCGGCGTCGCCTTCGCCGATACCGGCGAAGAAGAAGGGGCACTTTCCGACATGCGCCGACGCTGGCCGAAGGCGACCTACGTGGCCGATGAGGCGCGCACCGCGCCGCTCGCGCGCCGCATCTTCGATCCGTCGCAGTGGAAAGAAGATCGGCCGCTGCGCGTGGTTTTGATCGGCACCGATTGGGAGGTGCGTGTCTGGGAGGCGCTCCTGAAGATTCCGATGGGCCGGGTCGCGACCTATTCGGGGATCGCCAAAAAGGTCTGCACGCCGGCGGCGGCCCGGGCGGTCGGCGCCGCGGTCGGCAAGAACCCGGTTGCCTTCGTGGTGCCGTGTCACCGCGTGATCGGAAAATCCGGCGCACTCACCGGCTATCACTGGGGCATCACCCGCAAGCAAGCAATGCTCGGCTGGGAAGCCGGGCAGGTCGAGAGGGCCGCGTAAGCTTCCCCCCTCTCCCCGCTTGCGGGGAGAGGGTCGGGGTGAGGGGCTTAGCCGCTCGG
>DATMQV010000157.1:0-6886 GCA_035566615.1 Xanthobacteraceae bacterium
CGGGCAATCGCGACGGGATCGGCGCTCATGGACTTCAAGGTCATGAGCTTCCTTTGCCAGCGCGGTTTGCGCCGCGCAATCAGGTTTTTTCCAGCGGGTCGGGTCCGTATCTATTCGGCCCGGGCGTGCCGCGGCGAAAGCCAAGCTCGATCAGCACCGCCAGGCCGATGACGCCGACGATCAGGACGAACATAATTGCGAACAGCGGGCGCAGCGAGAACACGCTCCGATCGGGATTGATATTGGACCATCCGGCAAAGACGAGCAGTTGTAGGCTATCAGCACAGCGTAATACACGCAGATGATCCAGCCCGGTATGTCGCAATCGTGCGCCCGTTTCAGGGCAATCACGAAACTCGGATAGAGGAACACGAAAACGATGACATCCGCCGCCAGATCGCCGGCCGCACCACCGGCGAATCCCTCGACAACGGCGCCAGCGATCGCCGCCAGGATCACCTCAATGACGAAGACGGCGACGTTCGCAAGCCAAAAGGTCTTGCGCGGGATCCGGCCCTCGAAATTCCCGAAAAATCGTATCCACTTCATGGAGGCGGCGGGGGCACACTGCGGCTGGCAGCACCGGGCAAACGGGGTTCCAGCAGCGTCGGCACAAGATCGCCGGCCGTCAACGCGTAACGAGCGGATCAGGCCCGTACTGATTGGGGCCGACCGTCCCTCGCCGGAAGCCGAGCTCGACCAAGAGAGCGAGCCCGAAGACCGCGAACGGCACCGCAATGGCGAGCGACAGCATGCTGGGCGTTTCGTCGGTGCCAGCAAGCCCGAGCACGGTAAACAGGTCGAGCACGGCGCCGGCGCCGAAGAAAATGAACAACAGCCAGACCGGCAGGTCGCGATCGTGGGCGCGTTTTAGCGCCACGGCGAATTCGGGATAGGTGAAGGCGAGATCGACGATGGCGCTCAGGCGCTCGCCCTGGATTTGCTCGGCGACGAAATGAAAGATCAGCTCGATCACGGTGAGCACGATCATGCCGATCCAAAACGTCCGGCGTCCGATGCGGCCATGGAATCCGTTGAAGAGATACGCCCAATCAATCGATGCCACGGCGATCAATCCCGCAGCAATTCGTTGATGCTGGTCTTGGCGCGCGTTTTCTCGTCGACGCGCTTGACGATGACGGCGCAGTAGAGACTCGGGCCTGGCTCGCTGTTGGCGCGCGGCTTGCCCGGCAGGCTGCCGGGCACGACCACCGCATACGGCGGCACCTCGCCGCGGAAGACTTCGCCGCTGTCGCGATCGACGATCTTGGTGGAGGCGCCGATGAAAACCCCCATCGACAGCACGGCGCCCTCGCGCACGATCGCGCCCTCGGCCACTTCCGAGCGCGCGCCGATGAAGCAATTATCCTCGATGATCACCGGACCGGCTTGCAACGGCTCGAGCACGCCGCCGATGCCGGCGCCGCCGGATATGTGGCAGTTCTTGCCGATCTGCGCACAGGAGCCGACCGTGGCCCAGGTATCGATCATAGTGCCCTTGTCGACATAGGCGCCGAGATTGACGAATGACGGCATCAGCACCACGCCGGGCGCGATAAAAGCAGAGCGGCGCACTACGCAACCGGGCACGGCGCGAAAGCCGGCACTGCGAAAATGCGCATCATCCCAATTGTCGAATTTGGAGGGGACCTTGTCCCACCATACGGCGTGGCCGGGTCCCCCCGGAATGATCGCCATGTCGTTGAGGCGAAACGACAGTAGCACCGCCTTCTTGAGCCATTGATTGACCCGCCAGGAGCCGTCGGGCGCTTTCTCGGCCACCCGCGCGGCGCCGCGGTCGAGCAGATCGAGCGCTTCGTCCACCGCCTCGCGCACCGCGCCTTTGGTGGCCTGGCCGATCTCCTCGCGGCGCTCAAACGCCGCGTCGATGGTATCGGCCAGCGTCTGATTGCGAGTTTTGGCGAGATCGGCTGCTGACATGAATGAAGATCCCCTGCTTGCGCGGTTTGTCGGAGCGCGCATGCACGATGTCAAGCGCCCGCACCGCGGGGAAGCGTGTTAGTCGTCGCCCCTGCCACCCATGGCGTCAGCCGTGCAGCCAACCAGCCGATGTCAGCTTTTCTAATCCAGACTGTGTTTCTTGCCGCCGGCGCGGCCTATTTTGGCTGGACGGCGGCGGGCGCGCTGCGTTCCGGCGAGCCGTTTCCTGGTATTTCCTGCTCACCACGGTCGCCGCCGCGGGCGTTGTGATCCGCTGCTTGCGGCGATGAGCACGCCCCAAGCCAGCCGCTCAGGCCGGGCCGTGCTTTGCCATGATCGCGTGCAGAAAGCCGGCCAGGTCGTCGGTGACGTGATCGACATGCGGCTCGTCGCGGCCGGCAAGCTCCCATTCCTCGCGAAAGACTTCGCGCGTGCCGACCGGCACGACCAGGACCGTCGTCATGCCGCGCGCGTGCGGCACTTCGAGATTGCGAGATAGATCTTCAAAAATCGCAGCCTTGGCCGGATCGACGTTGTGGCACGCAAAGAAGCGGTCATAGACGATCGCGCGCGGCTTGGGCTCGAGCTCGGCCGCGGCGATGTCGAAGATGTCTTCGAAGCCCGACCTGATTTCGAGGCGGTGCATCACCGCTTCGGCATGCGCACGCGTGCCGTTGGTGAGAATGAGCTTGCGGCCGGGCAATCGGGCAATGGCCGCACCGAGCGCGGGATCGGGCGTGAGCGGCGAATAGTCGATGTCGTGGACCATCTCGAGAAATTCGTCAGGATCGAGTCCGTGCTCCTCCATCAGGCCGCGCAGGCTCGTGCCATAGCGCCGATAGAGGTCCTTCTGCAGACGAAACGCCTCGTCGTGGGTCAGCTTAAGGAAGTTCGCGATGTAGTCGCGGATGCGCACATCGACCTGCTGCCAAAGATTGACGTGGTGCGGGTAGAGCGTGTTGTCGAGATCGAACACCCAGGTTTCGACCGCGCCGAAGCCGCGAGCGCCGCGGCGCGCATGCTCCGCAGTCTCCGCTTGCACCCGCATGGGTCCCGTGCGTTCGCTCATGATCCGCTGACTCGTTGTTGCCACACTTCCTGGCAAGGAAGCGCGACCGCTCGCCGAATCGTTTGTAGCAATTGGCGAGCCGGGAACAAGCGATGCGCCGCGTGTTACGAAAGTCAATTCCCTTCGTCCAGGCCGCACTGATCGGTACGCTGGCGGCGGCCGTGCTCGCCGGCGTCGCCATGCTGATTTCTCATTCCTAGTCGGGTTTTCGCACTTGCGGACGTCGCCGCCTTAATTTGCTTCCCGCCACGATGTCGCCGGCAGCAAGCCTTTGAGCGCGCCGTCGTGCAGACGCACCGGATCGCGCTCGCCTTCCATCGCCAGTCGCAGCATCGAACGGGCGAGTTCATCCGGGCGCACCGTCGAATTGCCGATGGCCTTGAGCGTCAGCCACGCCTCATCGAAGGCCGTTTCCAGAACGACCAGCGTCTGCGGATCGAATGAGGAAGTGTGGAACCCGCGCATGCTCCGCCCTCACCAAGACGTTACGGACCCGAATGTTACGGAGTGCCTAACCTTTGTGGTCAAGTTGGCCGAGTTTGTGACGTCAAGCGTGAACCGGGCATGACATTCCGTCGCTGCCTGCTCACATTTGATTGACGCGGCGAATGCCGACCGGGTCCGCAAATGCGCGTGGTGACGGTCCGTCGTCTGCTCATTTCAGCAATTGGAACGCCACCAGAGCCGCAAGCATTATGGCGCTGCCGAGTCCTTGCAGCGGCGTGATCGTGTCGTCGAGCACCACGGCACTTCCCGCCATCGCGATCATGGGCTCGAATGATCAGCGCGGTGCGAAACGGACCGACGCGCATGGTCGAAACAAAAATGAAGACGATGCCGGCGGTGGTCGCCAGACTCATTCCGACCAAAGCCGCCCAGCCGGCGTCGGTCTGCGGCGGCTGCCACCTCTGCGTGATCGCGGAGAGCGCAACAAAGATCGCGGCCTGCGCAATGACCGAATACGAGGTCGTCAGCCGCGCGTCGGCGCCGACCAGGAAAGCGCGCGTGACAATCAGCACGCCGGTGCGGCATACAGCGGCGGCGAGCGCAAACGCGATGCCGGCCAGCACCAGACCCGCCGGATGCGCGCCGATCATGATCGCAAGCCCGCCAAAGGCTAAAAGCGCGCAGGCGATGCCTTGCCAGCGCAGGCGTTCAAGGCCGGTAACGGCGGCCGCCAGCCCCGTGAGCAGCGGATAGACGAAATAGGTTAGCACCGCGGTCGACACGTCGTTCAGGTCGATCGCCTCGAACAGGCAGTACAGCAGAACGGTGAGCAAAACGCCGAGGCCGATCGAGATCCAGCGCACCCGCGCGTTCGCGGGCACCGCTGCGCCGCCGAGCCGAAGCCATACAGCCATGAAGGCAAGCCCGATCACGCTGCGGAACGACAGCATGGTCAGCACGTCGCAATGCGATGCGGCGACGATCTTCACGAGCACGTCGGACGCGCCGAGCACGGCAGCCGCGGCGATTCCCGGTGCGGAAGCAAAGACGAAGCGAAAGGCCAAAGGGATGGAGAACCCGGTAAACGTAAGGAGCCTTCGGCATACGTCGCGCCGGTGCCAGCCGCAACCCTCACAATGAAAAGGGTCAGGCCCGCTCTTGCTCGGGTGCCGGGAGCGCCCCGGCTTGCGGGCGGCGGTCGATCAGCGGCTTGAGCAGCAATGCCGCACGCGCGAAGGGCGCGAACAGCTCGCCCCGAATGGTGTGGGCATTCGGCCGATCAGGCTCGACGCCGAATTCGAGCTTCTCCGGCTCGGCCGCCGGTACGTAGAGCGTGCCGAACATCCAATCCCAGAGCGCAAGGCAGCTTCCGAGATTTTTGTTGAAGTGCGCCGGGTTGCGCGAATGGTGGATCTGATGATGCGCCGGGCTCATGAACAGATGGCCGAGCCAGCCCGTGAACGAGATCCAGAGCTGCGTGTGCTGCAGATGCACATAGAGATAGATGAAGAACACCAGAATGATGTTGTTCTCCGACACGGCATACTGATGCGCCGCCTGCCCGAAAATGTAGTTGCCGAAGCCGTTCGCGGTGCCGATGAACAGCGCCAGGATATTGAGGAAGATGCACATATAGACCGGGTGCACGCGAAAGTTCGTGAGCGGCGTCAGCACGGTCGCCGAGTGATGGACTTTATGGAATTCCCAGAGGAACGGGATGCGATGCGAGAGATAGTGATTGAGCCAATAGCCAAGCTCATAGGCCAGAAACAGCAAGATCGTGATCGCGGTGCGATAGACAAAGGCCGGCAGGGCCGCCGGCGGCCGCGGCCCGAAAGCCGCCGTCAGTGCTTGCGCGACGGAATGGCTGACGACTTCGTATGACAGCAGCGCCCAGCCGAACACCAGGCCGAACAGAAAGATATTAAAGTAGAAGTAGCCGAGGTCCGCCAAGCTCGATTTGCTGGTCACGACATGTCTTGGGAAGAGCGCGCGAAGCAGCGCCTTTACGCGAATACGCCGGCCCTTGCGGTAGCGGCGGAGCGTCAGAAAGGCAACTGCGATCAGAAAGGCGGCGGCAAGCGACAGCAACGAAGCGTGCGAGCCGAGAGCAAAGAACGCTTTGCCAAGCTGGCCGAAGAAATACGAAATGCCCGGCGACATATCCAAGCGCACCCTCCACGCCTCTCGATAAGGCACGACCATTAGCGAGCATTGGTAAAAGCGGCGTTGTGGCCATCCCCAGCAGGCGCGAGCGCAGGTTAACCATCCTGATTGTCGGGGCCTTAACGACGTTGCTGCACCCTGGCTGGATGGTCGGTCAGTCCCACACCCAGTCCGCATCCGTAGAGCACGGCGCCGTGCGCTTTCGCTTTCTCGACGGCTTGCGCGGCTGGGCGGCCGTGGTCGTGCTGCTGCACCACCTCTTCATCGACGGCCTGCCGGCAAACAGCTTCATGGCCGATCGCGCGCTATGGGCGAAGGTGTTCTTCCTCAACGGCACGCTCGCGGTCAGCGTGTTTTTCGTGATCTCGGGATTTTCGCTGTCGATCCGTTATCTGGAAACAGGCGACGGCAGGGCTTTGGGCCGGATCGCCGCCGGGCGCTATTTGCGCCTGGCGTTGCCGATCTTTGCGATCTGCGCGGTAACTTACGTGTTGCTCGTGTCGGGCCTTATCCTGCCGGCCGGGCAACGCCCCTCCCCGCTCGATCAGTTTCTCCGCTTCACGCCGAGCATCGATGGGCTGCTAGGCTTCTCGTTGCTGAAAGTGTTCGTGGCTTATTCGGGCGCCGAGAGCTACGACCCGCCGCTCTGGACCTTGACCTACGAGTTCTTCGGCTCGTTCATCGTATTCGCGCTCGTCGCCCATCTGCGGCCCTCGCGGCTGCGCACGTTGCTGCTGGCGGTGCTGTTCCTGCTTTTGACCGCACTGCAGACATATTTCGGCCTGTTCGTCGCCGGCATCCTGATCGCGGATCTGTTCCCGCGCATTGGCGCCTCCACCGCCGCCAATCGCGCCGGAGCGTTGCTTTGCGGCGCGGGGATTTTGTTGATCGCCCTGCCGCACGCATGGTTCGCTGCCGTCTATCTCGGCGGCGGCGTCTGTTTGACCGCGGGCGCAGTCTTCTGCGCGCCGGTGCGGCGCTTCTTCGAGAGCCGCCTGTCGAGCTTCCTCGGCTGGGTATCGTTCCCGCTCTATCTGATCCAAGCGGCTGTGATCTATGTGCTCGCGCCGCGCGGGCTCGATGACCTTGCCGCGCGCTGGGCGCGGCGCAGCTAGCCGAGGCGCGCCGGGATTTAGAGCGTGGACTCATTGGCACGCAGCCAAATTCGGATTGATGCCAGTTTGACGAACGCCAGATAGCTCGATCTGGAAATCGCGCAAAAGGTCGCCGCGCCGTGCCGGGTAGTGGTCGAGCGGCTCGGCC
>DATMQV010000158.1:0-3646 GCA_035566615.1 Xanthobacteraceae bacterium
TGCCGTTGCTAGCCAAGCAGCTGCGTGAAGCGATCGGCGACGCCGATGTGACGATCGATACGCTGGGCATGTTCGGCAATCCGCTCGAGGACGGCGATCTCGACCGGCAGACGCTTGCCGGATGGAAAGCGCTGATCGACAGCGCGCACCATTTCGGCGCACGGACGATCGCGGGCTTCACGGGCCGCGTGCGAGGCCAGCCGATCGAGGCGAGCCTACCGCAGTTCAAGAAGGTCTGGGGCGAGCTAGCGCGCCGCGCTGCCGACAAGGGCGTGCGGCTCGCGTTCGAAAATTGCGCGATGGACGGGAATTGGGCGAGCGGTGACTGGAACATCGCCCACAATCCCGACGCTTGGGAGCTCATGTTCGACGTGGTCCCAAGCGACAATCTCGGGTTGGAATGGGAGCCTTGCCACCAGCTCGTCTATTTGATCGACCCCGTGCCCCAGATCCGCAAATGGGCCCCAAGATTTTTCCATGTTCATGGAAAGGACGCGACCGTCCGCTGGGATGTCGTTCGCGAGCACGGCGTGTTCGGCAAATATCCGTTCGTGCAGATGCGCACGCCGGGCTTCGGCGACACGGATTGGACGCGCGTCATAAGCGAACTCAGGCTAGCCGGCTATGTGGGATCAATCGACATCGAAGGGTGGCACGATCCGGTCTATCGGGAGGAACTGGAGATGACGGGTCAGGTCCGTGCTCTGGACTACCTCAAGCAGTGCCGGGGCGGTGCGTCCTTCGTCGCCAATCCAGAATGAACGATGACTTCACCGTCGGCCGAAAGAAACCGGCCGGCAAAGCATGGCGTGAAGCCAAAATCGAAACGGGAGGAGTGAGATGAAGCGGTGCTTGAATTCGGGCTGGCGCGGATCGACAGCGCTTGTTCTAGCGTGTGGAACCCTTCTTGGCGCGGTGAGCGCAGCCGACGCAGCGGCGTTGCGCGACAAATGGTGCAGCAAGGTACATCTGCGCTTCTTCGTCGGCGGCGCGGAAGGCGACGCCTTCGGCACGATCGTCTACAACGGCGCGCGTCAGGCCGCTGCCGACACGGGCGCGCAAGTCGACTACGTCTTTTCCGGTTGGGCCAACGAAAAGATGACCCAGCAATTGCGCGAGGCGGTCGCAGCCCATCCCGACGGTATCGCCATGATGGGACATCCGGGCGAGGCGGCCATTCTTCCGCTGGCGCAAGAGGCCGCTAAGCAGGGCATCAAGATGATGTACCAGAACGTGCCGGTGCCGGCGGCAGTCGACAAGGTCGGCGGCGGTTATATCGGCGCGCAGCAGGCGCCGCAGGGCCATGCGCTAGGCGTCGAGATAGTGCGGCGCTTCAGCCTCAAGTCTGGAGACCTCGCGATCGTGATCTTGGCCTCCAACGATATAATCCGGAACGCGCGCGAAGAGGGCACCGCTAAGGCGCTCGAGGAAGGCGGGGTCAAGGTTGTCCGCCTCTCCAGCCAGCCGGAATGGGCGGCCGATCCGAACCTCGCCATACCCGTCGTCACCGCCGCCTTGCAGGCCAATCCGACGGCCAAGGCGATCGTCTATCCCGGCGGCCAACAACTCGGCAACGCGGCCACCTACATGAAAGCCGCCGGCAAGAAGCCTGGCGAAATCATCAATGTCGGCTTCGACACCAGCCCGCAGATCGTCGAGGCGTTCAAAAGCGGCTGGGTGCAGCTAACCGCAGACCAGCAGCCGTTCCAGCAAGGTTATCTGCCGATTCTCAGCCTCTGTGAGCAGATCGTCTACGGCCTCGCGCCGATCAACGTCGACACCGGCGCAGGTTTCGTGACGCCGGAAAATTACAAGGCGGTCGCCGATCTCGCGATCGAAGGGCTGCGGTAACTGTTGCAATCTCCGGCGCGCCGATGGCGGCACGCCGAACCCTCACGTTGCTAGGAAAGGCGGCGATGAGCGAACGGTTGATCGAACTGAAGAGCATCGCCAAGACTTATGGACGCGTGTTCGCGGTCGGCGGCGTCAACTTCCACGTCGACCGCGGCGAGGTCGTGGGCCTGCTCGGTGACAACGGCGCCGGCAAATCGACGCTGATCAAAATGCTCGCGGGCGCAATCGAGCCTACGAGTGGGGAAATTTTGGTGCGCGGCAAGCGCGAGACGCGCTGGAACGCCGCGCGGTCGCGCAACGCCGGCATTGAGACTGTGTTCCAAGACCGCGCGCTCTGCGTGCAACAGACCATCACCCGCAACATATTTCTAGGGCGCGAGGCGACCCACGCCTTCGGTTTTCTGGACGGCAGACGCGAACGCGCGGAAGCCGAGCGCCTGATGCGCGAAATCGGCTTCACCTCGAAAGTGTTCACGCCGGACTCGATCGTCGGGCAGCTCTCTGGCGGTGAGCGGCAGGGGGTCGCGCTGGCACGCGCGATTTACAATAAGGCGGACCTGATCGTCATGGACGAGCCGACCACAGCGCTCTCGCTGACTGAAACCGAAAAGGTGTTTCGCTTCGTGCGCGCAGTGCGCGCGGGCGGGCGCTCGGTCCTGTTCATCGGTCATAACATCCACCACGTCTTCGACATCGCGGAACGCTTCGTCGTGATGGATCGTGGCACGATCGCTCTGCAAGCGACCAAAGAGGAGGTCGGCTCCGCGGAGCGCCTGATCGCCTATATGGAAAGGCTCGCGCATCCGCAGGGGATCGAGATTCCACCCTCGCCCGGTCACAAACCGGAGGCGGCCGCGTGAGCGCCTCGCTCGAACCGATCAACGCGCGCGCCCGGTCGGTTTCGCGCCCGCCCGAAAGCGCGCTGAGGCGCTTCGTCGACCGCAATCGCGCCGCGCTTGGCACGTTCGCCGTTTTCGTCGCGATGATCGCGATTTTCATGGCCGCCAGCCCCTCGGTGTTCCTGCACTGGCCGATCTACGATTCTGTCCTCGTCACCTTGCCGGTCGCACTTAGTCTCGTTGTGCCTCTGGTGTTCGTCGTCACCGTCGGCGAGATCGATCTTTCGTTCCCCGCCACGATGGGCTTTTCGGCCTGGATCTTCGCGCTCATTGTGCATGCGGGCTTGAGCCCGTTTCTCGGCATAGTCGCTGCGCTCGCGACCGGCATGGCCTTGGGCGCGTGCGTCGGCGCCCTCGTCGTGACGGCGGGTCTTTCGTCACTCATCGCGACGCTCGGCATGAATTTCATGCTTCGCGGCTTCATCATGATCATCACGCAGGGCAAATCGATTGCGCTGCTCGAATTGCAGGACACGACCGCCGGCGCAGTATTTTCGGGTCAGGTCTACGGCTTTCCCGTGCAGGTCTTCTGGGCCCTCGCGTTTGTCGTGTTCGCGGGACTGCTGTTCAACCAGCACAGATTCGGCGCGCGGGTCCGCGCGGTCGGCGACAATCCCGACAGCGCAAGTCAGATGGGGATCAACGTCGCGCGGGTGCGCATCTCGACTTTTGTTTTCATGGGCCTCGGCGCGGCGCTCGCGGGCGTGTTCTCGACCATGGTCAACTACACCTGGTGGCCCACTACCGGCGACGGCTACCTCCTGCCTGCGATCGCTTCCGTCTTTGTCGGAGGCACGCCGACCTGGGGCGGCGTCGGGACCATTACCGGCGGCGCGATCGGCGCGCTCACGGTCTCTTTCATCCAGAGCGGAATTGTCGCGGCTGGCCTCAGT
>DATMQV010000159.1:0-3227 GCA_035566615.1 Xanthobacteraceae bacterium
CCGCATCAAAATCGATCCGCGCAACGAGACCAAGCGCGCGCGCGCGCAGTGGGGCACCTCGCGCACCCTGATCGCCAACCTGATCGCCGGCGTCACCAAAGGCTTCGAGCAGCGGCTCGAGATCAACGGCGTCGGCTATCGCGCCGCCGTGCAGGGCAAGAACCTGCAGCTCGCGCTCGGCTACAGCCATGACGTGGTCTATCCGATCCCGGAAGGCATCACGATTGCGACGCCGAAGCCGGTGGAGATCGTGATCAGCGGCATCGACCGCCACAAGGTCGGGCAGGTTGCCGCGGAGATCCGCGAATTCCGTCCGCCGGAGCCCTACAAGGGCAAGGGCGTCAAATACGCAAACGAGCGCATCTTCCGCAAGGAAGGCAAGAAGAAGTAACGGAGCCGCCGATGACCAAGCTCAAAGACCGGATCGAGCGGCGCAAGGGACGCGTGCGCGGGGTGTTGCGGATTGCCGCCGGCGATCGCACGCGGCTGTCCGTGTTCCGCTCCTCCAAGCACATCTACGCGCAGCTGATCGACGACAATCAAGGCGCCACGCTCGCTTCCGCTTCGTCGCTTGAGAAGGATGCGCTGGGCGATCTGAAGACCGGCGCCAGCGTCGCTGCGGCCAAGGCGGTCGGCAAGCTGATCGCCGAGCGCGCCAAGCAGAAGGGCGTCAAGGACGTGATCTTCGATCGCGGCAGCTATCTCTATCACGGCCGCATCAAGGCGCTGGCCGATGCCGCGCGCGAGGCGGGGCTGAATTTCTAAAGGATGCAATGAACATGGTTGGTAACAACTCGGCGGATCAACATGGCACGTGAACCACGCGAGCGGCGGCAGCGAGACGAAGAGCGCGACAGCGAGTTCGTCGACAAGCTCGTCCACATCAACCGCGTCGCCAAGGTGGTGAAGGGCGGCCGGCGTTTCGGCTTCGCCGCGCTTGTCGTCGTCGGCGATCAGAAGGGCCGGGTCGGCTTCGGCCACGGCAAGGCGCGCGAGGTGCCGGAGGCGATCCGCAAGGCGACGGATGCCGCCAAGCGCGGGCTGACGCGCGTACCGCTGCGCGAAGGCCGCACGCTGCATCACGACGTGGCGGGACGCCATGGCGCCGGCAAGGTCTTTCTGCGCGCCGCTCCGCCCGGCACCGGTATCATCGCCGGCGGTCCGATGCGCGCGGTGTTCGAGACGCTCGGCATGCAGGACGTGGTAGCCAAATCGCTCGGCACTTCCAATCCGTACAACGTGGTGCGCGCGACCTTCGATGCGCTCAAGCGTCAGGATTCGCCGCGGACGGTGGCCGCGCGCCGCAACGTCAAGGTCTCCGCGCTGCAGGCGCGCCGCCGCGACGTCGAGGCCGAACAGCCGGCCGATTGAGAAGGCGGGAGCAGCCAATGAACAGCGCGACAGCGAACAAGCACGCCGGCAAGACCGTCAAGGTCAAGCAGGTCGGCAGCCCGATGCGCCGGGATCACACCCAGCGTGAAACGCTGATCGGTCTTAAGCTCAACAAGATCGGGCGCGTCTCCGAGCTTGTCGACACGCCGGCAACGCGCGGCATGATCGCCAAGGTCGCGCATCTGATCGAGGTGGTGGAGTAATCAATGGTCGTCGTGCGCGGCCTAGTGCCGATCGCCGGACAAGCCCGGCCATGACGAGAGAGAGACATAGGGACTGACGACGATGAAGCTTCACGAACTCTCCGGCCGCGTCGGTTCGCGCAAGGCGCGCAAGCGCATCGGCCGCGGCATCGGCTCGGGCAAGGGCAAGACCGG
The DNA here is from genome assembly GCA_035566615.1 of Xanthobacteraceae bacterium. Lineage (GTDB taxonomy): Bacteria > Pseudomonadota > Alphaproteobacteria > Rhizobiales > Xanthobacteraceae > BOG-931. The sequence continues at coordinate 1,770 of DATMQV010000159.1, forward strand.
CGGCCGCGGCGGCAAGGGCCAGACCGCGCGCTCCGGCGTGCGCATCAAGGGCTTCGAAGGCGGCCAGATGCCGCTGCATCGCCGTCTGCCCAAGCGCGGTTTTCGCAACACCAAGTTCGCGCTCAAGCTCAACGAGATCAATCTCGGTCGCCTGCAGGAGGCGATCGATGCCGGCAAGCTCGACACGGCCGGCAAGATCGACGCTGACGCTTTGGTCAAGGCGGGCATTCTGCGGCGCGCCAAGGACGGCGTGCGGCTCCTTGGCAGCGGCGAATTGAAGGCGAAAATCGCGGTTTCGGTTTATGGCGCGTCGAAGTCGGCCGTGGCCGCCGTGGAGAAAGCCGGCGGCACGGTGGAAATTCTCGCGCCCAAGCGGGAGGCGGCGGAAGCGGCCGCCTGACCATGCGCCACGCCGGGCTTGTGCCGGGCGTTCACGACTTCTACCTGTCAAGGGGCGCGAACGGCCGAGAACAACGCGGTCGCAGCGCGTAAGGAGGGGGCTCGGAGCAGGATATGGTCTCTGCAGCGGAACAACTCGCAGCCAATCTCAATTTCGGCGCGCTCGCCAAAGCCGAAGAACTCAAGAAGCGCATCTGGTTCACGCTCGGCGCGCTGCTCGTCTATCGGCTCGGCACCTACATCCCGCTGCCCGGCATCGATCCGAACGCCTGGAACCAGATCTTCAATTCCCAGGCCGGCGGTATTCTGGGGATGTTCAACATGTTCGCCGGCGGCGGCATTCACCGCATGGCGATCTTTGCGTTGAACATCATGCCGTACATCTCGGCCTCGATCATCATTCAGTTGATGACGACGGTGTCGCCGACGCTCGAAGCTCTCAAGAAGGAGGGCGAGCAGGGGCGCAAGACCATCAACCAGTACACGCGCTATCTGACCGTGATACTGGCCGCGTTCCAGGCCTATGGCATCGCCATCGGGCTTGAAGGCGCAACGAACGTCGTCACCGACCCAGGCATCTTCTTCCGGCTCTCCACTGTCATTACGCTCACCGGCGGCACAATGTTCCTGATGTGGCTCGGCGAGCAGATCACCCAGCGCGGCATCGGCAACGGCACCTCGCTGATCATCATGTCGGGCATCGTTGCGCAGCTTCCGTCGGCAATCGCCGGTACGCTCGAACTCGGCCGGCAAGGCGCGCTCTCGACCGGCCTTATCCTGATCGTGCTGGTGATGGCGGTCGCCGTCATCACCTTCATCGTCTTCATGGAGCGCGCGCAACGGCGCCTTCTGATCCAATATCCGAAACGCCAGGTCGGCAACCGCATGTTCGAGGGGCAGTCCTCGCATCTGCCGCTGAAGCTCAACACGTCGGGCGTCATTCCGCCGATCTTCGCGTCGTCGCTGCTGTTGTTGCCGACGACGGTCGCCAACTTCACGGCCGGGCAGGGGCCGGAATGGCTCACCACCATCACCACGCAGCTTTCGCATGGCCGGCCG
>DATMQV010000160.1:0-19508 GCA_035566615.1 Xanthobacteraceae bacterium
CCGACAGGATGCCACATTCACGTCCATGAGACACCACCGCCTCATCAGAGCGACACATCGTTTTTTTGGTCCGTTCATGCCGCTACTTTGCGGCTGTGCTGAGGGGGAGGCTCTCGACCTTTTTCATAATCGCTTTGCCCCGACGCGAGGATTTGCTTGATCTTCTGGAACGCTCAATCCTCGATCCACAAGTCAGCAAACAGCGTCAGGTCTTAGGGTAATGCTTAGGGTACCAAACGTTCGGAGCGTATAAATGATTGAAATGGAAGTATTTTTCGATTTAAATGGTGCCCGTGGAGGGAATCGAACCCCCACTCCTTGCGGAACACGATTTTGAGTCGTGCGCGTCTACCAGTTCCGCCACACGGGCATCGCGGCTGTTCTATAGCTTCCAATGCCTTCCGGGCAAAAGAAAAAATCGAGGCGCGCGTCGCGTGCGCATCGGACAAAAAAGCCGGGGCAACGTGAACGGCGCGTGATCGGCCGGCCTTGCATCCGCCGGCAGGATCGGCACATTGGCGCGTCGGCAGCCTTAAGCAGGATGTGCAGCGATGACCGACGTGGCGATGAAGGCGAGCTGGAACGAACGGATCCGCCGCGAGCCGGCTGTCGCGGCGGCGCTTGCGGTCTTCGTCGGCAGCGCGGCGACCATCCTCGGCGCCTGGTACTTCCAATATGTGCTGAAGCTCCCGCCCTGCCCGCTCTGTCTGGAGGAGCGGCTGCCCTATCACATCGTCACTCCGCTCTCGCTGCTGATGGCAATCGCCGCGATCGTGCGCGCGCCGCGCGCGCTCATCGTCGTCGGCTTTCTGGCGATCGTTGCGGCCATGCTGGTCAGCGCGGCGCTCGGCGCCTATCACGCCGGGGTCGAGTGGCGCTGGTGGCCCGGCCCCACCGATTGTTCAGGCCCGATGACCGATTTCACCACCAACGGCCCGCTGCTCAGCCAATTGCAATCGATCCACGTGGTGCGCTGCGATGAAGCCGCCTGGCGGTTCCTCGGCCTTTCGCTGGCGGGCTATAACGTTCTGATCTCGCTGGCATTGGCGGCGATTGCCGCGCTCGGCTTGATGCGCAGGGAGCCGGCCTGACATTTCGTATGCCCGTGACGGCGATCACTTTTTGCCCGTTAGAGATTGTTTAACCTCAAGTACCGGGGCACCACTCCTTTTTGCGTGTCAAAGAATTGTCGGGTCGCCCCGATATCGTGGCTAGCTTCGTCGCATTATGCCGCTCGCGCACAGCCGGCGGCTCACCTTTCGGCAAACCCCGAAGGGCGGAGAAGGGAGTACGCTTATGAGCATTCTTGGACGAATCGTATCAAGCATTTTTGGACATGCCAGTGCGGCGCCGGCCTCCGGCACGGCGGCGGCACCGGGCTCGCCAGCGAAACCCGCCGCATCGGCGCCCTCGTCGTCGGCCGCGCCTGCTTCCACAACCAAGCCCGGCACGCCGGTGGACGTCACCTCAATTCTCGACAAGCTTGCCGCGAGCAACAAGGAGAAGCTCGACTGGCGGCATTCGATCATCGATCTGATGAAGCTGCTCAATCTCGATTCGAGCCTTGCGGCCCGCAAGGAGCTCGCCGAGGAGCTTCATTTTACCGGCGACAAGAACGATTCGGCGTCGATGAATATTTGGCTCCACAAGCAGGTCATGGTGAAGCTTGCGGAGAACGGCGGCAAAGTGCCGGACGAATTGCGGAAATAACTACAGATCTGCCGGTCTCCGGTACAAATAAACAGACAAATTTTCCGGTGCCAGGGCGCAAGCCTCTGGCAGGCTGGAATAGCTTTGACTAGACTGACGTCTCGGTCGTGCGGGTCGCGCGTAGGTTATTGGCATCTGCGCGTACAGACGGTGCGTGAGACGAGTTCCGCGTACGCTTATTGCATCTTGCGTCTACAGACCTGTGCGCATGGAGGCCGAAATGGGCTTGCTGGACAATCTGGGACTTGGCGACATGCTCAAGAGCTTATTGGGCCAAGCCCAGTCGAGCGCTTTGCCGGCGCTGATCAATGCGGTGCTGGCGAAGACCCAATATCATGATCTCAACGGGCTTGTTGCCGCTCTGCAGAAGGGCGGCCTCGACGCCCAAGTGAAATCCTGGCTCGGCCCCGGCGCCAATCTGCCGATTACCGAGGAGCAGCTGAAAGCGGTGCTCGGCAACGCGCAAGTGCAGGACTTTGCCCGCCACCTCGGACTGCCGGTCGATCAGGCGCTGAAGGTGATGGCGCAATATCTGCCCGAAATCGTCGACAAGGCGTCGCCGAACGGCGTCCTGAAAACGACGTAACCGCACATATGCGTTTTCTTGTGAATTGCTCTGACTAGGGAGAGGACCAATGAAGATCTACGCAATCGTTGCCGCCGCGTTTTGTCTGACCGCCACCACAGCGCTCGCGGAAGACAGCTGTCAAATGCAGGCCACCGGCAAGAATTTGCACGGCGCCGCGCTGACAAGCTTCGCCAAAAAGTGCTGCAAGGATCAGGCGGCGGCGCAGAAACTGCACGGCGCCGCACAGACGAGCTTCACCAAAAAGTGCCTCTCGGACGCGACCGGCTCGTAAGCGTTTTGTTGTAACCGCGTTTTACGCAGTCGATCTTTGCACAGGAGAATTGCCTCCATGAAACCGGCTTTATTGATCGCCTCCGGCGTTCTTCTCGCAGCCTTTGCTCCCGCCTTCATCTCCTCGCCGGCGCAGGCCAAGACCATGAAGGAGTGCGCCGCCCAGTGGCAGGAGATGAAAGCGTCCGGCCAGACCGGTGGCATGAAATATCGCGACTTCAGCAAACAATGCATGACGGGTGAAGCGCCTGCCGCCGCAGCTCCGCCGCCGCCGAAACCGGAAGCCGCTTCGCCGCCGCCCGCCGCCGAACCGGCCGCCAAGCCGTCCGGCGGCCGCGCCGCCATGGTGGCCCGCATGCGCGCCTGCGGCGCCGAGTGGAAGAGCGTCAAGGCCGAAGGCAAGGTGCCGGCCGGCCAGAAGTGGCCGCAATTCTGGAGCGAATGCAACAAGCGCAAGAAGGCCGAAGGGATGTAAGGCCGGCCAGCGCTCCGACAGGCCGGGAGTGATCTTTTGACCGGCTGACATGGCCGCAGACGCGAGCGGCCAACGAGAGAGAACGCCGGTAGGATCGAACCTGCGGCCACTCGCTGTCCATCATGATGCGCATCGCTGCACTGGCTCTGATATTCGGAGAAGCTTTCTCGGGTCCGACCGCCGCCAAAGACCCGACGGATGCGGACTGGATGATCCGCATGATGGTTTGCACGCAGCAGAATTCTCCAAACATGGAGATTTACCTTCCGCAATCGATTGTGTTCGGGAAAAAGCCGCTTGCGGAGATGCTGGCGCATCCGGTGATCGGCTATTACACGCTCGACCTCACCGGGGCGAACAAGGGTAAATCGCTCGAACCGGTGAAGGTATCCATAAGTGCGGACGGCATGACCGTCATCGTCAACCAGTACACGCGCGGCTTGCCGCCAACACGCATTCCGGTGGGTGGCGGCACCGTCGATTTCGATCACCGCTTCGCCACCGAAGCGAAATGCGGCCCCTTCCGGCACCAGGATCCGAACTACGGACAATGAAAGCGCAGCGCTCCGGCCGCCCTCACCGGCGCTTTCGCAGAAAGCCTCGCGGACGGGCGGACCAGTTTATGATTTTTTCGGGTAGTCGATGGTGGGCGGTAGAGGGATCGAACCTCTGACCCCTTCCATGTCAAGGAAGTGCTCTCCCGCTGAGCTAACCGCCCTACCGAGGGTTTGGGTTTACGTTCGGCCATCGGCACGGTCAAGGCCGCTGTAACCGTCATTCCGGGGCCGAGCGCAAGGAGGCCCGGAATGGCGGGCCTCAGAACTTCACCCGGTCGGCGCCCTTGAGCCCAAGCGTGGCGCGCGCTTCGGCCGGGGTCGCGACTTCAAAGCCCAGTTCCTCGACGATGCGGCGGATCTTTGCCACCTGCTCGGCATTGCTTTTGGCGAGCTTGCCGGGGCCGATATAGAGCGAATCCTCGAGCCCGACGCGGATGTTGCCGCCCATCATCGCGGCATTGGTGCCGAAATTCATCTGGTGGCGGCCGCCGGCCAGCACCGACCAGTAATACTCCTTGCCGAACAACCGATCGGCCGTGCGCTTCATGAACAGAAGATTGTCGAGATCGGCGCCGATGCCGCCGAGAATGCCGAAGATGAGCTGCACGAAAACCGGCGGCTTGAACATGCCGCGATCTATGCAATGGGCGAGGCTGTAGAGGTGGCCGACGTCGTAGCACTCGTGCTCGAATTTGATGCCGTGCTCCTGGCCGAGCAACTTGGAAATCTTCTCGATGTCGCGAAACGTGTTGGGGAAAATGTAGGCGTCGGAATTGGTGAGGTAGCCCTCCTCCCAATCGTATTTCCAGGTTTTGTAGCGCTTCGCCATCGGATAGAGCGCGAAATTCATCGACCCCATATTGAGCGAGCACATCTCCGGCGACAGCTGCTGCGCGGCCGAGATGCGCTGCTCGACCGTCATGGTCACGGCGCCGCCGGTCGTGATGTTGACCACCGCGTCGGTCGCCTGCTTGATGCGCGGCAGAAACTGCATGTAGACGCCGGGATCCGGCGAGGGGCGCCCGTCCTTGGGATCGCGGGCATGCAGGTGCAGGATCGCGGCTCCGGCATTGGCGGCATCGATCGCTTGCGTGGCGATCTGATCGGGCGTGATCGGCAGCGCGTCCGACATGGTCGGTGTGTGGATCGAGCCGGTGATCGCGCAACTGATGATGATCTTATTGGCCATCGACGTTTCTTTCCCTCCCGGAGCAATACGCGAGCAGCGGATATGGCGAATGCGCCGCTGTCAGCGCGGTGTCATATCCCGCCTTTGCCGCGCCGGCCACAATTATCGCGCGGCGACGCCTGAACACGACCCAATTCAGCCGGCAGGCGGGCTACAACTACACATTGAAACCAAAATTTCGCCACTTGAAACGGCTTGCATCTTCAACGGCTTTGTGTCGGTGGCAGCCCGGTTCGAGCGCCGTCAAGCGGAACCCCGCTTGCCGGATATGTGTGAGGTGCTCTAAGTTTCGCGGCCATTCATTAGGCTGGAACACGAAAGCGATTTGAGATTCGGAGAGACGCACGATGCTAGCAAGATACGTGACGGTTGCTGCCGCTCTTTTGTCGCTTGTCGTCGCCGGGCAGACGCTCGGCGCAGAGCCGAGCGCCTCGGGACTTTGGCAAGCTGTTGACGACGATACCCATCAGCCCAACGCTTGGTTTCTCATCCGTGATGGCGGCGGCGGCATCTATACCGGCGCGATCGTCCGGATGTTTCTCAAGCCGGGCGAAGATCCGAATATACAGTGCGACAAATGCGCGGACGACCGCCGCAACAAGCCATGGATGGGACTTGAGATCATCCGCGGCATGAAGCGGGAGGGGATGAAATATACCGACGGGACCATTCTCGATCCCCGCGACGGCAATATCTACAGCGCCCAGATGACGCTGACGCCGGACGGGCAAACGCTCGTGGTCCGCGGCTATCTCGGCATTTCGCTGCTCGGCAAAAATCAATACTGGACGCGGCTGCCGGACACCGCTTTCAACGAGATCGACCAGCGCTTCAATCCAAACGCCGCGCCGGCGCAGCGCAAGGCGGGAAGTAAGCCTAAACAATAGTGCCGCCGCCGGCCGGTAAGAATGCCGCCGATGCGCTGGACGGCCCCGGAGACGCAATCCGGGGCTTTTACTTTTTGCAAAGGCGGTGCTCGGCTCTACGCCGAACCCCCGTTAAGGCGAAGAGCCCGCCGGCGGCAGCGTGCCCAGCCGGAATGGGTCAATCCGGAACAACTCAATCCGTAAAGGCTCAATCCGTCATGGCGGCAACCCGCTTGAGCCGCTCATGCTGGTGCAATTCCTTGTCGCGCGGCTTGCCCATGAGAATCGGTTGGAAGAATGCCGCCGCCGTCATGGTGGTCAAAAGCGAGATGGCGAGCAGCTTGCCCATACTGGACGTGCCGGGATCGCTGGAGAAGTAGAGACTGCCGAATGCGGTCGCCGTGGCGCAGGCGCTGAAGGTGACCGCGCGCGTCAGCACCGATTGCAGCAAGCGGGTCTGCCCCTCGCGCCAAGCCATGATGTAGTAGATCTTGAATGCCACGCCGACGCCGAGCAGCAGCGGCAACGCAATGATATTGGCGAAGTTGAGCGGCATGCCGATCACCGCGCAAATCTCCAGCGTGACGAGACCGGCGACCAAGAGCGGAATGAGCGTCAAGAGCACGTCGCCGAGCCGACGCAAGGTGATCCACAACAGTACGGCGATGGACAGCAAGGCCCAAGCGCCCGCCTGAAGGAAGGCGGTGATCACGGTGCGCCGCGCTTCCAGAATGGAAACCGGGCCCTCGGTCGCGTTGGGCTCGACGTTTTGTACGTCGCGCGCGAAGGTCCGCAAAGTCGCGTTGTCGTTTTCGTTTCCGCTCGGCGCGACCTCGAGCCGCGCCTGACCGTCCTTGGTCATCCATTGATTCACCAGTGCGGGCGGAAGATTTTCCCGCGTCACCGGCTGCGCTTTCAGCAAATTGCGCAAATTGTTGAGCGCCGTCTTCAGCGGCTGGACGAAGGCCACGTCGGCGCGCTGCCGGGCGGCTGGATCGCCCTTGGCGAGCGCATCCATCGCTGCAGCCAATCGCTTGGCCGCATCGGCGCCCGGACCCGCCGGCGCGTCGCCAACAAGCTTGTTGAGCACGGTCAGCGTGCTGTCGATGATGGAAACGTTCTCGTCGTCGGTCGGCGGCGGGCTGACGGATGCCGGCGACAGCGCCGGTCCGAGCGTTTCCGCCGTGCTGCGGATCAGCGGCAGTTTTTGATCCTGGTGATCCGGGATGAAGGTCGACAGCGTCGTCACGCGTGCCACCTGCGGCAAGGCGCGAAGCTTGACGGCCATGGCGTCGGCCGCGGGGAGCGTCGGTTCTAGCGCCACGATGTCGTTGGCCGCATTGTCGGGCTCGCCTTGAAGCTCGAGATAGGTGGCAACCGATTCAACGTTGGGATTGCGCAAATTCATCGGGTTGAAATCGAATTTCAGCCAGATGAGCGTCGGTGACGCGCCGACGATCAAGAGCACGGTCACGATCAAGATCAGCGTGCGGTGGCGCTCGAGAAACTCGTCGACCGGCGCCAGATATTTGTACCCGAGCTCCTTCGGCTCGCTGCGCGGATTGAGCCTGCACAACAGCGCCGGCAGGAGCGTGATGCTGGTGAGGAAGGCGATCAGCATGCCGACGCCGGCGATCAAGCCGAGTTCGGAAAGCCCGCGATAGGCGGTCGGGAGGAAGGACAGGAAACCGGCCGCGGTCGCCAACGCTGCAAGCGTCAGCGGCGCGCCAGCGCGCCGCCCGGCATGCAGCAACGCCTCGTACAAGCCGTCGACCTCGTGGCGCTCCGCGCGATAACGCACGCTGTACTGGATGCCGAAGTCGACCCCCAGCCCGACAAACAGCACGGCGAAGTAAACCGAGATCAGGTTGAAGGCGCCAACCATCAGGATGCCGAGCGCCGCGGTGATCGAAAGCCCGACCGCAAGCGCAACAAACACCGCCAGGATGATCTGCCACCATCGCAGCGCCAACCACATGATGAAGAGCACGACCGCGATGGTCAAAAAGGCATTGAGCCCTGCATTTTCCTTGATGGTGGCGAACTGATCGTCGTTCATCGGCACGGGGCCGGTGAGGCGGACGCGCGCCTGATACTTGGACGCCAGATCGAGATCGGCAACCGCTTGGCGAATCGCGTTGCTCGCCCGCATGCCCGGCTGCAGCTCGGAATAATCCATCACCGGCTGGATTTTCACGAAGCGCAGCAGATCGGAGGATTTTGCCGAACGTCCCTGAGCCAGGACCTGCCAGGAAAAGCTCGCCGGCTTGTTGGCATTCACCTGCTCGATGGTTTCGGATGCTTTCGTCAGCGGCCAGACCATATCGTTGAGCGTCAGGTTGCCGGACTGCACGCCGAGCAAGCCGTACTGCAGGGCCTTGATCACGCCGCGCAGGCTCGGATCGCCGGCCAGCACCTGGATGAGCCGCTGCGCCTGCGACAGCATCGACGTCTGCTGCTGGAGCTGTTCGGTCGACACGAACAACAGGCCGTTCTGGGCGAAGAACGGATCGCCCTGCGTCTCGTCCACGGAGACGAAGTAGTTCTTCTCGGGCTTTAGTTTCGCTACCAGCGCCGCGGTGGCCTCCTGCACCAATTCGGGCGTCGGTGCGCCGACGACGGCGATGGTGACGTCGAATTGCGGAAAGGCCTTTTCGAAGGCGATCTCGCGCTGCCGCCCGGGGCTGTTGGCGGACAGAAGCTGGTTGATGTCGGTGTTAACCGAGAAATGCGTGGCGGTGTACCAGACCGAAGCAATCGCAAGGAGGATCGCGCCGGCGCTAACCCACCAAGGATAGTGGAGACAAAAGCCTATAGTGCGAACAACGAAGGAGGTGATCGTTTTCATGGATGGAATTCAAATAGTGGGGTTCGGCGTGTGAGGCGTTAAGACAACGGCGAAATGGAGGCACTGGTGCCCGAATGGGCTATGCCCTTGAAGCTGGAGCGCACGGTGAACGTCGGTGCAATGGCATTCGGCATGAAAAGTCTCCCGGCGCGGGCCCGGCGGCGGGCCCTAGATGCCCTGAAACCGTTCAAAAGTGAAATCGGGATATTTTCCTAACCTCCGGCGCCGGTCGCAGGGCGACGACGCCGACGCGGCTCAGGCCTTCGGATAGTGCAACGCGGCACCCTGGACAATGGACGTAATTATGCTCAATGGTGGGTTGGGATGCTGGCACGGCGAACTCCCGAACTAGACGGGTTAATCTGCCTTGATTGTCACACCATCGTGGCCAACTTGATTGCCACGACGTTGTGACCAAAGTATTGGTCGTGGAGCTCGGAAGGTCTATGTTGCGGCGCAACGCCGCAGCCTCTCCCCCCGGAGGTTATTGATGAAGGTCATCCTCGCTCAGCCTCGCGGTTTTTGCGCCGGCGTGGTCCGCGCCATCGAGATCGTGGAACGAGCGCTGCAGAAATACGGTCCGCCGGTCTATGTCCGGCACGAAATCGTGCATAACAAGCACGTCGTCGAAAGTCTCAAGGCAAAGGGCGCGCGTTTCGTCGAGGACCTTTCCGAGGTCCCCCCGCATGCCGTCACCATTTTCAGCGCCCACGGCGTCGCCAAGAGCGTGGAAGAAGAGGCGGCACAGCGCGAGCTTCCCGTGCTCAATGCCACCTGCCCGCTGGTTACCAAGGTGCACAACCAGGGCAAGCGCTATGTGGCGCAAGGGCGCCGGCTCATTCTCATCGGGCACGCCGGTCATCCGGAGGTTGAAGGCACGATGGGGCAAATCTCCGAGCCTGTAACACTGGTGCAGACTGAGCGCGATGTGGACAGCCTCGACATTCCGCACGACACGCCCGTCGCTTATGTCACGCAAACAACGCTGAGTGTCGACGACACGCGCGGGATCATCGCCGCGCTGCATAAGAAATTCACCGACATCGTCGGCCCCGAGACACGCGACATCTGCTACGCGACGCAGAACCGCCAGACCGCGGTGCGCGAACTCTCGACGCAGGTCGACGTGATCCTGGTGGTGGGCGCCAAGAATAGTTCTAATTCCAATCGGCTGCGCGAAATCGGCAACGAAGCCGGTATTCCCTGCTACCTCATTGCCGACGGCAGCGAGGTGCAGCCGGAATGGTTCAACGGCGCGCAGACGGTGGGCATCACCGCCGGCGCATCGGCGCCGGAAGTGCTGGTCGAAGACGTCATCGACGCGTTGCGGCGGTTGGGACCCGTCGACGTTTCCGAATTGACCGGCCGGCAGGAGACCATCGAGTTCCGGCTGCCGCCGGAACTCACCGAAGGCCGCGGCGTCGAGCGCGCGACCGCGAAGGTTTAATACCCGATCAGAAAAGTTTAATGTGGGTTCGCCACGCATGGGGATGACGCGGCGAAGCACACTTCAAGAAGAAGAGGGACTATAGTGGCAGTATCACTTCGACAGATGGCGGCCGTTGGCACTTATGTAGTCAGGCAGCGGCTGGCCGGGCGCAAGCGCTACCCGCTGGTGCTCATGCTCGAGCCGCTGTTCCGCTGCAATCTGGCCTGCTTCGGCTGCGGCAAAATCGATTATCCGGACGCGATCCTCAACAAGCGGCTGTCGGTGCAGGAATGCCTTGACGCGGTCGACGAGTGCGGCGCGCCGATGGTTGCCATTCCGGGCGGCGAGCCGCTGATCCACAAGGAGATCGGCGAGATCGTCAAAGGCATCGTGGCACGCAAGAAATTCGTGTCGCTGTGCACGAACGCGCTGCTGCTCGAAAAGAAACTGCATCTGTTCGAGCCGTCGCCGTATCTGTTCTTCTCCGTGCATCTCGACGGCCTGAAGGCGCATCACGACAAATCGGTATGCCTGGAAGGCGTGTTCGACAAAGCGATTTCGGCGATCACGGCCGCCAAGGCCAAGGGCTTCGCCGTCAACGTCAACTGCACGATCTTCGACGGCCATCCGGCCGAGGACATCGCCAAATTCCTCGATCTGACCCAGGAGCTCGGCGTCGGCGTCTCGATCTCGCCCGGCTATGCTTACGAGCGCGCGCCCGATCAGCAGCACTTCCTGGCGCGGCGCAAGACCAAGGAGCTGTTCCGCAAGGTCTTCGCGCTCGGCAAGGGCAAGAAGTGGAATCTCACCCATTCGGGCATGTTCCTCGACTTCCTGGCCGGCAATCAGGAATTCCACTGCACGCCGTGGGGCATGCCGACCCGCAATGTGTTCGGCTGGCAGAAGCCCTGCTACTTGCTGGGCGAAGGCTATACCAAGACCTTCAAGGAGTTGATGGAGACCACTGAATGGGACGCCTACGGCACCGGCCGCTATGAAAAGTGCGCGAACTGCATGGCGCATTGCGGTTACGAGCCGACGGCAGCCGAAGCGAGCTTGAAGCACCCGCTCAAGGCGCTGGCTCTCGCGCTCGGCGGCGTGCGGACCGAAGGTCCGATGGCGCCGGAGATTTCGCTCGCCGACCAGCGGCCGGCGAAATACGTGTTCGACAGCCAGGTGCAATTGCGGCTCTCGGAGATCCGCGCCAACGAAGCGCGCGAGAAAGCCGCGAAGGAAGCCGCCAAGGCTGCAAACAAGCCGTCCGCCAGCGCGGCCTAAGCGTCTCGAGCATCCTTCCGGAGGCGGCTCGCCGATCTCGGGTGTTCCCGAGATCGGACTTCCAAGAACCTGCGCAAGTCGGCAACAGCCGACTTCGGTGGCCGGGCCCGGAATCCATAGTCACAGTCGATTTGAGATTCGCCCGATGCGAGAGCCGCGCCTGCGGTGGCTATTGGATTCCGGGCGCGCGGCCTGACGCCCGTGCCCGGAAATGACGCTACATCCCGTACGCAACAGCCTTGGTGTTAGCGCGCTTGAGGTTGCGGTAGCGGGCCATCGCCCAGACCGGGAAGAATTTCGAATAGCCGTGATAGCGCAGATAGAACACGCGCGGGAAACCAGTGGCGGTGTAGCGCGGCTCGTTCCAGAAACCGTCGCCGCCTTGCGTGTCGGCGAGATATTTGATGCCACGCGCGACTGCCGGATGATCGATCTCGCCCGCGGCCATCAGGCCGAGCACCGCCCAGGCGGTTTGCGACGCGGTCGACGGCGCGCGCTCATAGCCGTGGTAATCGAGTTTGTAGCTTGCGCCATCCTCGCCCCAGCCGCCGTCTTCGTTCTGTATTCTGACCAGCCAATTCACCGCGTTGCGCATTTCTGGCGCGGCATGTTCGACGCCGACCGCATTGAGCGCGCATAGCACCGACCAGGTGCCGTAGATGTAGTTCATGCCCCAGCGGCCGTACCAGCTGCCCTCGGCAAGCTGTGTGCGCCGCAAATAATCGACGCCACGCGCCACCGCAGTACTGCTTGCCGGCGTCTCGCCGAACTGCGCCAGCATCGACAGGCAGCGCGCGGTGACATCCTCGGTCGGCGGATCGAGCAGCGCGCCGTGATCGGCGAACGGAATGTTGTTGAGATAATAATATTCGTTGTCGGCATCGAATGCGCCCCAGGCGCCGTTCTCGCTTTGCATGCCGTTGATCCACTCGCGCGCGCGCGCCAGGCCGGGATCGTAATCCTTTCGCCCGGACAGGTTCTGCTCGCGGTCCATGGCCATGGCGACGACGGCGGTGTCGTCCACGTCGGGGTAATGCGGGTTGGCATATTGGAAGGCCCAGCCGCCCGGGCGAATGTCGGGCCGGCGCGCGATCCAATCGCCCCGTACATCGAGCACCTGTTTGGGGACGAGCCAATCGAGCCCGCGTTTGACCGACGCGTTCATGCGCTCGCCGCCGACTTCCAACAACGCATGACAGGTGAGGCCGGTGTCCCAGACCGGCGAAACGCACGGCTGGCAGTAAGCCTCCTGCTCGTGCACCACCAAGAGCTTCTCGACCGACTTGCGGGCGATGGCGCGGCGCGGATGATCTTGCGGATAGCCGAGGACGTCGAACATCATCACGGTGTTCGCCATGGCGGGGAAAATCGCGCCCACGCCCTCCTCGCCGTTGAGATGCTCGATCGTCCAGGCGACCGCGCTGTCAATGGCACGCTGCCGCGACGCTTTCGGAAAAAACGGCTCGGTGGAGCGCAACACGTTGTCGACGCCGCGGAAGAACCAGAACCACGTGGCTTTCTGCTGCGGCGCCTTCGGCGTCGGTCCGATGCTCCGTGGCGGAGCGGCGAACAATTCGTCGATGCGCACGCCCTTGGCGTTGCGCGCGCGCGGCTTTTTCACCATCAGCACCAGCAACGGCACGATGACGGTTCGGCTCCAATAGGAGATCTTGTCGAGGTGAAATGGAAACCATTTCGGCAGCAGCATCACCTCGACCGGAATCACCGGCACGGCGCGCCAGGGGATGAAACCGAACAGCGCGAGCATGATGCGGGTGAACACGTTGGCGCGCTCGGCGCCGCCGCGCGCGAGCACCGCCTCGCGTGCACGCCGCATATGATCTGCATCGACGGAATCGCCGATCATCTTCAGCGCGAAATAAGCTTTCACCGTCGCGCTGATGTCGAGCGCGCCGTCGCGGAACAGCGGCCAGCCGCCGTGATCGCCCTGGATGCAGCGCAGATAGACCGCGATCTTTCGCTCCAGCTCGGCATCGAGCGGCTCGCCGAGATAGTGCCGCAGCAGCACGTATTCGGCGGGAATGGTGGCGTCGGCCTCGAGCTCGAACACCCAATGGCCGTCCGGGCGCTGCTGCGCCAACAGCGCCTGCGCGCATTTTTGGATCTGCTGCTCGAGCGCATCGATATTCACGCGCGCGGCATCAGGTTGTTTGGCGGCTGACGTGCGCTGTTCGAGGATATCGTTGATCATGATTGTTTGGATTGGTTGGCGATGATGTCGGCGGCACGGTTGCCTGAGCGGATCGCACCCTCAATGGTAGCGGGCAGGCCGGTATCTGTCCAATCGCCGGCCAAGACGAGATTGCGCCATTTGGTAACGGCGCCGGGACGAATGGCATCTTGGGCGGGCGTCGCCGCGAAGGTCGCGCGGCGCTCGCGTACGATCTGCCAGGGCGGCAGCGCGGCCGGCAATCCGGTCAGGCTTGCGACCTCGCTCCAGATCTTGTTTGCGAGCTCTTCGCGCGGCGCGTCGATGAGCCGATCACCGGCGCTGATGGTCACGGAGAGCCGGCCCGGAAAGGCGAACAGCCATTGCACCGTGCCGTTGAGCACGCCGAGGATCGGCGGCTGCGCTGGCGGCGGCTCGATGCGAAAATGCGCGTTGACGATGGCGCGGAATTCGCTCGGCACTTTCAGGTCGCGCAGCAAGGACGAGGCGATGTAGGGCGGCACCGCGAGAATAACCGCATCGTCCGCTCCGAGCGTCACCGTCTCCGCGCCGAAATCGAGCGCCTCGACCCGCTCGGACGCAAGGCGCAGCGTGCGCAATTGATGCTCCATGCGCACACTGGCGCCGCGCTGTTGCAGATGCGCGAGCGCCGGCTCGATCAAGGTCGTGCCCAAACCTTCGCGCGCAATCAGCGGCCGGCAGGCGCGGCCGCCGACCGCAAGCGTCTCGCGGATGATGGCGCCGGCAAGCCGCGCCGATCCATCGGGCGCGTCGATATTGAGTGCGGCGAGGAGAAGCGGCTCGACCAGCCGCTCGTAGAGCGTGCCTTTGCAGGCAATGACCTCACCCACCGACTTGCCGGACGGCGCCCACAGAAGCCGCGCCAGCGGCAAATAGTCGAGCACACCGGTTCCCGGCACCCGCCGCTTGGGATCGAAGACCCAGAATGGAATCGGACCGTCATTGAAGCGCAGCGTCCAATGGGCGCCGCTCACGAGATCGGCGAAGGAGAATTCCGCGCTCGACGGGCCGATCAGCCGCGCTTCGGCGCCGATGCTGCGCAGATATCCGAGGGCGGCGTGATTGCCGGACAACAGCAGATGGTTGCCGTTGTCGATCGTCATGCCGACCGACGCATCGTGATACGAACGGCAACGGCCGCCGGCGAAGGCGGTCGCTTCGTGCACCACGACGGAGCGGCCCTGCGACGTAAGCCGTATCGCGGCGGATAGGCCGGCGAGGCCGGCGCCGACGATGTGAGTTGTTCCGCTCATCACACGAGATTGCGCAAGACTATGAGAATGAGTTTTGCTTTCGGCAGTTTCACTGGCGCGCGCGGCGGGACAAAGCCGCGCGCAATCAGCTTCTCCAGAATGATGTGATAGGCCTCGCCCATGATGCGCGGCGCCCGCACCACCCGGCGCCGATTTTTTGCCATGATCGCCTGCGCCGCGCGAAACTCGCTCTCGGCCATTTCAACGATCGGCGCGCAGGCTTGGGCGATGGCCGCATGGGCCACGACCTCGCGCGGCTCGCTCGACGCGATGCCGGCCGCTTGCAATGCATCGCGCGGCAGATAGAGGCGGCCGAGCGAGGCGTCTTCGTCGAGGTCGCGCAGAATGTTGGTGAGCTGCAGCGCACGGCCGAGATGATGCGCGAGCGCAAGGCCGGCGTCAGGCTGCATGCCGAACACGCGCACCGAAAGCCGGCCGACTGCGCAGGCGACGCGATCGCAATAAAGATCGAGGGTCGGGCGGTCGGGCGCGCGGATATCGGCGACGACATCCATCTCCATGCCGTCGATGATGGCGATGAAGTCCTCACGCTCGAGATCGAATGTGCGCACCGCCTGCGCCAGGCCGGCAAGCTCCTCCGGCGCGGCGCTGCGGTAAACGGCGTCGATGTCCGTGCGCCACTGCGCAAGCTGTGCACGCCGCACATCGCGCGGGCCCGGATCGTCGGCGATATCGTCGACGGCGCGGCAGAACGAATAGATCTCGAACATCGCCTCGCGCTGGGCGCGCGGCAGGATGCGCATGCCCCGATAGAACGAGCTGCGAGAGGCGCGCTCGGCCGCGAGAGAGGGTTTGTTCACTCACGCACCCCGTGGCGTTTGCGTCGTGACGGCGGCCCGCCCGCCGAGGCGGCGGAACGCGCCGCTGATGACGCCAGCCAAGGTCAGGCCGGCAATGGCCGGCTTCGACAAGTGCACGCGGTCGTGCAACGGATCGCGCTGCGTCAGCAGGCGCGTAATCCGGTGCGCCAGCGTGTTGATGACGGAGACTTCCAGCGCAAGCCGCCGGTCGTTGATCAGGAGCGGAAACACGTCGCTCTCGGAGAGGAGCCGTCCGGTGCGTTCGGCGAGGCTGTGCAATGCTGCGAGCAACAGCGGCGAGGCCTGCGGCTCACCGAGCGCTTCGACGCCGATGCCGTGCGTGCCGAGAAGATCGAGCGGCACGTAAACCCGATCGAGATCGCGGTAGTCAGCTTGGCAATCCTGCAGATGATTGATGATCTGCAACGCAGCGCACAGCGCATCGTTGGCCGGCCAGGCGCTGCGGCTCTCGCCGTGCACGTCGAGCACGAAGCGGCCGACCGGCATCGCCGACAGCGAACAGTAACCGATCAGATCGTCCCAGTCGCGATAGCGAAGCTTGGTCACATCGAGCTTGAAAGCGGCAAGCAGGTCCTGTGCGTGCCGCGGCGATAGCGCGCGTTCGGCGAGCGCAGTGCGCAACCGCACCGCCGCCACATCCTCGCTGTTCTCGCCGACAAGGCCGGCGCCGAGCCGGTCGAGGAGCCGAAGCTTTTCTTCCGGCGCAAGCGTCGCATGGTCGGCAATGTCGTCTGCGGTGCGAACGAAATTGTAGAATGCCAGAATCGGGCCGCGATGGCGCGGATGGATGAGAAAAGACGCGACCGGAAAGTTCTCGTCCCGGTGTCCTTTTCCCGAGCGCCAGTTGGTCGTGTCGGTCATGCTCGCATCGTTCATCGCGGTTCCGAAACGTTGCCGTTGTGCAGGTTGGCTTCTTGCACGTTACCATCCTGGAGGTTGGCTTGCGCGCGGCCCTTCCACATGCCGCCGCGGCCGCGTGCATGCTGATAGGCGGAATCGAGGGTGAACGCCATATAGGTTGCGGCGATCGCCGGCAACGCCACTCCCCACAGCGGCGACACGCGATAGAAGCGCAAGATCGGCTGGAAAGCCAAGGCCATGAGCAGCCATGCGGCGAGCCCGAGGATTTGCGCCAAGCCGGAGGCCAAGACCGTCAGCAGGACCGGAAACAGATAGGTGACGGCCAAACCCGCAACGGTTCCAAGAAGGATCAGCGGCGAATATTGCAACTGCGCATAAGCGGTGCGGGACACCATTTTGCGGATGTCCTCGACCGCCGGATAGGCGCGGACGCTGCGCACGCCATCGGTCAGGCCGATCCAAATCGGGCCGTGCGCCTTGAGCCTCTTGGCGAGCGCGCAATCGTCGATCAGAGCGTTGCGGATGGAGGCCATCCCGCCGGCAGCCCGCAAGGCCTCGCGCCGCACCAGCATGCAGCCGCCGGCCGCTGCCGCGATGCTGCTTCGCGGATTGTTCGCCCAGGCGAAGGGATAGAGCATCTGGAAGAAGAAGATGAAGGCGGGAACGAACATGCGCTCGGCAAAGCTCTCGCAGCGGAGCTTCGCCATCAGCGAGGTCAGCACCGTGCCGCCGGCGCGCGCCCGCGCGACAAGCTTGCGCAGCTCATCCGGCACATAGACGATATCCGCGTCGGTGAAGAGGATGTAATCCGCCGGCTGAGCCGCCGCCTCGACCGCCTCCACGCCTTGGCTTTGGGCCCAGAGCTTTCCGGTCCACCCGGCCGGCAGCGAGCGTCCGGAAATGACCGTGAGGCGGTCCGCCGCGCCGAGCGCGGCCGCCGCGTCGCGCGCCACCTGCGCGGTGCCGTCGCGGCTCTGATCGTCGACCAAGATCACCCTGAACGCGCCCGGATAATCCTGGCGCAGCAGCGAGGCTACCGTGTCGCCGACGCATTCGGCTTCGTCACGGGCCGGTATGATGGCCATGACCGAAGGCCAAGGCCCCTGCCCCGCCGCGGTTCCATCGTCGCGTTCACGGCCGAGCCAAAAGAGGCCGCGCCCCAGGAGGAGATACAGCCAGATCGCCAGCACCATTGACGCTATGAGCCCGTTTGTCACAGATAGCCCTTGCAGTGGGGGACATGCCATTCACCGACGCCGAGGCTTTTGCGCCTCTGTCCCGGCCGGCTCTTTTATCGAATATAGAGCCGGATAGACACATCCGGACGCCGGGTAGCGTGGCAATCTGAGCTTGGCAAGAAGGCAATGAACGGGAAAATCAGCCCTTTTCTCAGCCGCCTGGAAGCGACGGCAAAGGATATCGACGACCTGCTGGATCGGCTTTTGACGACGACGCCGGTTCCCGGCGAGCAGGCGCGGCCGGTGCGCCTGATGGACGCCATCCGCTATTCGAGCCTCGGTGGCGGCAAACGGTTCCGACCATTCCTGGTAGTGGAAAGCGCGGGCCTGTTCGAAGTTCCGCGCCCGCAGGCGCTGATGGCCGGCGCCGCGCTCGAATGCGTGCACTGCTACTCGCTGGTGCACGACGATTTGCCGGCGATGGACAATGACGACCTGCGGCGCGGGCAACCGACGGCACACAAAAAATTCGACGAGGCGACCGCCATCCTCGCCGGCGACGGCCTCTTGACTTTCGCCTTCGACATTCTCTCGCGCACGCAGACCCATCCGGATCCGGCGGTGCGCGTGGAGTTGGTCGCCGCGCTGGCGCGCGCCTCCGGGCTCGGCGGCATGGTGGGCGGCCAGATGCTCGACCTCGCCGCCGAGGGACGCTTCTCGGGAAGCGGGCCGCAGCGACTGGGCGAGGAAGGCGTCCTGACCTTGCAGGCGATGAAGACCGGCGCGCTTCTGCGCTTTGCCTGCCAAGCTGGCGGCATGCTCGGATCGGCGACGCCGCAGCAGCGCAAGGCGATCGAGCGCTACGGCGCGGCCGTCGGCCAGGCCTTCCAGATCGCCGACGATCTGCTTGACGTCGAAGGCGATACGGCGCTCGTCGGCAAACAGACCGGCAAAGATGCCGGAGCCGGCAAGGCCACGATGGTCGATATTCTCGGCGCCGACGGCGCAAAGGCGCGCTTGCGAGAGCTGGTCGCCGAGGCCGAGCAGGCGCTCGCTCCCTTCGGCAAGAGCGCGGCGATCCTGATCGAAGGTGCACACTTCGTCGCCGACCGCCGCATGTGAAAGCGTCTTTACGCGTCACTCCCCTGGCGATTCTTTTTGCAGCGATCATATTTTTTTGCACGCGCCTCCATCGAAAAGGTCGTACGCTTTTTCACGTTAGTTTGATGAGCCGCTTGGCGGCTCTTTCATTTCGAGCAAAGACGCTCGGAATAAATGGCAAAGAAGCCCTTGGCCGCGTCTCGCGACGCCCAAGGGCTTTTTGCTGTTCGGGGGACCGCGTTCGGAAAGCGTTCGAAAAACTGCCTTCGAAAGACTGCGCAAACTGCCGGGGTGATCAGGGGAGTATGCGATGTCTACCACTGCTGCGGTTAAAGAGTCGGAAGTCGAGCAAATCGACCACGTGCTCGGTGAAGAATACGAGCACAAGCCGGTGCCGCCTCAGGCGCGCCGGAGCCTGTTCTCAGTCACGATGGTCTGGATCGGCTTTCCGATGATCATCACCGGCGCCATGACCGGATCGGTGCTGGTGCTCGGGATGGGCTTTCAGCGCGCGCTGATCGCCATGATCATCGGCAACTTGATCATGTTTGCTTATGTCGGCGCGCTGGGCGCCTTGGGCACCAAAAAAGGCATGAATTTCGCGCTCATCGCCAGCATCGTGTTCGGGCGCAAGGGCTATGTGTTTTCGTCCGGCCTTTTGTCCACGCTGCTTCTAGGCTGGTATGCGGTGCAGACCGGCATTACCGGCAATCTCATCAGCTCGACCTATCATCTGAACTACGTGCTGATGACCATCATCGCCGGCCTGCTCTATATCGCCATCACGTTCGTTGGAGTGAGGGGCCTGCACTATATCGTGTCGGTGCCGCTGTTCGTCATCCTCGGCGTT
>DATMQV010000161.1:0-11318 GCA_035566615.1 Xanthobacteraceae bacterium
AACGTGCCGTTCGAGGGCTCGACCAAGGTCGCCTGTTTCTGCGCGATCCGCTCACTCCTGCTCGATGCGGTCACCTCGGACGTGAAGGTCCCCTCGAACCAGGGATCGTTCCGGCCGGTGAAGGTGATCGCGCCCAAGGGCTCGATCTACAATCCAATCTATCCGGCCGCGGCCGAGGCGCGCTTTGCGCAAATCAACCGCGTGATCGACCTGATCTACAAGGCGCTGGCGCCGGTGCTGCCGAACGACATCATCGCCGGCAGCTCCGCCAGCCTGTCGTTCTGCTCTTATGCCGGCATTCGCCCGTCCGGCGATTACTGGGTTTTCCTCGAGGTCAATGAAGGCTCCTATGGCGGGCGGCCGCGTTCCGACGGTCCCGACTGTATCGATAGCCTGATGGCCAATACGCGCAACAATCCGATCGAAGACCTGGCTATGCACTTGCCGATGATCTGCGATCGCTACGAGCTGCGCGACGACGTCATGCCTGGCGCCGGCCGTTCTCGCGGCGGCATCGGCGTGGTCAAGGCGCAGCGCGTCCTGACCGATGCTTTCATCACCCACGAAAACGAACGCCATCATGACGTACCGTGGGGCATCTTCGGCGGCGGCCCGGGGCAAGTCGGCAAGGTCGACATCTACAACATTGCCAAGCCCAACGAGATCAAGAGTATGCCGGCGAAGTTTTCCGGCCTGCGCGTTGCGGCGGGCGACGTGCATGTGTTTTACGCGCCCTGCGGCGGCGGCTACGGCGATCCGCTTGAGCGGGCGGCCGAGAAGGTGCTCGACGACGTGCTCGACGGCTTCTGCACGGTCGAGCACGCGCGCGCGGCCTATGGCGTAATCGTCGATCCGGTGGCGGAGACCGTGGACCAAGCTGCGACCGCCGCATTGCGCCAGCGCATGAAGGCATCGCCGCGGAGCAAAGAAGCGACCTCGCCGACGGCGCGCGATCAGCGCGCGCCGGCCGTCCGACCGGTTGCGAGCGCGTCGCAGCCTCCGGCAGCGCGCCGGCCAGCCCCGGCAACCCAGCCATCCCGCCCGGCGACGCTGGCAGCTGCGAACGGCAACGGCCGCTCGCTCAGCGAAGCACTGAGCGGCCTGCGTGACGCCTATGGCAACGCCTGGAGCTTCGAGATCGTACGCCACAGCACCGATGGCCGCACCATCGAGGTGGTCGGGCAACTGCGTGCCAATGGTGCGACCGTACGCGAAACCGCTGTCGCTTCTACCGCGCCGGGCCGCTCGCTTGGCGAACTGCTCGAGCAAACCGCCAACGACAGCCTGTGCAAATGCGTCGAATCGCTCATAGGCAACGGACATTGAGCGCGCGCCGCCGCGAAGGCGGCGGCTAGCTGGCCAAAAGGAAAAGATCGAGGCCGTCCTTGGAGCAAAGAGCGACAATCTTCGTCGAGGCGATGATCGTTTTTGTGATCATCGGCGTGCTCGCGTTCCTGATCGGCCTGATCATTCGCGCGCCGCAGCGTCGACGCGCGGCTGCGAGCGGCGCCGCGCAACCCGAGCAGTCGCCTCGCTGGTACGAGTTCACGCTCGCCCTGATCTTGCTGGCCGCTATCGCTGCTTTTGCCATCTGGATCATCTCCAGCGGAAGCCATTGGGTCTGGGGCGAAACGATCGAAGATTGGCGCTCCGACAGCCGCGCGACTGCCTTTGCGGCGGTCATGATTGCGCTTGCGGTTATCGGCCTTGTCGTTTCGCTCATCTATGCGCTTGTTCAATCGTCGCAGCGGGAGGCTCTGCCCCAACGCGGCGCTGCCGCGCCCGCCGCAGCCGGCGCAGCCGGCGAACCAGCCGCCGCGGCTGCTGCGGCCGCGCCCCCTTCCCCGTCGCCGCTGCGCATTCTCGGCTTGCTGCTGCTGGTCGTGGCAATCCTGCTGCTGTGCTGGATCGCGCTCGCGCCGGCAACGCAATACGCGCTGATGACGCAGCTGATCTACCCGGCCAGCCTGGGCGTGGCGCTGGTGCTCCTCTTCGACAAGGCGACGCGCACCTGGGGCCTCAAGCCGGGCGCGGAGTCCGCGCGCGAATGGCTCCTCGGCGATCTGTTGATCTTTCTTCTGGTGCTGGCTTTTCTGAACCTGCGCAGCGCCCCCAAGCTCGAAGCGTATTCCGGAAGCTTCTGGGATCTTCTCAACGTCGTCCTGTTCTTCATTGCCTTCTGGGTGATCGACCGCACCGCCATGCGCGGGCGCTTTCTGCTCGGCTACGGTTATCTGGTCATCCTGCCGCTCTTGTTGTTGATCTGGCAGTCGATCCTGGGCGTGGCCGGACCCGCTTCCTGGTGGGCCTCGGCCTGGCCGTTCGTCATTCTCTCGGGCGTGTTCTTCATTCTCGAGGCCGTCACGCTCATCGCCTCGAGTGGCGAACGGCAGACCTTGCCGGCCGTTAAGGATGCGGTGTTTGTCGTCGCCTACGCGGTATTGCTGATCGTAGCGGCGAAATCGGTATAGCGAGGGTCGCATGCGCTCGATGAAGCGACCCTCTTGCCGTTGCCGGCACGACGTGTTCCAGTTAAGCGCTTTGCACGCGGCGGTCGCGACATCCGTCGGTCATGAGGCGCAAGCGGTCAGGCGCAGATACTCAGGCGCAGGTAGTCAGGGCCGGGCAATCAGGGGGCTGAATTAAAATGTCAGGGTGGCGGCTGTTTTGGGCGCTTGTAGGCTATGTGGCTTTCATCGTCATTCTGATCTTTCTCTATTTTTATAAGCCGTTCGAAGACTTCTTCACGCTTGTGATCAACGGGCTCGGCTACGGCAACGCGATGTTCTGGATCGTGTTGATCGCCGCGATCGTGGGCTTCTGCGGCTATCATTGGCGGGCCTATCGGCTCTACATCGTGCAGCGGCACAGCCTGGATGGCATGGTGCTGGCCTCGTTGCGCGGCTCGGCCTTTATCGCCGTCCTGTTTTGCGCTGGCGCTGCGGCGCAGTCACTGCTGATCCTATGCACCTATCTGCTGCAGAGCGACTACACGCTCGGCGCCGAATTTGGCGAACGCCTCGGCGCGGTCGTCGCCTTGGTCATTCTGACCATCATCTTCTGCCTGATCTATTGGGTGCTCAAGGTCATCCGGCAACCAGCCGTCGCGCAGACTACTTGATCTCGCGTTGGCCCATCCCGTCCGGCGGAGCGATGAAGGCTCGCGCCTTGGGAAATCGCTCGAAAACGGCTTGGGGCTTGCCGAAATGGTCGGCGAGGACGTAGCTCGGCGTGCCGGCCATCCACTGCGACAGATCGATCGCCTGGTAGTTTCCGGTATTCAGGCCGATCAAGATGCGCCCCGGCTTATCGCCGATATTCTCGATCGAATGACCGTAGCCCTGCGGAATGTAGGCGATGTCGCCCTTGCCCAGCGTCTCCACGCGGTAGCGGCCATGCGAGCCGAACAGCGTGACGCTGTAGTCGCCGCTGACGACGTATTGCCACTCGTCGGCGTTAGGGTGCCAGTGCAATTCGCGTAAGCCGCCCGGATCGAGATCCAGAACGACTCCCGTCATGGTCTCGGATATCGGAAAGCGGTTGGCGCCGACCCGCCACTCGCGCCCGAATTTGTGGATCGAATGCGGCTCCTGTGCCAGCAGTTGGTATTTGTGGGTCAAAGGCGGCGACGTAAGCACTCCCTGCAGGGGCACGGCATCCGCGGGCGGCACGCGGCCATGGACGAAGTAAGCTTCCTTGGTGGGGATTCCTTCAAAGGTCGCGACCGGCTGCCCGAAATTCTTGGCCAGAAGGTCCTTCGAGGCGTGACCCAGCCAGTCGGTAATACTGAAGGTGCCGAACTCGGAGAAATATCCATTGTCGAAAATCAGGATGAAATGACACGGCTTTTCGTCGAGGCAGGCGAGCGAGTGTGCATGACCGCGCGGGAAATACCAGACATCGCCCGGATCGAAGTCGTTGATCTCGGCGCCGCCGGCAGGATCGACCACCGTGGTGCGGACGCGCCCCTCCAAAACAAAAGCCCATTCCGCCGCCGTCGCGTGCCAGTGCAGCTCGCGCGTGACGCCCGGCTCAAGCCGCATCGACACGCCGGCGATACCTTTCGAGATCGGCAATTGCTCGACGGTCGCTTCCTTGCCGAAGCTGCCGCCGTCGACCTTGCCGGCCGATTTCTCAAGCGCGAATTTGAAGGTCGGCAGTTCCTTGCCTGACAGGAGCGGATCGGGAACGTTGTTCTTGAACGGAAACTCGGCGACGTTACCGGTCAGCGGCATGGCTGTTGGTCTCCTGCCTGTTCGCAACAAAGGAAGGATCGACTACGCGTTAGAATTTCTTGGCCACCGCGAAGCGGTAAGCGCGCCAACCCATAAACGCATCACCGGACGCGAGGAGCCTACCCTAACGGGAGCGCCGATATAGAATTGTGTAGATTACAATGAACAATCCGATCATCAGCAGCGAAAATATTGTCGATGCAGTGCCGAGCGCGAAAATGGTCGGCTGAACCCGCTGCGTCATCGCCGCATTGATGTCGAGCGGCAGCGTATTCGTCGCCCCGGACAACAGCGTGGTGCGGGCGAATTCGTCGTAGGAGAGCGTGAAGCCGAACAGGCCGGCGGCGACGATGCCCGGCGTGATCAGCGGCAGCGTGATTTCCTTGAACACTGTCCACTCGTCGGCGCCCATATCGCGTGCCGCCTCCTCGAGGCGGTGGTCGAAGCGGTTGAACACCGCCATCATGACCAGGAAGCCGAACGGCAGCGTCCACACGACGTGAACGCCGAGGCCGGAAGACCACCAGGCCGGCGGAATGCCGAGTTGCCGCATCAGCGAGGCGAGACCCAAGCTGAGCAGCACACCGGGTACCATCAGCCCCGCCATAACGGCGTAGAAAAGCGGCCCCGACCCGTGAAATTTCTTGCGGAACGCCATCGCCAGCATGGTGGAGAGGATAGCAGTGATCACCATGACGATGACAGCCAACGTGAGCGAGCGGACCAGCGAGCTCTTGATGTCGCCGACCGCAGATGGGCCGGTCAGCTTCTCCCACCAGAAAAAGCTCAAGCCGCGCATCGGGAAAGTGACGCCGCCACGCGGTCCCTGGAAGGACAGCGTGAACATCGCAAACATCGGCCCGTACACGAAAATGAGAAAGATGGCGTAATAGACACTGAAGCCCGCCTTGACGCGTGCCTTGCGGCGACGTTCCGGTGTCGAGCGGGCCATCGTCACAGCTCCTTGCGGATGTCGACGACCCGCAGAATGACGACCACGCCGATCATCATCGCCAGCATCAGCATGAAGGCGTTGACCGCGGCGAACGGATAGTTGGCGATGGCATAATAGTTCAGGATCACGGTGCCGGTGGTCGAGGTCTTGCCGCCATAGACCACGACGGCGGTGGCGAACTCGCCCATCACCATGACGAACACGAAGATCATGCCGATGGCGATGCCCGGTAGCGACAGCGGGAAGATGATCTCGCGGAAGATCTGGAACGGCGTCGCGCCCATGTCACGCGCCGCTTCAAGCAGCGTGCGGTCGATCTTGGCGAGCGAAAAAAAGATCGGCCCGACCGCCAGCACCACATAGAGCTGCACCAGCGCCATTGTGTAACTGAACTCAGAATAGAGGAAGAAGCTGACCGGCTCGTCGATGGCGCCGATATCGAGCAGAAACTCGTTGATCAGGCCATGCCGGCCCAGCATCGGCAGCCAGGCGACCGCGCGGATCAGATAGCTGGTCCAGAACGGCACCATCGCCAGCAGGAATAGCGCCAACTGCCACTTGAAATCCTCGACCTGCATCGAAAGGAAATAGGCGAGCGGGTATGCAAGGATCAGGCAGATGGCCATCACCGTGATAGTGAAACGGAACGTCGTCCACAGCGTGCGCAGGAAGACGGAGGGCGTCAGGAAATCGTTGCTCTTGGGATCGAAGAAGCCCTCGGTGACGAAAAACGCTTGATAGTGTTCGAGCGTAAAGGCCGGCGCCATGCCGTGGCCGGTTGTCTTCCAAAAGCTGAAGATGAAGATCGAGATCAGCGGCAGGAAGAGGAATACGATCAGCCACAAAGTGGCCGGCGCGACCAGGATTGGCACCGGAAAGCCGGGCTCGCGCCGGTACTTACGCTTGACCTCCTCGTCTGGCTGTACGGCAGGCGCGCTGCCGATCAGCCCGCGCTGCAGCGGCGCGTCCGTGAGCTTGCGGTAGGTTTCGACCGTCGTCACAGGTCAACCACGATTGGAATTCAGCCAGGCCCAAAAGGTACCGCCGGCTCCTTGCGGGCCGGCGGCGTCATTTTTACAGCCGTTTCGGCAGTCCTCAAAGCCCTAAGCGGTGAGGAATTCCGTCCAGCGCTTCACGAGATAGTCGTTCTCGTCCATCAGCGAGTTCCAGACGGCGATCTTGGAATAACGGTTCCAGTAGGATCCGCCGGTGCGGACATCGCCCTTCTTGATGATGATGGTGCCGAACGGATCGGCCAGATCCTTGGCCGCCGGTTTGCCGTCATACCAATAATCCCATTCCGCCGGCTCGAGGTACTTCTTCGCATTGTCCGGGATCGAGTGATAGTAGCCCTGACGCGCGACGAACGCCGCTGGCCAGCCGGCCAGCCACCAGTTGATGTACTCGTAAGCCTGGTCGAGCTGCTTGCCCTTGACCTTCGCCGAGATGGCGAGACCGCCGTGCCAGCCGCGCATGCCCTCTTTCGGGAAGGCGTAGACGCAGGGCACGCCTTCGGCCTGGATCGCGGCGACAGCCGGCGACCACATGCTTTCGAGCGCCACTTCACCGTTTACCATCAGGTTGACGGACTGGCCGAAGTTTTCCCAGAACGCGCGGAAGTGACCGGCCTTCTTGAGCGGGATCAGGTAGTCGATCAGGAAGTCGATCTCGGCCTTGGTCATGTTGCCCTTGTCGCCGAATTTCTTCAGCCCAAGGGCCTCGATCGCCATCGCCGCATCCATCACGCCGATCTGCGGCACGTTGAGCAGCGCGACCTTGCCTTTGTAGTCCTTGTTGAGAAGCTCGCCCCAGCTTTCGATCGCCCTGCCGGTGGCTTTCGGATTGTAGCCGATGGAGTCGGCATTGTGGAACGCCGGGCACATGCTGATGTACTGCGACGGCCCCTTCACCTTGTTACCGTTCTCGTCGACCCACAGGAAAAGATAAGGCGCGTCGCCCTGCCCCACGCTCGACTCCGGCGTCAGCCTGCCGGTCTTGGTGAGATTGGTGACCTTGTCCCAATCTTTGATCTTTTTGGTGTCGATTGGCTGCCAGACCTTCGCCGGCAGCATCACGTCCATGTCGTTGTAGTAGCCTTCGGCGATTTCGTACTGGTCGTTCTGGTTCAGCATCTTACTGAACATGTCGCCGTAGCCCATCGCTTGGCCCGAGACGGGGAAGCCAAGATCTTTCGTCGCTTTGTCCTGGATTTCGTTAATCTCGCTCACGCCGAGACCGATGCTGCGCAAGCCATCCGCGGCTTCCGCAATACGCACAAAGCTGGCGCCGGACGTGGCCGCAGCAACCGCACCGGCTGCCGTGGTTTTCATGAACGAGCGACGCGAGAATCTTCCTTGCAAAACCTGTCCTGGGCTATTGTACGCCATGCCCGCCTCCGTTGAGTTGAAGAGCCAATCAGCGCTTTAGATTATTGAAGCCCGGTGCGGCGGTCAGCCAAAGCTCTTGTGCGCCGCTTCAATTTGCGAATGATACATTAGTACCAGGGGCTGTCAAACCGCATCGGGGGAGCGACGTGAGCGTACTAATTAAGAATGGGCGTATCGTTACCGCGGTCGACGATTACGTCGCCGACATCTTTATTAACGGCTCAACGGTCGCTTTGATCGGCAAGGATCTCACGATCGACACGGACAAGCAGATCGACGCATCCGGCAAACTGGTGATCCCGGGCGGGATCGATCCGCATACGCACCTTGAGTTGCCATTTGGCGGCACGACTACGTCTGATACGTTCGAGACCGGCACGCGCGCAGCCGCTTATGGCGGCACCACATGCATCATCGACTTTGCGGTCCAGACGCGAGGGACGTCCACGCTCAAGGCGCTGGACGACTGGCATGGCAAGGCCCAGGGCAAGACCGCGATCGACTACGCCTTCCACATGATCGTCACCGACATGCCGCAGGAGCGCATCGGCGAGATGCGCAGCCTCGCCGATGCCGGCATCACCAGTTACAAGCTGTTCATGGCCTATCCGGGTGCGCTGCTGTCCGACGACGGCACGATCTTTCGCGCCATGCGCAAGGCCGGCGAGGACGGCACGCTCGTCTGCATGCACGCCGAGAACGGCATCGTGATCGATGAGCTGGTGAAGATCGCGCTGGCGCAAAAGCACATCGAACCGAAGTATCATGCGCTGACGCGGCCGACGCGGCTGGAAGCCGAAGGCGTTCACCGCGCGCTCTCGATCGCGGAAGTGGCGCGGGCGCCGGTCTATATCGTCCACCTGAGCTGCTACGACGCGCTGCAGGAGCTGCGGCTTGCGCAAGCGCGCGGCGTTATGGCGCACGCCGAGACCTGCCCGCAATATTTGCTACTCGATGTCGAGCGGTACGACGAGCCCGGCTTCGACGGAGCCAAATACGTTCTCACCCCGCCGCTGCGCGAAGAGTGGAATCAGGACGAGCTCTGGGGCGGCCTGCGCTCGCACGCGCTCGACGTCATTTCGACCGATCATTGTCCGTTCTGCCTCAAGGAGCAGAAGGAGCTCGGCAAGAACGACTTCAGCAAAATCCCCAATGGCGGCCCGGGCATCGAGAGCCGCATGAGCCTGATCTATCACTACGGCGTCAGCCAGGGGCACATCTCGCTCAATCGCTTTGTCGAGCTGACCTCTACGGGGCCGGCGAAGATTTTCGGCCTGTTTCCGAAAAAGGGCACGATTGCGGTCGGCAGCGACGCCGATATCGTGATTTTCGATCCGGAGCGGGAAGAGACAATCAGCGCCTTCAACAGCAAAACCCATCACATGAATATCGACTACAGCGCCTACGAAGGCTTCAAGGTGAAGGGCTATACGGAAACGGTTCTGTCGCGCGGCAAGATCGTCATCGACCGGGGCAATTATGTCGGCCGCGCCGGCGATGGCGCGTTTGTCAAGCGCAGCGCCTATGGCGGCCAATACGCCAACACGCATGCCAATATGGTCAAGGACGTGCTCGCGCCGCGCGCTGCACTCGGTTCGCCGGGGCGGCGGAATTCGTGAGGCTCTTTCCGCTCATTCCCGCGCAAGCGGCAATCCGCTTGGACGTGTGTTTGCTGGGTCCCCGCCTTCGCGGGGACGAGCGGACCAAGAAGCGGCGTCGGTTTAAAGCTTCGGCCGCGCAAACGGCCCGGCCGCTGCCTCGTACGCCGCGCCGACGCGAAACAATAAATCCTCGCAGAACGGCCGCCCGACCAGTTGCATTGCCTGCGGCAGGCCGTTGCGCGTCAAGCCGATCGGCACAGAGAGGCCGGGCAGGCCGAGAAAATTGAACGGCCTGGTGTTGGCGACGATCTGGCCGAGCGCTTGCTGCATGGCGGCGCCGCCGCCAACGTCCGTCTCTGCCGCGGTCGGCACCGGCCGTCGCAGAACCGGCAGGTGCAGCACGTCGCATTGTGAGAAGGCGTCGTGCAGCAACTCTTTCAGCAACCCCGCCCGAGCGCGCAGCGCTTCGCCATAAAGCGTGGCGGGAACGCCCAAACCGACCAGCAATCGGGCACGGCCCTGCTTGGCATAATCCTGCGGCCGTTCGCGCAGCCATTGCAGGTGCACGTCGGCTGCCTCCGGCCACAGCACCGCATTGGACAGATCGTTGAGAGCGCCGTGGTCGCCGACCGGCACATCCACGACCCTCGCGCCCCGCTTTTCGAGCACGCGCCGGCTGTCTGCAATTAAGTTCGCCACCTCGGGATCGATGTCGTCAAGATAATATCGGTTCGGGACGCCGATCCTCAGGCCGGCGAGCCCGCCCGCCTGAGCCGCCTCATCAAGCCCGCGCTCGTAATCCGGGACCGGCCGCCGGCTCGCCATGCCGTCGTGCGCGTCGGGTCCGGCGATCAGCGACAAAAGCCGCGCGCAATCGCCGACGCTCCGCGCGAGCATGCCAATGCAGTCGAGCGAGTGCGACAGCGGCATGGTGCCGTATCGGCTCACCCGCCCGAGCGTCGGCTTGATGCCAACGACTCCGCAGGCGGCCGCGGGCAGACGCACCGAGCCGCCAGTGTCGGAGCCGAGCGCTCCGAACGCCAGAGCGGCGGCCACGGCGGCGCCCGATCCGGACGAAGAGCCGCCGGTGATGTGGTCCGGATTCCATGGATTCCGGCAACGGCCGTAATGCTCATTGTGGCCCGTGGGGCCCATGGCGAACTCCGCCATGTTGAGATGACCGATCTCGATCGCGCCAGCCGCGTCCAGTCGCGCAAGCACGGTCGCGGTGTGATCGGGCACAAAGTCTCGGCGGATTTTTGAGCCGCAGGTGCAGACCTCGCCGGCGCGATAGAACATGTCCTTGTGCGCCAGCGGCACACCGTGCAGCGGGCCGAGCGCGCGCCCAGCCTTCACGGCCGTATCGGCCTCGCGGGCGAGCTTGCGCGCTCGCTCCGCGGTCACGCTGATGAAGCAATTGAGCACTGGCTGCAGCCGTTCGACGCGGTCGAGACAGGCGTCGACCAAGGCCTCGGCGCTGAGCTTTCCTTGCGCGATGGCCGCCGCCGCCTCGCGCAATGTGAGCGAAGTGGGATCCGTCACGCGCCGGCTCCTACGCCATCCTGTTCGAGAAGGCGGTAATAGGCTTCGACAGTGTCGTCGAACGACGGCCGCAACAGGATGCGCGCGGCGGCGTCAATCCGTTTAAGCGCGCCGGCGACCGGAGCGACTTCCTCTTGGCTTACTGCAACACCGCTACTTGCAATAAGCTCGGCAAGCGCCGCCTCGCCGATGTCATTGTCACCCGCCGCGCTCATTCTACGATCTCCGCCGCCAAAGACTGTACACAGATTTGAATGCGTAGCACATTTGCGCGCGCCCGTAGGGCAGTTGTGAGCGCCGCGCAAAGGATGGAGTCCGAAATGACGCAACGAGAGCGACCGAACCTTCGTGCGCGGCTGGCGCAAAAGCGATTGCTGGTCGCGCCCGGCGTGTTCGATGGCATCTCTGCGAAGATCGCCGATCAGTTGGATTTCGAAGCGCTCTACATGACGGGCTACGGCACGGTGGCCTCGCATCTGGGGTTGCCGGACGCCGGCATCGCTACCTACACGGACATGGTCGGTCGCGTTGCGGCGATCGCCGGAGGATCGAAGACGCCGCTGATTGCCGACGGCGACACCGGTTATGGCGGACTGCT
>DATMQV010000162.1:0-2968 GCA_035566615.1 Xanthobacteraceae bacterium
TTTCGGTAAGATCGTCCAGTCCGATGACCTGGATGCGCGCATCGGCGCGCACCACCGGCACGACGCCCGGAAAGGCCGCGATGCCGCGCAGCATCGCGGTGCCGCCATAGACCGCGGGACCGAGCACCAGCGCCGGGCGCAGGATCACCCAATCGAGCGGAAGTTCTTTCAGATAAACCTCCGCCCCCGCTTTGCTGCGCGAAAAGGCAGAAGGCCCATCCGGCTCGGCGCCAATCGCCGAAATGTGGATCACGCGCTTGACCCTCGCGCGCACGCAGCCGTCGAACAGCGCCTTGGTGCCGTCCAGCTGCACGCGCCGCACGTCGTCGCGCAAGCCGTCCTGCAACACGCCGACGCAATTGACCACCGCATCGATGCCTTGCAGCAGCGGCTGCCACGCCTCGGCGCTCGCAAGCCTCCTGAAATCCGCCGCGATCCATTGCGCGTACGGCAACCTGCGCCGCGCGCTGCGGAGGCTTCGTCCGGCGGCGACGACATCGTGACCGGCGACATGCAAATGCGCCAAGCATGCCGCCCCGATCAAGCCATAAGCGCCCGTGACGAGCACGCGCATCGCGTGCTCAAAAACAAGACATGCGGGCGTCGCGGACGCGCACCGCGGTTCACGCTATCAGGTCAGAAACTCGACCCGGCCGTCATCGAGGTCGTAGCGCGCGGCCAGGACCTTGACTTTATTGTCCTTGATGAAATGCGAAACGATCTCGCTTTTGGTCGCGATCTTCGCCGCCGTGCGCTTGGCGCTTTCGCGCACGGTGTTGTCGACGAAGTCGCCCGGCTTGCCATAGACTGCTTTGGCCGCCGGCACGATCGCATCGACCATCGGGCCGATCGAGCCTGGAAATTTCGTGTGTTTCTCCACAACCTCGCAGGCGGCGGCCACCGCTCCGCACCGCTCGTGACCCATCACGACCACGAGCGGAACGCCGAGATGCTCGACGCCGTATTCGATCGTCCCCATGGTCGCGGTATCGGCCATATTGCCGGCATTGCGGGCGATGAAAAGCTCGCCGACGCCAAGCCCGCCGAACAGCAATTCCGGCGGCACGCGGCTATCAGCGCAACTCAAGATCGCGGCCCAGGGCGCCTGGCCTTTGGCAACATCTTCGCGATGTTTCAGGAGGTCGACGGCGCAGACTTGCGGCGCGGAGATGTATTTCTCATTGCCGGCCTTCAGCCGCGCCAGAGCTTCATCCGCTGTGACGCTGGTCGTCGCGCCGGCCGCAAACGCCGAGCGCGCGCCGAGCACGGAGGCGGCCGCGACGCCTGCTGCGGCCAATGACAGAAAGCGGCGGCGGTTCGGCACGAAAGTAGAGCATGCGATGCACATAGCGCAATTCCTTTTGGCTTGGATCCTATTCAGTTCACGATTCGCGATCGCGCCATTTTAGTGGCCGACGATGACGGCATGCATGATGCGGCCCGGTACGAACGTGAATAATCCGGCGATCACCAGCGCGCCGCAAAAGATCGAAATCATGACGAAGCGGTGCCGCGCGACGTGATGCCGCCGCGCGTGCAGCACTCCGACCGGCAATATAGCCAACGTAAATATCGCCAAAAGGTGAATCGGGCTCCAAGGCCCCCAAAGGCGGAGCTCATGACTCCAGAACGCGCTGATGCTGATCACGAGCATCAGCACCACCCAAAACCAGCCGATCGCGTGATGGGGGAGCGTGCCCTTGGGGGCGCTCAGTTGCACGACACCAAGCGCGAAAGCGGCCATCGCCGCAAAGGCATGCAGCTTGACCGCGGGGCTGGCCGCCAACAGCGGAGCGAGGGTCACCGACTAGCGCCCCATCCTTATCCTCCCCCTGAAAGGGGGAAGTCGGCGTTCGAAGAACGCCGGGTGGGGGTCAGTTCGGTGCAGGCACTCGCTCTAAAACGGAATCTCGTCATCCATATCCGCGCGCGAGCCGCGCCCCCCGGCGCCGGCCGCCGCGACTTTCCGCGTCGGCCCCGTCGAACCGAAATCGCCGCCGCTGTCATCGGGCGCCAAATCGCCGCCGCCCGCACCGCCGGCGCGATCGAGCAGCGTAAGCTCGCCGCGGAAGCCCTGCAGCACCACTTCGGTCGAATAGCGGTCCTGGCCGGATTGATCCTGCCATTTGCGCGTCTGCAACTGCCCCTCGATGAAAACCTTCGATCCCTTTTTCAGATACTGCTCGGCGATGCGGCACAGATTCTCATTGAAGATGACGACCCGGTGCCATTCGGTCTTTTCCTTGCGCTCGCCGGTCGCCTTGTCGCGCCAGGATTCCGACGTCGCCACGCGCAAATTTGCCACCGGCCGCCCATCCTGGGTGCGGCGGATTTCGGGATCGGCGCCCAGATTGCCGATCAGGATCACTTTATTGACGCTGCCTGCCATGATCTGCCTCGCTTAAAGACACGCTCCATTCGTTCCGTATCAATCCAAATCGTTCCGTATCGGCCAACGCGCTTTGAAGTCACGCCACGCCGGCAGCAGCCAAGAGGTGAACTCCACTCCAAACCGCTTATCGGGTCTTCGATTGCATCGTCCGCGCCGCCGCACGGCAAGCGCTGAACGCCGCAATCGCGGACACTACTAGCCGCCCCTCCCCCCGCAAGGTCGAACGGAGGAGCAGCGACGATTATCCACACGCATACCGCGGGACGGGGCGTGACCCGCCCAATGTTCTTATTTTGTTCCAGCGGCGATTGCAAGCCCCGGGCCCAGCCCGAGAGGTCGTGGGGGCAGCGCATCTGCGCTGCTCCGGGTGGCCGGCCTGTGACGTGCGACACTCCTCGCTCCTTCTTCAAAATCTAAGACTTCCGGGTGTTCATTTGCCATTGGCTGCCGGGAGAATTGCCAGGTGATGACTGAAACGATCGAAGGCAAGTACCGCGTCGAACTCGTCACGCAAAACGGCGAGGGAGACTGCGGCCGAGAAGTTCTTTATCGCCACGACAACCTGTCGCTCGTGCG
>DATMQV010000163.1:0-2402 GCA_035566615.1 Xanthobacteraceae bacterium
TCGCCCCGGGCGCGTTCGTCGTCTATATCGGCACGCATGGCGACCGTGGCGCTGCCCGCGCCGATGTCGTGTTGCCCGGCGCGGCCTATCCCGAAAAATCCGCCGCCTATGTGAACACCGAAGGCCGCGTGCAGATGGCGACGCGCGCGTCTTTCCCGCCCGGCGACGCGCGCGAGGATTGGGCGATCCTGCGCGCGCTGTCCGACGTGCTGGGCAAGAAGCTTCCGTACGACTCGCTCGCAGCGCTGCGGCAGGCGCTCTACAAGGCGCACCCGCATATGATGCGGCTCGGCCAGATCGCGCCTGGCGAGGCGGCCGATATTCAAAAGCTCGCAGCGCTCGGCGGCAACGCGGACAAGTCGCCGTTCCGGTCGAGCATCGCCGACTTCTATTTCACCAATCCGATCGCGCGCGCATCCGCGGTGATGGCCGAGTGTTCCGCCATCGCGCATGGGCGCTCGGCCATGACGGCGGCGGAGTAGGCGTGGGCATGGCCGATTTCTTCTCGGGCTACATCTGGCCGTTGATCATCATGGTGGCGGAGAGCCTGCTGCTGCTCGTCGTGCTGCTCATCGCCATCGCCTACGTGCTTTACGGCGACCGCAAGGTCTGGGCGGCGGTGCAGATGCGGCGCGGCCCGAACGTGGTCGGCCCGTGGGGAACGCTGCAATCCTTCGCCGACCTGCTGAAATTCGTGCTCAAGGAGCCGGTCATTCCGGCGGGCGCCAACAAGGGCGTGTTTCTGCTCGCGCCGCTCGTCACCTGCACGCTGGCGCTTGCCGCGTGGGCGGTGATCCCGGTCGGCGCCGGCATCGTCATTTCCAACATCAATGTTGGCATTCTCTACATCTTCGCCATCTCCTCGCTCGGCGTGTATGGCGTGATCATGGCCGGCTGGGCGTCGAACTCGAAATATCCGTTCCTGGCGGCGCTGCGCTCGGCAGCGCAGATGGTGTCTTACGAAGTCTCCATCGGTTTCGTGATCATCACCGTGCTGCTCTGCGTCGGCTCGCTCAATCTCACCGACATCGTCGAGGCGCAGCGCGATCATGGCGTCGCGAGTTTCATCGGTCTGCCGTGGCTCACGATCCTGAACTGGTACTGGCTGCCGCTGCTGCCGATGTTCGTGATCTTCTTCGTCTCGGCGCTCGCCGAGACCAACCGCCCGCCATTCGATCTGGTGGAAGCGGAGTCGGAGCTCGTCGCCGGCTACATGGTGGAATATGGCTCGACGCCGTACATGATGTTCATGCTCGGCGAGTACGTGGCCATCGCCACCATGTGCGCCATGGCGACCATCCTGTTCCTCGGCGGCTGGCTGCCGCCATTCCCGGTGCCGCCGTTCACTTGGATCCCGGGTCTCGTCTGGTTTGTGCTCAAGGCAACTCTGGTGTTCTTCATGTTCGCCATGGTGAAAGCCTTCGTGCCGCGCTATCGCTACGATCAATTGATGCGGCTCGGCTGGAAAGTGTTCCTGCCGATTTCGCTCGCCATGGTCGCCATCGTCGCCGGCGTCCTCATCGTCATCCGAGGCTGACATGCGCCTAGATCAAGCAGCCCGTTCCGTTTTCCTCACCGAATTCGTGCAGGCGTTCTTCCTGTCGATGCGATACTTCTTCAAGCCGAAGTCGACCATCAATTATCCGTTCGAGAAGAACCCGCTGTCGCCGCGTTTCCGCGGCGAGCATGCGTTGCGCCGCTATCCGAACGGCGAGGAGCGCTGCATCGCCTGCAAGCTGTGCGAAGCGATTTGCCCCGCGCAAGCGATCACCATCGAAGCCGGCCCGCGCCGCAACGACGGCACCCGCCGCACCACGCGCTACGACATCGACATGGTCAAATGCATCTATTGCGGGCTGTGTCAGGAAGCCTGCCCGGTCGATGCCATCGTCGAGGGGCCGAACTTCGAATACGCCACCGAAACGCGCGAGGAACTCTACTACGACAAGGAACGCCTGCTCGCGAACGGCGATCGCTGGGAGCGCGAGATCGCCAACAACATCGCGCAAGACGCGCCGTATCGCTGAGACGCCGCGCCCATGATCCTGCAAGCGATTTTCTTCTACCTCTTCGCCGGCGTCTGTGTCGCCTCGGCGATCATGGTCATCGCCGCGAAGAATCCCGTTCACTCGGTGCTGTTTCTCATCCTCGCCTTCGTCAATGCCGCCGGCCTGTTTGTTCTGCTGGGCGCCGAATTCCTGGCGATGATCTTGATCGTCGTCTATGTCGGGGCGGTCGCGGTGCTGTTCCTATTCGTGGTGATGATGCTCGACGTTGATTTCGCCGAGCTGCGGCATGGCTTTCTCAACTACATGCCGATCGGCGCCGTCGTCGGCTTCATTTTGTTGGCCGAGCTTCTTGTCGTGGTCGGCGCCTGGGCGATCAATCCAAGCGTGCCGAAG
>DATMQV010000164.1:0-8502 GCA_035566615.1 Xanthobacteraceae bacterium
TCATGATAGTAGCGCGCAAGTTTCCTGTCGCCGCTCTCGCGAAACACATGGAACGAGCCGGACATGCCGAGATGCATAAGTAACACCTCGCCTGAGGAAAGGTCGGCGAGTAGATATTTGGCCCGCCGGCCGAGCCCGGTCACGGTATTGCCCTGCAGGCGTTCCTTGAAATCCTTCGGCAGCGGCCAGCGCAAATCGCCGCGGTGCACGTCGACCTTGGCAAAGCGCGCGCGGTCCATCGCCGGCTCGAGGCCGCGGCGCACGGTTTCGACTTCGGGAAGCTCGGGCATCAGTCGCTCGCGCCTGCGGCCGTGTCTTTCCGCGTGCGTTCGCCGAACGTGATGCGATTGTTAAACGGATCGCAGACGGTCACTTCGGTCATGCCCCAATCTTGTTCCTGCACGCCGGGACGATTATGGCGATAGCGCTTGTCGTTCAACTCGCG
Organism: Xanthobacteraceae bacterium; assembly: GCA_035566615.1. Taxonomy (GTDB): domain Bacteria; phylum Pseudomonadota; class Alphaproteobacteria; order Rhizobiales; family Xanthobacteraceae; genus BOG-931. Next base: position 446 of record DATMQV010000164.1, read on the forward strand.
ATGCAACTCACGCACGCCGGTCGTGTACACATAGGCTATCGAGCCCGGCGTGCCATCGCCATGATGCTCGCTCAAATGAATCACTAGCCCGCCCCGGGAGATCTGCATATAGACCGGTGAAGCGATGCTCCCAATCGACCCTGAAGCCGAGAAAATCGGTAGAACTCACGCGCCTTGTCGAGCGAGAAGATGCGGAAAATCGGAACGGCGCGCTCGAATTGGACTGTCATCCGTTACCTCTTGCCGGTGGCGTTGCATCCTTTCAACCATGCCGGACGGGCTTTGTAGCGCTGTGCTGCCAGTCGCGCTATCGTCCGGCCGGCGAGAAAACCGATGTCCCATGATGCCCAATCGTGATGCCCGATAGCGAACGCAAATACGCCGATTTTGGCGCGCGCCAAGTGCCGCTCGGAGACAAGCAGGCGCTGGTCGACGACGTGTTCCGCAGCGTTGCGCGCCGTTACGATCTCATGAATGACTTGATGTCGTTCGGGCTGCATCGCGCCTGGAAGGACGCGCTGGTCACGGCCGTCAACCCGTCGAAAAACCGGCCGTTTGCGCTCTTCGACATCGCCGGCGGGACCGGCGATGTCGCGATGCGCGTGGTCGCGGCCGGCGGGGCGCAGACCCGTGCGACCGTCTGCGACATCAACCCCGACATGCTGGCGGTCGGGCGCGAGCGCGCGGCGGCGCGCGGGTTTGGCGATGCGCTGACCTTTGCCGAGGCCAATGCCGAGGCGCTGCCGTTCGCGGACCGAAGCTTCGACGCCGCGACGATCGCGTTCGGCATTCGCAATGTGCCGCGCATCGAGACGGCGCTGGCCGAGGCTTATCGGGTGCTCAAGATCGGCGGCCGCTTTGTCTGCCTCGAATTCTCCGCCGTGACCGTGCCGGGCCTCGATAAGATTTACGACCTTTATTCCTTCAATGTCATTCCGGCGCTCGGGCGCGCGGTAGTCGGCGACGCCGAATCCTATCGCTATCTGGTCGAGTCGATCCGCAACTTCCCCAAGCCGCAGGCTTTCGCCGACATGATGCGCGCGGCCGGATTTGCGCGCGTCTCGCACCGGCTGATGAGCGGCGGCATTGTCGCTGTGCATTCCGGCTGGCGCTTGTGATGGTTCAGAAGCGCCTCAAGAGCACGGCGGTCGCTCGCTGCGCGTGCCACCGATGCCGCGTGCTGCTTCCCCCTCAAGGGGTGACGGAACGCCTACCGCGAGGTCGCGCCCGGTGATTTCCGCGCTCGCGAGTCTCGTCCGCCTCGGCCATGCGGGCTTTATTTTCGCCCGCGAGGGCGTGTTCGGCGTCGTCGATCCCGTGGCGATTCCGCCGTCGCTGCGCCCGTTGATCCGCGTGGTGCGCCTGATCGAGCGGCCTTCGAGCGGCGCCGTCGAGATGCGGCTTTCGACCGCGCTCACGCGACTCGGCCCAAGCTACGTGAAGCTCGGCCAATTCCTGGCGACACGGCCGGACGTGGTCGGCACCGCGCTCGCCAGTGATCTGGAGCGGCTGCAGGACCAGATGCCGCCCTTTCCGCAAGCGCAGGCCGAGGCCGCGGTCGCCGCCGCTTTCGGCCGGCCGCTGCATGCGGTGTTTTCCACGTTCGGACCCGCGGTCGCGGCGGCCTCCATCGCGCAAGTTCATCGCGCCGAGGTCGCAACGATCGACGGCGTGAAGCCCGTTGCGGTGAAGGTGCTGCGGCCCGGCGTAGAGCCGCGGTTCCATGGCGATCTGCGTGCATTCACGTATGTGGCGCGCCGCGCCGAAGAGCTTTCCGCCGAGGCGCGCCGGCTGCGGCTGGTGGAAGTGGTCGACACCTTGCGCCGCTCGGTCACGGTCGAGATGGATTTCCGCCTGGAAGCCGCGGCGCTCTCGGAAATGGCCGAGAACACCAAAGACGATCCGGATTTTCGTGTGCCGACGGTGGATTGGGACCGCACTGCCAAAGAGGTCCTGACGCTGGAATGGATCGATGCCACGCCGCTGTCGGACCGGGCACGGCTCGTCGCCAAGGGCTTCGATCTGCCGCAGCTTGCGCGCGCGCTGATCCAGACCTTTCTGCGCCACGCCCTGCGCGACGGCTTCTTTCATGCCGACATGCATCCGGGGAATTTGTTCGTCGACGACGAGCGGCGGCTCATCGCCGTCGACTTCGGCATCATGGGCCGGCTCGGCGTCAAGGAACGGCTATACCTTGCCGAGATCCTGCACGGCTTCATCACCCGCAACTATCACCGCACTGCCGAAGTGCATTTCGAGGCCGGCTATGTGCCGTCGACGCATTCGGTCGAAAGCTTCGCGCAAGCGATCCGCGCCATCGGCGAGCCCATTCACAACCGCACCGCCGAAGACATTTCGATGGCGCGGCTGCTGACGCTGCTGTTCGAAGTGACCGGGCTTTTCGACATGCGCACGCGGCCGGAACTGCTGCTGCTGCAAAAGACCATGGTGGTGGTCGAAGGCGTGGCGCGCTCGCTCGATCCCAAGCTCGACATGTGGTCGACCGCCGAGCCGGTGGTGCGCGAATGGATGACCCGCTATCTCGGTCCGGTCGGCAAGCTCGAAGCCGCGGCGCACGGCGCCGGCGAGATCGGCCGTTTCGCCGCCAGCCTTCCAGGCCTTTTGGTGCGCGGCGCACGCATCATCGAGCAGTTCGAGGAAGCCGCGCGCAATGGTCTCGTCCTGGCGCCGCAGGCGTTTCACACGCTCGAAAAGAGCGAAGCGCGACGCGCCCGCTGGTCCATTCTGGCGCAATGGGCGACCGCACTCCTGCTGCTCTGGATCGTCATCCTCCTGCTGCGATGATTGCATTGATTGCAATGCAATCATACCGGTGATAACCTTGTCGCTCACCTGAGGAGCGGCGATGGCGAGCCTGACCGTCCGGCAACTCGATGAGAAGCTGAAAAAACTGCTGCGCTTGCGCGCCGCCCGCCATGGCCGCTCCATGGAGGACGAGGTACGCGTCATTCTGCGGCAAGCGGCGGAGGAAGCCGGGCGCGAAGCGCTCGACCTGATCAATCCGCCGAATCCACCGGCGCAGCCAGCGCCGCGGCAGGCGCGCGCCGACGCGGTCGTGCAAAAACGCGTCGTCCTCATCATCGGCGGCGGCATTGCCGCCTACAAATCGCTCGACCTGATCCGGCGTCTGCAAGATCGCGGCGCGCGCGTGCGCTGCATCCTCACGGCGGCGGCGGTGCATTTCGTCACGCCGCTCGCGGCCGGCGCGCTCGCCGGCGAGCGCGCCTACACCGATTTGTTCGATCCGCAGAGCGAGTTCGATGTCGGTCACATCCGCATGGCGCGTGAAACCGATCTGATCGTGGTCGCGCCGGCGACCGCGGATCTGATCGCGAAAATGGCATCGGGGCAGGCGGACGATTTGGCGACCGCGGTGCTGCTCGCGACCGACAAGCCGATCATGCTCGCGCCGGCGATGAACCCGCATATGTGGGCGGCCAAGGCGACGCAACGCAATCTGGCGCTACTGCGCGCGGACGGCGTGCAATTCATCGGACCGAATGCGGGCGAGATGGCCGAGCGCGGCGAGGCCGGCATCGGCCGCATGGCCGAACCGCTCGAAATCGCCGCGGCTGCCGACGCGCTGCTGCGCAGCGAAGGCCTGCTCGCCGGCAAACGCGTCTTGGTCACATCCGGGCCGACCAGCGAACCGCTCGATCCGGTGCGCGTGCTCGCCAATCGTTCGTCGGGCAAGCAAGGCCACGCCATTGCGGCGGCAGCCGCGGCCGCCGGCGCCGACGTGACGCTGGTCAGCGGCCCGGTCAATCTGCCCGATCCGCCTGGCGTGTCGGTCGTGCATGTGGAAACGGCGCGCGAGATGCTGGCGGCCGTGGGAAAAGCACTGCCGGCCGATGTCGCCATTTTCGCCGCCGCCGTCGCCGATTGGCGGCCGCAGCAGATGAGCCAGAGCAAAATCAAGAAGCATGGCCGGCCTCCGACCATCGAATTGGTGGAGAACCCCGACATCCTCGCCACCATCGCGCATCGCAGGTCCGGCCGGCCGCCGCTGGTCGTAGGCTTTGCGGCCGAGACCGATAACGTGATTGCCAACGCCAAGGCGAAGCTCGCCAAGAAGGGCTGCGACTGGATCGTCGCCAACGATGTCTCGCCGGCGACCGGCATCATGGGCGGCGACACCAACACGGTTCATCTCGTCACGGCGGACGCCGTCGAAGATTGGCCGCCGCAATCCAAGGAGGACGTTGCGCGCGCGCTCATCGCGCGCATCGCCGCCACGTTGCAGGGTGCTGAGCGGTGACGGGCAGCGAACGGGTCGAGGTCCGCATCACGCGGCTGCCGCACGGTGCGGATTTGCCGCTACCGGAATACCAAAGCGCGCTTGCCGCCGGCCTCGATCTTCTCGCCGCCGTGCCGGCCGACGCGCCGCTCGAGCTTGCCCCCGGAGCGCGCGCGCTTGTTCCGACCGGCATCGCCATCGCGCTTCCCCCAGGCTTTGAGGCCCAGGTGCGTCCGCGCTCCGGTCTTGCGGCGCGTCACGGCATCACCGTGCTCAACACGCCCGGCACGGTCGACGCGGACTACCGCGGGGAACTACAAGTCATTCTTGTGAATTTAGGCGCCGAGCCGTTTGTGGTCAGCCGCGGCATGCGGATCGCGCAACTGATCGTGGCGCCTGTGCAGCGCATCAAACTTGTGGAAGTCGATGCGCTCGATTCAACCGTCCGCGCGCAGGGCGGATTCGGGTCGACCGGAACAAACTAGAGCGGGATGACTTCTTCGAATCGTCATCCCGCTCTAGCGTTTTGTTTGAGCACGATCTTTTCGGAAAAACCGGCTTGCACTTTCCCGGATCATCCCCTGGCGGCGACCGTGTTCGCGAAGTTGCGGAGTTGCATCGCGAACCATTCCTCGATCTCGACGTTTTCTTTTTGCTTATGTCTTTACTCCCGCGCAAAGGACTCCTTGCAATCGCCGCGGTCGTCGATGTGGCATTGCAAACGGACGGGCGGCCGATTTCCGCCAAGACGCTCGCAACGCGTCATGGCCTGCCACCGCGCCATCTGGAATCGGTGCTGCAATCATTGGTGCGCGTCGGCATCCTCAAGGGCATCCGTGGCCCGCATGGCGGTTATGAGCTGGCGCGTGAACGCCGCGGCGTGACGGCGAACGATATTCTGCGCGCCGCCGGCACGGTGCACGAAGCCGGAGAGGGGCCGAACTCCGAACTCGTCGCCAAAGTCGTGCTTCCGGTTCTGTCAGCCGCTGAGCAGGAGTTTGGCCTGGCGCTGAGCCGCATCAGTCTGGACGACATGGCGCGCCATGCCGAACGTCTCAACGGCAATAGCGGTCGCGAGAACGCGAAGTAATCGCGCTTGCGACCCGTTCACGATCTGGACTCTTTCGGCGCGATTCCCGTTGAGAGTAAAGTCCAGCGATTCGCGATTTGCACGCGATGGACCCGCTGGCGATGGCGGTGGCGGCCAGCAGAGGCAAATGGGGCATGCCGGACACGATCCGGAGCAGCGGGTGCTACGCTCGTCCGTGGTTCTACGGATTCTCGTCGGCCATTAGACTGGTGGCGATTGTACCAGTGGCCATTGTGCCAGTGGTCATTGTACCGGTGGTCATGGGACTTTGGATGGCGGCGGCGCCTGCCCGAGCCGACCAGCCGCCGAAGCTTGTCCTGCACGAATTCGTCCAGGGCGCGACGCGCAGCATCGACCACCACGAGGTCGCGGCCATCGTCCTGCTTGCCGGACTTCTGTTGTTCGCGGTGGTCACGGCGATCTTGCTGCTGCGCACACGCAGTCGGCTGGTGCGGTTGGAAACGTTCTCGCACGACGAGATTGCCGTACTGCGCAGCGACCTCGACCGTGCCAATGCGCTGCTGCTGTCGGAGCCGCAGGTCATGGTGGACTGGCCGGCGGCATCCGACGAGCCGACCATCGAGGGCGATCCGGCGCTGGTCGGCGCTTCCGCGGCGCACCGCGTGCTGGCCTTCGGCAGTTGGCTCGATCCGCAGCGCGCCGCCGCGATGGAGCAGGCGGTCGAAGCTTTGCGCACCCGCGGCGAGGCTTTCTCGATGGCCTTCACCACGCTCGCCGGCCGCCCGATCGAGGCGCAAGGCCGCGCCATTGCCGGGCGCGCCGTGCTCCGCCTCAAGGATGCGAGCGGCATCAAGCGCGAGCTTCTGGCTCTCGCCGGACGGCACGAGAAATTGCTGAACGAGGTCGCATCGCTGCGCGCCTTGATCGAGCAGCTGCCGTCGCCGGTCTGGACGCGCGACGCGGCCGGTCGGCTGACCTTCGTCAACGCCGCCTACGCGCGCGCGGTCGAAGCGCAGGATGCAGCCGACGCCGTCGAACGGAATCTGGAGCTTCTCGATAGCGCCGCGCGTGACAGCATCGCGCGTGCCCGCACGCACGCCGGCGGATTTTCCGGGCGTCTCCCCGCGATTGTCGCGGGCGCCCGGCGCAGTTTCGATGTGCTGGATTTTCGCACCGAGACCGGCAGCGCCGGCTTGGGCGTGGATGCGACCGAAGCCGAAAGCATGCGTAGCGCGCTGGCGCGGCTCACTGACGCCCATCGCCGCATGCTCGATCAGCTCTCGACCGGCGTCGCCATGTTCAACGCCGGCCAGACGCTGACATTCTACAACACCGCCTATGCGGCCTTGTGGCATCTCGATGCCGCTTATCTCGATCAGCGGCCGACCGATTCAGGCCTGCTCGATGCGTTGCGCACGGCGCGCAAGCTGCCCGAGGAGCAAGACTTCCGGCAATGGCGGGCGCAGCTCCATGCCGCTTATCGGGCGCTGGAAGCGAAAGATCATACGTGGCATCTGCCGGACGGACGAACGTTGCGCGTCGTAACGACGCCCAATCCGGACGGCGGCGTGACTTATCTGTTCGACGACGTGACCGAGCGGCTCGATCTCGCGCGGCGCTTCCAGGAGCTGATCCGCGTCCAAGGCGAAACTCTCGACAACCTGGCCGAGGGCGTGGCGGTGTTTGGCAGCGACGGCCGGCTGCGGCTCGCCAATTCCGCCTTCGGCCGCATGTGGAAACTGTCGCCGCAGACCTTGAGCGAGCGGCCGCATATCGAGACCGTGTCCGCCTTGTGTCAGCCGATGCATGGCGACGACGTCATCTGGCGCGCGCTGCGCGATGCCGTGACCGCGATCGACAGCCGCGAAGCGATATCAGGACGGCTCGAGCGGCGCGACGGCATGGTGGTCGATTGCACGACCGTGCCGCTGCCCGACGGCGCCACCCTCGTGACCTTCCACGACGTGACGGATTCGGTGAATGTCGAGCGGGCGCTGCGCGAGCGCAACGAAGCGCTCGAAGATGCCGACAGGATCAAGATCGATTTCGTCCATCACGTGTCGTACGAATTGCGCTCGCCGCTTACCAACATCATCGGCTTCGTCCATCTCCTGGCCGATCCGGCCACCGGTCCGCTCGCCCCCAAGCAACGCGAGTATCTCGACTACATCACGGTCTCGACCAACACGCTGCTCGCGCTGATCAACAACATCCTCGACCTCGCCACCATCGATGCCGGCCGCATGCAGCTCAATCTGGGTTCGGTCGATATTCGCCAGACCATGGCGGCAGCCGCCGAAGGCGTGCAGGACCGCCTGGTGAGCTCGGGTCTCCTGCTCGATATCGTCGCTCCGCCGGACATCGGCAGCTTCGTCGCCGACGAGCGCCGCGTGCGGCAGGTGCTGTTCAATCTGCTCTCCAACGCGGTCGGCTTCTCGCCCCCGGGCGAGACCGTGACGCTCACGGCCGAGCGCACCGGCGACGCGGTCGTGTTCTCGGTCACGGACCGCGGGCCGGGCATCCCGCCCGACATGCAGAACCGGGTATTCGAGTGGTTCGAGACCCATACGACCGGCTCGCGCCACCGCGGCGCCGGCCTCGGCCTGTCGCTGGTGCGCTCGTTCGTCGTGCTGCACGGCGGCCGGGTCGACATCGATTCCGTGCTCGGCCGCGGCACGACCGTGGTATGCACCTTCCCGCTCGCGCAGGCGGTGCGGGTGACGGCGGCTTAGCATTGTAGCCCGCATG
>DATMQV010000165.1:0-7584 GCA_035566615.1 Xanthobacteraceae bacterium
TATCGGCGCGCCGGGTTACCACCGCGGCCCCGGTCCGTATCATCGCGGCTACTACAATCATGCGCCGGGATGGAACGGCGATGTTAGAGCCGATCGTCATCGTGATCGGCACGGATACCGCGATGACCGGTAGGCATCAGCATTAATACGACGCGGAGAAAAGGCCCCGTCCGCGGGGCCTTTTCCTTTTGTCTTTAGGTCTGTCGCTGCGCCGCACAAACGAGCGCGCGCACACTCGTTTGTGAACTCCGGCCGACCGTTTTGTTTGTGGCGGATCGGCCAAGCCGGCGCAATGATGCAGAGAGGTCGCGGGAGGGGAGAACAGGCAAGCAGGCGTTCGTATGTCTTCGTCACATCTTCTCGTCGGTGCCAACACGCCGGCCCATCTCGAAGTCAGACACATAACTCCGAGCGACGTATTGCAAGCGCTGGCGCGCGGCCTCGACGATTTTGCGGCTATGCCGAGCCACGCCTTGTTCCTCTGCGTGTTCTATCCGCTCATCGGGCTGTGCCTGATCGCGTTCGTTTCCGGCTATGCGATGCTGCCGCTCGCCTTCCCGATTGCCGCCGGCTTCGCGCTGGTCGGGCCGTTCGCGGCGATCGGCCTCTACGAATTGAGCCGGCGGCGCGAGGCCGGCCTCGATGCATCGTCGAGCCGTGCGCTCGACGTCCTGCATTCGCGCTCGATCGGGGCGATCCTTGCACTCGGCATTCTGCTGATGCTCATCTTCCTGGTCTGGGTCGCAGTGGCCGACGCGATTTATGTTGCCAATTTCGGCTACAACGCGCCGGCTTCCGTCGGCAAATTCGTCAGCGACATTTTCACGACCGCGGCCGGCTGGAACGTCATCGTTGTCGGGACGATCGTCGGATTTTTGTTTGCCGTCGTGGTGCTGACGATCAGCGCCATCTCATTCCCCTTGTTGCTCGACCGGGATGTGGGCGCTGCGGTTGCGGTTTTCACCTCGATCCGCGTCGTGCTCGCCAACCCGGTTACGATGGCGTTGTGGGGCCTGATTGTTGCCTTCCTGCTGGTGGCGGGCTCTCTGCCGTTCTTCCTCGGCCTGACGGTCGTCATGCCGGTCCTCGGCCATGCGACGTGGCATCTCTATCGCAAGGCCGTCGCGTCCGACGCCGTGCCGAGTGCCGAGTATCAAGAGGACGAGCGGCCGCGGCCGCAACGCTACGCGGCAGACTTCCCCGCCGCGTTGTTTCCGACGCGGCGTTAGGAGCGCCATCCATCAGCGCTTGCCGCCACAGCGGCTGCCGGGACAATCCCGGCGGCCGCTGGGACGAAAGCGGTCGCGCTGTTGTCGGATGACTCGCTTATTTGTTTGTCTGAGCGGCGCAAATCCCTATCATATCTGCAGCCAATGACGGCTCCGCGCATGCACGCGAAGCAAACAAAAACAGATGACACTTGCGACGGGCAGGGCCGCAAGGTCGACAAAAGAGCGACGAAGGGGGAAGCCGCTCAATGCTGGGCGACCTGTTGCAGCGCAAGCCATATAACGCTGTCACGGATTTCGTCGATGCGCCGGTCGCTCGCGGTCTTGCCGAAAAGACCGCTTTCATCGACGCGAAACGTTCGCTTAGCTACGGCGAATTGCAAAAGCGCACGTGCCGTTTCGCGACAGCACTGGCAGATCTCGGACTCAAACCTGAGGAACGGCTCGCGCTCCTGCTCTACGATACTATCGATTTTCCGGTTGCTTTTTGGGGCGCGTTGCGTGCCGGCATTGTGGCGCTGCCGCTCAACACGCTGCTCACGGCGGAGCAATACGCCTACATTCTCGCTGACAGCCGCACGTCCGCGATCGTCGTCGCCGCGCCGCTGGCCAAGACCCTCGTTCCTATCCTCGATCGACTGCCGCGGCTGCGCACAATCATTCTCGTCGAGGGCGACGCCAGCACCCGCGCCGCTCTTTCACCGCGCGAGATTTGCGATTTTGCGGATCTCCTCGGCGGCGGAGCAGCGAAAATATTTACCGCACCGACACTATCGGACGAAGTCGCATTCTGGATGTACACCTCCGGTTCGACCGGCGAACCAAAGGGCGTCAAGCACATCCACACGACGCCGATGGCCGCTGCGCGCCTGATGGGGCGGCGCGTGATCGGCATTCGCGAGGACGACATCGTCTTCTCGGCGGCGAAGCTCTTCTTCTCCTACGGCATGGGTAACGCCATGGCGTTCCCGATGTCGGTCGGCGCCACGACAGTCTTGTTGCCACAACGGCCGACACCGGAAGCGGTGTTCGAGGTGCTGCGCCAGCATCAGCCGACGGTATTCTTCGGCGTACCCACGCTGTTCGCCATGCTGCTGGCCCACAAGGATATGTGCCGCGGCGCCGGCTCCGGCCGTTTGCGGATCGCCATTTCCGCCGGCGAAGCGCTGCCCGCGCCGCTTGGCGAGCGATGGCGCGCCATAGCCGGCGTCGATGTCCTTGACGGCATCGGCTCGACCGAGATGTTTCAAACCTTTCTCAGCAATCAGCTCGGCGATATCCGCTTCGGCACCACCGGCAAGCCAGTGCCGGGTTACGAACTCAAGATCGTCGATGAGCACGGCGCTGCTGTCGCCGACGGCGAGATCGGCGAGCTCATTGTGCGCGGACCGACCGCCGGCGAAGGCTACTGGAACCAGCGCGCCAAGAGCCGGCGCACCTTCGCCGGCGAGTGGACCCATACCGGCGACAAATTCTTCCGCGACACGGATGGTTACTATCATTATTGCGGCCGCACCGACGACATGTTCAAGGTCAGCGGCATGTGGGTGTCGCCGTTCGAAGTCGAAGCGGCGCTCGCCTCGCATGAAACGGTGCTCGAGGCCGCCGTCATCGGCAAGGAAGATGCCGACGGCCTGATCAAGCCGAAGGCGTTCATCGTGCTGCGCAACGGCTATGCCGAGAGCGAACAATTGATCGAGAAACTGCGGATGCACGTGAAGGCATCCGCCGGCCCGTGGAAATATCCGCGCTGGATCGACATTCGGTCCGATCTGCCGCGCACCGCGACCGGCAAGATTCAGCGATTCAAGCTGAGGGAATTGGACAGTCTGGGCAGCTAGGGAGCCGCCAGCGCCATCCCCTTGTTCCGCTCATTCCCGCGAAAGCGGGAATCCAGCTGGGTCCCCGCCTGCGCGGGGACGAGCGGACGGTAACTAGCCGACCAACTGACTTCCTCTACGACCCAAACAACCGCTGCACCAGCCGGCGCCCCAGCACGCCGGCGACGCGGCGGCGGTAATGGCCAGGCGTAAACGTCGTCTTCATCGCCATGATCTGATCGCGCACCAGTGCGTCGAGCCCAGCAAGTCCCCGTGCATCAGGTGGACCGCCGCACAGCTCCTGCGTTCCTGAAAGCCGCACCGGCCGCGGATTGGTGCCGGTGAAAGCGACGCGCAAATCAACCAGCGCGTCGCCATCGCGGCGCAGCGCGACAGCAACACCGGCGACTGGATATTCGATCGACCGGCGGATACGGATCTTGTCGTACGCCGAGCGAAGCCCCGGCGTATTGCGCGCGCGCGCCGCGGTGATGATTTCGCCGGGCCGCAGCGCCAGGAAATACTTGCCGTCGCCGCGGGTCTCGGTCACCGGCTCATCCTGCCGCGCATAGCCGATGTAAAGATCGGCGAGCGATATCGTTCGCTGGCCGGAAGGTCCGGCAACATCGATCTCGGCGTCATAGACGAGAAACGCGGGCGCGAGATCGCCGCTGAAGGTGGCAAAGCACACGCCGCGGCTCTTCGGCGCCACATGGCACACGTCGCCGGTCGTTTTCAGACAATGACGATTGGCCTCACGCCACCATTCGCTCTGATTGTAGAAGATGCAGCGGGTATCGAGCGCAAGATTGCCGCCGACTGTGCCCATATTGCGATGCGTCGGCCCGGCAATGTGACCGGCCGCCTGCGCCACCGCCGGATAGTGCCGCATCACATCCGTGTGCGCCGCCACTTCGGACAACGTCACCGCCGCGCCGATCTCGAGCTTATGCGCGTCGGCCCTGATTTCGCGCAACTCGGAAACGTCATTGATCTCGATCAGCACCGGCGGCGCGACAATGCCGCGCCGGATATTCACCATCAGATCGGTGCCGCCGCCAAGCATGCGGCTCTGCGGATGCGCCACCCGCGCCGCCATCAGCTCGGCAAGCGTGCGCGGCCGGATCAGACCGAAGGACGGCAACGCGTCCATCAGGCGTTTCCGCCATTGGTCTTGCGCCCCCGAGCCCGTTTCTCGAGCGCGGCAAAGACGCGGTCCGGCGTCACCGGCAGGTCGTTGAAGCGAAGCCCGGTCGCATCCGCAATCGCATTGGTGAGCGCCGGCAGGAATGCGGCGAGCGAGCCTTCGCCTGCTTCCTTCGCGCCGAATGGTCCATGCGGATCGTTGCTCTCGACGATGCCGACTTCGATCGGCGGCGAATCCTGGATGGTCGGCACGCGATAATCCAGCATGTTGGCTGTAACCAGGAGCCCATCGTGGTAACCGGTTTCCTCGCTCATCGCCTGGCCCATGCCCATCCAGACCGAGCCTTGCACCTGGCCCTCGACCGAGAGCCGGTTGAGCGCCTTACCACAATCGTGCGCGACCCAAACCCTGTCGACGGTGACGACGCCGGTTTCTTCGTCGACGCTGACTTCGATCACCTGCGCCGAATAGCTGTAGCCCATGGTGCCGCCGATGGCGGCGCCGCGATATTTTTTGCCGCCGTGCGATTTCGGAATGGTCGAGTAATTGCCGCTGACGGTGATCGTGCCGCTGTCCTTGAGCGCTTCGGTGACCACCTCGCCGAAGGTCAAACCCTTGTCCTGCGCGCCGGCGCGATAAAGTTCGCCCAGGCATTCGATCTCGTCCGGCTTGGCTTCAAGCTTCCGCGCCGCCGCCGCGATCAGCACCGCTTTCAGATTGTTGGCCGCATCGATGGCGGCGTTGCCGACCAGGAAGGTGACGCGCGACGAATAGGAGCCGTTGTCTTTCGGCACCACGTCGCTGTCCCCGGTGACGATGCGGATGCGGGAGAGATCGAGCCCGAGCACTTCGGCAACGCTCTGGACCAGCACGGTCGAAGAGCCCTGCCCGATATCGGCGGCGCCGGTGAGCAGCACGATCGAGCCGTCGAAATCGAGTTTCAGCTTGACGGTTGCATGCGGCTCGCCGGTCCAGTTCACGGGCTTCGAGGCGCCGCTGATATAATGCGAGCAGGCCATGCCCAAACCTTTGCTAATTCCCTTGCCGACGCCATTCCCCGTCGGCAGCCTACCTTTGCGCTCCTTCCAGCCGCTCTCGCGCTCGACCCAGTCGAGGCATTCGGGCAGGCCGTAGCTGTTCACCATCAGATCGTTGTCGGTGAACGTCGGCGCGGCCGGCATCAGGTTGACGCGGCGAACGGCAAATGGATCGAGACCAAGCGCGTTCGCCATGTCATCCAGCAGGCTTTCGAAGGCGAAGCGAACATCAACAGTGCCGTGGCCGCGAAAGGCGCCGCATGGCGGCGTGTTGGTCAGCACGCGCTTGCCGATATATTTGACATTGTGCAGATCATAGATCGCATACAGCATCGAGCCGGAATAAAGGATAGTGACGACGCCGTAGCCCGAATGCGCACCACCACGCTGGATGCATTCGCACTCGACCGCGGTGATGCGCCCGTCCTTGCGCATCCCGAGCTTGAGCCGGACATCGGTTTCCGGCCGGCCGCGATGCGTGATGAACGTCTCCTCGCGGTTGATCACCGTGCGCACGCAGCCGCGCGCCTTGCGCGCAAGCAGCGCCGTGATCAGCTCGACATTGAGCGTCTCGGTACGGCAGCCGAAGCCGCCGCCGACATAAGGCTTGACAACGCGGATCCGCGACATGTCCATGGCGAGGATCTGCGACAGCATGAGGTGCACGTAGTACGGGACCTGCGTCGAGGCGTGCACGGTGATGCGCTCGCGCTCGGCATCGTAATCGGCAATGGCCGCGTGCATCTCCATCTGGTTCTGACAGACTTCCGGGCAATTGTAGGTGCCCTCGCGCACCAGATCGGCGTCGGCGAAAGCCGCATTGACGTCGCCAAGCTCGAAATAAACATCGCGCTCGATATTGTGCGGCCGGTGCTTATGCAGATCGACGGCATCGGACGCCATCGCCGCCCGCGCGGTGTGATACGCCGGCAGCTCGCGGACTTTCAGCTTGATGCGCTTGAGCGCTTCCTTGGCGGTCGCGTCGTCGATCGCGGCAACAGCAGCGACCGGCTCGCCGCAATAACGCACACGCTCGCGCGCCAGCGGATGTTCGGTGCGCGCAATCGGCAAAACGCCGAAGCCCTTGTCGCAATCGGCGCCGGTGACGATGGCCTTCACGCCCGGCAGCTTCTCAGCCTCCGATACGTCGACGTCAAGGATTTCGGCATGCGAATAGGGGCTGCGAAAGATGCGCCCGGCAAGCATCCCCAACCCGACAAAATCCGCGGTGTATTTGGCGCGCCCGGAAACCTTTTCCGGCCCGTCCACCAGCGGCACGTAATCGCCGATCGTATGCGTCGGCACGATCTCGTTCATGGCGAGGTTCCTGCGGCGTGCAGATCGGCCGCATATTTCACCGCTTCGATGATTTTCACGTAGCCGGTGCAGCGGCAGATATTGCTGCCCAAAGCTTCGCGGATTTCATCGTCGGTCGGGCGGGGATTACGTCGCAACAATCCCGCCGACGCCATGATGAATCCCGGCGTGCAATAACCGCATTGCGAACCGAGCTTTTCATGAAAGCCGCGCTGCACGGCCGAGAGCCGGCCGCCGCTCATGAGCGATTCGACCGTATCGACGCGCCGGCCGTCGACGCTCGCAGCCAATGTCAGACAGGAAAGGCGCGGCTGATCGTCGACCAGAACAGTGCAAGCGCCACACTCGCCGCCATCGCAACCGGTTTTCGTTCCGGTCAGGCCGACGAATTCCCTCAAATAGTCCAGCAATAAGATGTTTTCAGATATCGCGTCGCTGCGTGCGCGGCCGTTGAGCGTGAATTGGAGAATGCGCGCCATACGGCTCCAATACAGCGTTTCCCACGAAGCGTTCTTTATTGCGCGGATTCCATATCAGCATCCGTCATCCGGTTCAAACCGGTCATCGCAACAAACGTGCACCGCGACCCATTGCGCTTCGCCGCGGAACCCGCGACTGCGTCGCGCGGCATCGTCGGCGCGTTGAATAAGAAGGCGGACGCGTGGCGGCGCTAGGCCGCTCAAGCGCGGAAAAGCCCGGTCGGCCCAGGCTCACAAAAACCCGGCAAAGGCCGGCTGATGACGGGCGGCATCGCGTCGTAACGCGATCAATCCAGAATTGTCGTCGGCTGTCCGGCTTCTCCGATCGCGGTAGGCCCGGGGCGAAAACTGAAGCGTCTGGAGGGAAATCTTCCCCAAATCTGCTTGCTCAAAATTTCGGCATGGGTTCTCGACGAATTTTTGTGACGACGCCCACGGATTAGGCACAGCCGGCGGTGGAATCGGATTCAAATTGGGCGCAATCGCCCGGCGCAACCCGACGGTTCCTGGAAATAGCCAGGAGAAATCAAAGAGTTAGATAACGCAGCGGATTGG
>DATMQV010000166.1:0-3718 GCA_035566615.1 Xanthobacteraceae bacterium
CCGGCCATCCCCGCCGCCGGCTGACCCGCATTGCTGTCGATGACGGTTTTGAGATCGCGCGGCAGGCGGTCATAAGCCTGCCTGTTCATAGCCAGCACGAAAGTTGCGGTGCTCAACGCCTGGTCGGCGAAATCGGTATGATTCTTGAGACTGTCGTTGAGCCGCAATCCCGGCACCGCGTCCCACGGATCGAGGCAACCGTCGATCGCACGCGCGCTGATCGCCATCGGCACCTGCGGCGTCGGCACGCTGACACCCTGCGCACCGAGCGCGCGGACGGATTCCGCCGCGAGCCGGTTCGGCACATGCAGGCGCAGGCCTTTGAGATCCCCAATCGACTTGATCGCGCGGGCGGTGTGCAGAACGCCGTGGTCGCGGCAGGAAAAGCAGAGCGGATGAAACTCGCCGAATTCGTCTTGCAGATTGGCGGCGGCGAAATCTTCGAGCGCTTTCGAATTGACCAGCGCGCGATGCGACAGCACGAACGGCAGCTCGAATGCTTCGCTCTTGGGGAAGCGCCCGGGCGTGGCGCCCGGCATGGCCCAGACGATATCGGCGACACCATCACGCGCCTGATCGAACAGATGCGCCGGCGCGCCGCCGAGCTGCATGGACGGAAACAGGTCGATGCGGATGCGGCCGCCGGAGTCCGCCTCGACCTTGCGGGCCCAAGGCGCAAGGAACTTCTCGTGCACGGCCGAAACGGCCGAGAAAGAGTGATGGAGCTTGAGGGTCAGTTGCGGCGCATCGGCGGGCGCCCGCCGCAAAATGGCGGGCGTCGCAAGCAACGCGAGCGTCGAGGCAATAAAAGTGCGGCGGGTCGATCGCATCGGAGCTTGAGATATGCCTCGATGCGGCTTCAATTAAGGCGCGGCGGACGCTCCTCGTCGTCGGCGAGCTGAATTCTGCTCGTGGGGTTCGGCGACGCCGCGGCGGTAGTGGACGCCTCCGCCCTGCCCTCGCGCGCGCGTTCCTCATAGCTTCGGTACGACACCCAACCGAACGGTAAGCTCGCCAGATAACAGAGCGTGCCGATGGTGAGGATGATCCACGGATAGGCGATCAGCAACGCAACAAACAGCACCAGCAGGATGATCACCGGTCCGACCATTTCCGGCGGCACCCGCGTACCGATGCGCTTGCCGGAAAAGACCGGCAGCCGCGACACCAACAGCGCGGCGATTGCCAGCGTGTAGGCAAGCGTCACCCAGGTCAGGAACGGCGAGCGCGGCAGGCCGAGGAAGGCTGCATAGATCGGTAGCAGCACGATAATGGCGCCCGCCGGCGCCGGCACGCCGACAAAGAAATTGGCGGCCCAGACCGGCCGGTCCGGGTCCGCGCTCATCACATTGAAGCGTGCGAGCCGAAGCCCGGCGCAGATCGCAAATGCCATGGCGGCGATCCAGCCCGCCGATTTCAAATCGTGCAGGCCCCAGAAATAAAGGATGAGCCCCGGCGCCACGCCGAAATTGACGAAATCGGAGAGGCTGTCGAGTTCCGCGCCGAACTTCGATGTGCCCTTCAAGAGCCGCGCCAGGCGGCCGTCGATGCCGTCCAAAACCGCGGCGAAGACGATGGCCGCGAGCGCGAGCCCGTAGCGGTTCTCGAACGCCATGCGAATACCGGTGAGGCCGGCGCAGAGCGCGAGCAGCGTGACGAGGTTCGGCGCCAGCGTGCGCACAGGAATCCGGCGGAACTGCCGCGGCGGCAGACGCCGATCGCCGAAGGGGGACTGACCGATTGCCATTGGCGCAATATAGCGTTTGCGGAACCGGCTTGCCATGACGTTCGGCGGCGATGCATCCGGTCTCCGCCGGCAACGCCGCAAATTGAAACGGCGGCGTTAACCGACGCTGAAAACGCGCGCCGGCTCCGCCACCCTTAAATCGGCGATAACGGTTTCGCCGGCAATCGCCGTTTGCTCCTCGCCGACCAGCGCGGGGACGCCCGGCGGGAGAAAGATATCGACGCGAGAGCCGAAGCGGATCATGCCGATGCGCTGGCCCGCGGCAACGATCTCACCTTCGCGCACAAACGGCACGATGCGCCGTGCCACCAGACCGGCGATTTGAATAACGCCGATGCGAGTGGCGCCGGGCGTCGCGATAACGAACATGTTGCGCTCGTTGCTCTCGCTGGCTTTGTCGAGATCGGCGCTGACGAAGGCGCCCTTGCGATAGACGATCCGCTCGATGCGGCCAGCAAGTGGGCTGCGGTTCACATGACAGTTGAACACACTCATGAAGATGGAGATGCGTGTCAGAGGCCGCTCGCCGAGCGCCAGTTCCTTCGGCGGCACGGTTTCGACTACGCGGCTGACGGTGCCGTCGGCCGGCGAAACCAGAATGCCTTCGCGCCGCGGCGTGACCCGTTGCGGATCGCGGAAGAAATAAGCGCACCAGAGCGTCACGACCACCGCAAGCCAGCCGACCGGCGGCCACAGCCACAAGAGAATGAAGGCGACGAGCGCAAATCCTCCGACGAAGGGATAGCCCTCCGGATGGATCGGCGAGAACTGCGAGCGGATCGAATTGATGATGGACATTAGTTTCCGTTTTCCAAGTGTTCCGTCACTCCGAGGTGCGAGCGATAGCGAGCCTCGAAGGGCGACGGCCACAGGCGCGCATCCTTCGAGGGCCGCTACGCGGCCACCTCAGGATGACGATAGTGTCACTCCACAACATCGGCCGCCGGCAACAAGTCTGGCTCCCTTTCCTGCGGTTGCGGCACGGCAGGTGGATCGCGGTTGGGCGCGGACGACGGCTCGTCCACGTCGGCGAGGATTTCGCGCGCCATCTCCGCCTCGCGCTGGCGGTTCCACATGCTGGCATAGAGGCCGTCCCTCGCCAGCAGCGCGCCGTGGGTGCCGCGCTCGACGATGACGCCCTGATCCAGAACCAAAATCTCGTCGGCGCCGACGATAGTGGAGAGCCGGTGTGCGATCACAAGCGTCGTGCGGTTTTTGGAGACCCGGTCGAGCGCGTCTTGAATGTCGCGCTCAGTGTGGCTGTCGAGCGCCGAGGTGGCTTCGTCGAGCAACAGGATCGGCGGGCCTTTGAGAATGGTGCGGGCGATGGCGACGCGCTGCTTCTCGCCGCCGGAGAGTTTGAGCCCGCGCTCGCCGACCTCGGTTTCGTAGCCTTTCGGCGCCAAGCGAATGAAGCCGTCGATTTGTGCCATCCGCGCCGCCTCCTCCACTTCGGTGTCGCTCGCATCCCAGCGGCCGTAGCGGATGTTGTAGCGGATCGTGTCGTTGAACAGCACGGTGTCCTGCGGAACCATGCCGATGGAGGCGCGCAGCGATTTCTGCGAAACCTCGCGAATGTCCTGGCCGTCGATCAGGATGCGCCCGCCGGTGACGTCGTAGAAACGGAACAGAAGCCGCGAGATGGTCGACTTGCCGGCGCCGGAAGGACCGACGATGGCGACAGTGCGCCCGGCGCCGACCTCGAAGCTCAAGCCCTTGAGGATCGGCCGCGCCGGCTCGTAGGCGAACGAAACATTATCGAAGCGGATCGCGCCCGCCTTCACCTTGAGCGGCGGGGCGCCGGATTTGTCCTCAATCTCCGGCTTGCGCGACAGGATCGAGAACATGAACTCGATGTCGATCACCGCCTGTTTGATCTCGCGATAGACCAGGCCCATGAAATTCAGCGGCTGATAGAGCTGAATCATCATGGCGTTGATCATGACGAAATCGCCGACCGTATTGGTGCCG